>NZ_JBFRYC010000004.1:0-307746 GCF_040892615.1 Thioclava arctica
GCGAAGCCCTTCAGGCAACAGCTTGGTGTCGAAACGCCCTGTCATGATGATCATCCCCTTCAGCATCTGCGCCAAATGTAGGAGTGGAGCCGTCAAACATCACACAATGTGCGCCAGAGCCGTTTTACTCCGCTGCCGTGCATGGGCGCGCCGAGGTGATCGGTGATAGCGAAGTGCGCGACATCATGCGCATCACGCGCCAGACGGAAAAGCTGCATGACTTTGCCTTCCGACTGGCGCGCAAGCGCCGTGCGCGTGGCAAGCCGGGGCATGTGACCTGCGTGGATAAGGCCAATGTCTTTGAATCCCAGGCGTTCTTCCGCAAGATCTTTGACGAGCGCGCCGAAGGGTTCACCGATGTGGGAAAGAGCTACAACTATGTCGATGCGCAGGCGCCTGATCTGATCCGCCGACCTTGGGATTTCGACGTGCTGGTCATGGAAAACATGTTCGGCGATGTCCTGTCGGATCTGGCCGGTGGTCTGGTTGGCGGGATGGGCATGGCGGCCTGTGCCGAGATCGGCGACGATCATGCCCTGTTCCAGCCCGCTCATGGCAGCGCGCCCGACATCATGGGGCAGGACAAGGCCAACCCGCTCGCCGCGATCCTGAGTGGTGCGTTGATGCTCGACTACCTCGCCGAGACGTATAACAGCCCGGCGGCGCAATCGGCTGCGCTGCTGGTCGATACGGCCGTTGAGCGCGGCTTTGAGCAAAACCGGCTGCGCCCGATGGAGTTTGGCGGCGATATGGGCACGGCGGCGATGACGGCCGAGCTGGCGTTGCTGATCGACGAGATCGCCTCCGGTGCGGAGACAGGCGCGCAATGACGGGGCAGGGCGATCAGATCGAGATCGGTGCGATTGCCGATGATTTCACGGGGGCCTGTGATCTGGCGGTGATGTTGCGCCGCTCGGGGATGCGGGTCGCCCTGAGGGTCGGCGTGCCCGAGGGCGCATTGCGCGAGCGCGCCGATGCCGTCGTTGTGGCGCTGAAAACGCGCAATATCGCGCCCGATCTGGCCGTCGCCGAAAGCTGCGAGGCGGCGCGCTGGTTGCGCGATCACCTTGGGGCAAAACGATTGTTTTTCAAATATTGTTCTACGTTCGATTCCACGGACGCGGGCAATATCGGGCCGGTCAGCGACGCGCTGATGCAGGAGGCGGGCGCAAAACGGGCCATCGCTGCGCCCGCCTTTCCCGAAAACGGTCGGCGCGTATTCATGGGGCACCTGTTCGTGGGCGATCGCCTGCTGTCGGAAAGTTCGATGGCGCAGCATCCGCTAACGCCGATGCATGACCCTGATCTCGTGCGGGTGCTGTCGCGCCAGCGCAGCGCCCCGGTCGGGTTGATTGACAAGACCTGCATCGATCTGGACGTAGACACGGTGCGCGCGTCCTATCAGGGTGCGGAGGCGGGCACGATAGTGATCTGCGATGCCGTCAGCGATGGTGATCTTGATACGCTTGCGCAAGCGGTTCTCGCTGAGCCGTTGGTCACGGGGGGCTCGGCGATCGGGGCCGCCCTTGCGCGCCAGATCATGGCCGGGTGCCGCGCGCAGCGCGATGCCTTCACCCGTCCCGATCCTGCGCAGATGCGGGCGCTTGTCCTGTCGGGGTCGGGCTCGGAGATGACGCGGGCGCAGGTGTCCCAAGCGATTGCGGCAGGCTATGAGGCGGTCAAGGTGGGCGCGGCAGAGGCGGGCCAGCCCGAGGCTCTGGCAACGCAGGTTCTGGATCAGCTGGCGGCGTGTTCCAATCCGCGCCAACTCGTTTATGCCACCGACCGCCCCGAACAGGTCAAGGCTGTGCAAGCGGTTCTGGGCCGTGAAGAGGCCGGGGCGCGGCTTGAGACTTTCTTCGCCATTCTGGCGCAGCAGGCCGCCGCGCGGGGCTATAACGCTTTCGTCGTCGCGGGTGGCGAGACCTCGGGCGCTGTCGTGCGCGGGCTCGGGGTGCAGGAACTGGCGATTGGCCCCGAAATCGCGCCGGGCGTGCCTTGGGCGCAGGGCGGGGGGCTGTGGCTTGCGTTGAAGTCAGGCAATTTCGGACAGGCGGATTTCTTCGAAACCGCGGTGTCGATGCTGGAACAAGGAGAGCCTGCATGACAAGCAAATTGCGCGAAGAGATCTGCAAGATCGGTCAATCGCTCTATGCGCGCGGATATACCGCCGGTAGCTCGGGCAATATCTCGGTGCGCCTGCCCGATGGCGGCTGGCTGATGACCCCGACCAATATCGCGATGGGTGATCTCGACCCCGCCGAACTGGCGCTGATCGATGCGCAGGGGCGCTTCGTGTCGGGGCCAAAGCCGACGAAAGAGAGCTTTCTGCATCTGGCAATGTATCGCCATCGCGCCGATGCAGGGGCGGTCGTGCATCTGCATTCCACCCATGCCGTCGCGGTGAGTATGCTCGAGGAAACCGACCCCGATGCCGCGATCCCGCCGCTTACCGCCTATGCGGTAATGAAGCTGGGCAAGGTCAAGCTGGTTCCCTATTTCCCGCCCGGCGATCCTGCCCTGGGCGATGCGGTGGCGGCGGTGGCGGGCAAGCATCACGCGGTGTTGCTGGCCAATCACGGCCCTGTCGTCGCAGGCACGGATCTGCGCGCCGCACAATATGCCAGCGAAGAGTTGGAAGAAACCGCCAAGCTTTTGTTTATTCTTCGGGATCGACGCTATCGTGCGTTGACGCCCGACGCCATCCTCGACCTGCAACACCGTTTTCCGAGCTGATCCATGTTTGTCATCACCGTCACCTTCACGATCCATCCCGGCCAAATGGGCCGGTTCATCCCGCTGATGCGCGCTCAGGCGCAGCAATCTCTTGACCTCGAAGAAGGGTGCCTGCGCTTTGATGTCTGCACCGAGGCCAAATCCGATCCCACGCGCGTGTTCCTGTATGAGGTCTATTCCAACGCCGCCGCCTTCGAGCAGCATCTCGCCAGCACCCATTTTCAGCAGTTCGACAGCGCGGTCGCCGAGCTTGTGCAGGCAAAAGAGGTGCAGTCCTGGGAATTGTCGCCATGCGGTCAGGCGTCTGTGAGCGTGCTCTAGGCGCGGCACCTTACCCTGTCAAGACAGTCCCGTTTTTGTATGGAACGGCGCGGTGCCACAGGGCTACCGCGCCGAATAGTTTCACGTTTCACTGCGATCCGTTGCCGGGGGAGGCTCGGGGCTCAACGCGCTGATGCGGTTATAGATTTCAGGTGTCATATCAAAGTGTATAGCTGCCAGAGACGGCAGCAATTGTTGTGACGTCCGCCCCGATATGATCGGCATCGGGGCCGCAGGATGGGCGGCGACCCAAGCCACCGCCAAAGTTGCGGGATCGGTGCCAATCTCGGCCCCCAGATCGGTCAACCCGGCGGCGGCTTCCAGCATCCAATCCTCCCGGTAACGCGATTTGTAAACCGTGTTCTGCGCCAGTCGCCCCGTTTCGCCGCGTTGGTATTTTCCGGTCAAAAGCCCGGCCCCCAAGGGCGAGTAGGACGCGACTGCAATGGTCTGATCCGCCGCCATCGGCAGGAGTTCAACCTCGGCCTGACGTTTGAGCAAGCTATACATCGGCTGGATGATGTCGATCGTCAGATCGAACCTGGCTGCGACCGCGACGGCTTTCATTACCTGCCACGCGGCGAAATTGGACAGCCCGACATAGCGGATCTGTCCGGCCTGTTTCAGGCGCGCCAAAGCCTCCATCGTTTCGTGCAAATCGGTGTGGGGATCAAAGCGGTGCATGTAGAGCACATCGATCACATCAAGCTTCAACCGGCTGCGGGAAACGTCGAATTGGGCCGTCAGATTAGCCTTGCTTGCATCCCCGTCGCCACCGAATTTCGTCGCGATCAGCAGAGAGTCGCGTTCCGTTTCGATCATCGCTGACAGCATGGTTTCCGAAGCGCCGTCACCATAGCCGTAAGCGGTGTCGAAATGGTTGATGCCTGCACGGCGGCAGGTGGTGAACATATCCTTACTGGCCGCTTCATCCGCGCCGCTGCCAAACTGCATCGCGCCAAAGGCGAAACGGCTGACCGGGGTTGCGTCAAGTGTTGTGATCTGGGGCATCAGGGAACTTCCCGAATATGATCCAAAGGGTGGGCCTACGTCCTGAGATGAGCGCGTGCTTTTATATCGTTGCCGATCTGCAGGAATGGGATGTCGACGGCATCAAAACAGACCCTCAAACAGCAAGTTACAAAGCAATGCGCGCCAATGAAAGGGGCGGTTGAGTAGACCTTGTTGCACATATCAGTGATGAGGATTCACTACGCGAATCCAGTGCGTTAGATCGGTGCCTTGCCGAAGCCTTCTCCCACCCGCTATCGCACGACGAACTGGTTCGAATATAACGCGGCGCTGCGCCAGCGGGGCTCGCTCTCGGTCTGGTTTGATCCCGACACGGTCTGGCATGCCGGAAAAACCGGCAAGCGGGGGCGGCCCGAGACGTTCTCGGATGCGGCGGTCCAGGTCTGCCTCACGCTGAAAGTGCTCTTCGGCCTTCCGCTTCGGCAAACGGTCGGGCTGGTCGAGAGCCTGATCCGGATGGCTGGGCTCGATTGGCCGGTTCCGGATTATTCGACGCTGTGCCGACGGCAAGCGCGGCTCGGGGTGCAGATCCCCTATCGCCGTTCGGGGAAGCCGTTGAACCTGCTGATCGACAGCACCGGCATCAAGTTCCGCGGCGATGGCGCCCTCTCGGGCGATTGCTTCGCAATCCCCTGCCGGGTAACAAATGGCTGGCCCGGAAGCATGGCCCTACCCGGCGGAGGCAATGGCGCAAGGTCCACATCGCCATGGACACGGAGACCGGCGACATACGCGCGGTCGAGTTCACCTCGAGCCGCCAGGGGGACAGCCCTCTGCTGCCGGAGTTGCTGGCGCAAATTCCCGAGGAAGAAGAGATCGCCACCGTCACCGCGGACGGCGCCTATCACACGCGACGATGCCATGCCGCGATCATCGAACACGGCGCCGATGCCGTCATACCGATCCGCCGCAACGGGCGCGCCTGGAAAGAGGACTGCCCTGCAGCCTTGGTGCGAAACGAGATCCTGTGCGCGACGCGACGCCTTGGAAGAGCGCTCTGGAAACGATGGGCGGACTATCACGTCCGAAGTCGGGTCGAAGCTCAGATGAATCGCCTGAAGCTCTTCGGCGAGCGGATCATGTCACGAGACCCCGACCGCCAGACCGCCGAAATCCAGATCCGCATCGCTATCATGAACCGCTTCTCGGTCCCCGGTAGGGCCGAGATCGAGGCTATCACCTGAAGGGCCACGGGAAAGGGGGCCGTCAGCCCCAACGCTGATTTGCGCAACAACGCCGGGCGAAAGCCTCCGATAAGTTAACAAATCAATTTTGGGCCTTGTCGAATGTCAAGCCTCTGGTGCGGGTGAGGATAGCTTTGCGCACAGTGTCGTGGATTGCAGCAGGGAAGTTCGGCGGCAATGCAGCAGCGACGGCTTCGATGGCATCTTCCGCCCGCGCGGCGACATCCTTGATCAGACTGGTCGCACGGATTTTCGAAAGCCCGGCTCGCATTCCCGACTGAACAAAATGCCGACCGTGAACTTGATCAATTCGGTAGTGCCGCCGGTCACCGACTGACATGGCGAGCTTCATCTGTTTTCGCTCGATCTGACGCGCGATAAGGCTCGGCTGAGCTGAGAGTATGTCATAGAGCGGCGTCAGGCGGTATGAACCGCCGGGACTGATAAACACGCTGAAATTCTTGGCGTGACCGTCTGTCGCGCCCATCAGCCAGAAAATGATCTGAGCCTTGAAGAACACGTCCTGATCTTCTGTCGGCGAGTCGCTGCCGGTCAAAAAGCCAAGGATATCGACAATGCCAGGACCACCATCGCTCTGATATTTGAGTGTCGGCGGGACCGAGAGGGCTTGGCAGCAATCCTCTTGCGGCAATCTGATCAACCGACCGTCCTTCGTCCAACGGCGGTCGAAGCGTTCAATGACTAGCGCTTTGGTTTCGCCGAAGGTTTGGATACGAGCATCATTGACCGGTAGGCCAAAAGCTTCAGCCAGTTTTAGGCAATAGAATTCATTCTCGACACTGTCCGAGAGGTCGATGCCGTCCGGCAATTTGCCGAGTTGTTTTTTGAACAGATGCGTTGTTGGCGTCGTGCCATGTGGTTTAAGCCAGTTTCCGTCATGCCAAAGCAGCGCCGTCTTTTCCTGTGCGCCAGCCACTGAGATCCTGAAATCGTCGTCGCGGGTCAGGCCAAGCGGAGCTTGGCTCAATCCTTTCAGAATTTTCTCGATGGCGGCTTCATCGACAATCTCTCCTTCGATCGTGCCTGTGCTGTCGATCTCTTCATCGTCACCAGCCATGAATTGCAGTGCGCCAACACAATCTCTCCCGATGATGGATAGCAGGCTGTAGGCATCAATGCCGCGCGCGCCGACTTTCTCGGCGACGCGGCGTCTGAGTGCGTCGGAGTCTGGCAGCAGGTTCTCAAAAACCGCGACCACGGGTTCACCGCGATAGGGTGTCTCGCGCAAGGGAAGGGAAAGAGAGACCGGTAGCGCATTACTCCAGTCTAGCCAGTTTTGATTATAGGCGAAGCTGATCGCGCCGCTGGTTTCACGGCTTAGCGTTCCGACACGCCGGTTGTTGAGATAGACACGCAGCGGCACATAGCTCGGACGCCGTCCCATCAGAACAACTCTTCTATGTCAGATGCCGTCCCCTTAGAACGCGACCTGATTGTGAATTCGAGGTCGAGGGCGGCCAGCACGGCAAGGATGGAATCCATCTTCGCGGGCGTATTTCCGGTTTCGATCAAGGAAATAGTGCCTTGGCGCAGTCCGGCGCGTTCGGCCAAATCCATCTGCGTCAAGCCGCGCTTTTTACGTGCGCGCTGGATGATGGTTCCGATTTGTTTTGTTGTGCGTGCAAGGTCATTCATATTGCCAATATACGCCATGGCGTATAAGGTGTCAATATGCGCTGTAACGTATATGTAGCAACTATACGCTGGAGCGTGTATGGCCAATGTATGCGCTGTGGCGTATAAGTGAAAGCTGTGGCCTCTGGGATGCGGCAGCACTCGAGGGGCCCAAGAACAAGTGATGTGCTCTCGTATGACGAGTGAAATTTTGCTACACAAAATGATACACACTTTGATCGCATCAAAAAATTAAACTATTGTTTTAAAATGAAAAACATTTTTTTCACATGGGATTTGTCGGACTTCGTCTCCGCCACCTAAACCCCCTTACTGTATATGATTTCAATGGGTTAGGTCTCTTTTCGGCGTTGTCGCAGGTAACACAAGAGGTTACACAGCGATGATTGTCCTGTTTGAATCGGGTCCTTTAGGTTCATGTGCAAGCACCTACAGTTAAAGGGAAACACCTACTATTATCGGCGTAGAGTGCCGAGCGATGTCCGTAAGCTGCACAAAGCTCCGAACACCCGCAAAACTCCCGAGCAATTGTTCTTCAGCTTGAAAACTTCAGACAAGGCCGAAGCTTGTCGGCGGGCAGATTCACATACTCGTCGGCTTGATGCTCTTTGGAAGGCATACAGGGAGCGCCATGAGACCGAAGGCAATGCTCAGCTTGCACTGGCAACCCTAGAAGCAGCTAGTCTCAAACCTGGTCATGCAAAGCTCCAGCCAGATGATCCCACCATCGACAACTTTCTTAGCTACTACCTCCCTTCCCATGAGCCCTACGAGCCCCGTCCAGCGCTGACGCCCCAAGAACAGCTAACCGTAGACATCCTGTATGGTGAGAAGATCCCGCGTACGCTTTCCGACGCCAAGGAACTGCACTTTGAGTTAGGGAAAGGGCCGAAGAATCGCGTGGGTGAGCAGCAATTTGATCGTGCTTGGAATTTGCTCTTGGAGATCACGGGCGACATCACACTCGACAATCTCAACCGAGAGCATGCCAGGGAATTCGTTCGTCGTCTGGTCGACAATGGCGTTGGGCCTGAGACGGTGAAGCGGTACCTGTCTCAAGTTCGGCCAGTCATCAGGACGGGCATTCAAGAATTTGAACTCTCGATGACAAACCCCTTCGATGGGTTAACAATTCCCAACAGGGATGAGGGGCCAAGAAAGCCTCGAGACACCTACAGCATGGCTGAATTGGACGTGATCCAAGAAAAGTGTCGGCAAACGGATGACCAAAGGCGCTGGGCTATCGCGATGCTTTCGGACACAGGCGCAAGGCTTGCTGAGGTTATAGGTCTGAAGAAGGGCGATGTCTTCCTAGATGCGGCAGTGCCATATATCTACATCCGCCCCAATGAACTCCGTGGCCTGAAAACCAAAGGCTCTGAGCGGAAAGTTCCTCTTGTCGGAGAAGCCCTCTGGGCAGCAAAGCGAGCTATGGAAATCAAGGGGAATTTCCTTTTTTCCCTGCTTCCAGCCCAAGGACACCAGTAAACCCTTCAATTCTGGCACAGCTTCCTCAGCACTCAACAAATGGCTGAAGGACAACAACCTTGCGAAACCAGGGCAAGGGCTTCACAGCTTCCGTCATACGCTGAGAGATCGCCTACGAGCCGTAGTGACACCATCTGATTTGATTAATCAGATTGGAGGGTGGACGAACGAGGGTGACCGTCCGTGCCCTTGTGGCACTTCAACTTGCCGTAGCTTTAGCACAATGTCCTCGGGCTTTTCTCGCTTTCCAGTCATCTCGTCGTCCTCTTGAAAACGGGATAATTCTATCCCAAAAGGTGGACCACTTCGGTGGGGGCGTTCCAATCCCGCCGCTACCGTGGCCGACTATTGCTCCACCGTTCTCACCGCAATGGTCATAGCAAGCCGATTAATGAGCCCTGAGCCTATTCGCTGGGTGGCGGGCAGTCTTTGAGTTGCTGCACAACCGTTGCGGTGTAATCCGCAATCGGGATGCCCGCGGACACCCTGTGAAAGACGATCGCTGAGTTGGTAACATCGAATTGCGCGCTGGACGCAGTCGGTCCCATTCCGTGCTCGATCAACAAGGCGGGCTGCTCGCAGAGCGCCTTGGGGAAGTCGCCGCGAAAATTGTAGCGCATTGTCTGTGTGATCGACCAGACCGGGAGCGTGGAGATATGGAAGGCCAGTTCTCCTGTCGTTCCATAATCCGTAACCGCGATCCAGCGTGCGTTGTTGGCGTGTGCAAACGCCTCAAGCCGATTGGAAAGCTGTGCCCAGCCCTTGGTTTGATTGAACGGGTTGTCGCCCGGAAAGACCGGCGGCCCCGGCCAGAGGGCCAGCCCCAAGGCAATTACCGAGAAAAGCGCCGAAACCCCGGCTGCAAAATAGATAGCCACCTTGCGATACTGGGGCGCGCCGAGCGCACAAATCACGCTCAACGCGGGAAAGACCGGGGCGAGCCAGTTAGCCTGAACCCGCGCATGCGATGAATGGAAGGCGAAGTAGATCAGCAGCGGCAGGTTGAGCCACAGCAGGATCGCGCTGCGCGTGCTTGTGCGCATTACGCCGCGCCCAAGAAACCACAGCAGCGGCGGCAGAACTGTGACGAGGATGATCACCAGATAGGTTGCGTAGGCCGAATGCGGCAGCGCCCCCACATCAAGGCGGGAAAACTGGCGCTGAAACCCATACCAGTCATGCTGCATGTTCCAGAGCAAGAACGGCAGCACCGTGATGCTAGTGGCCCCGATCGCGACCCACGCGCCGGACCGGACAAAGATGCGTCGCCCTGGTCGCGTGAAAATTAGCCACATTCCGATTCCCAAGATCAGGAAAAGGTTTGTGAACTTCGACAACACACCCAGCCCCAAGGTCACGCCGAATATCGCGAACCAGCCAGTTGATTTGCGCACAGGGTCTTTGATCGCCTCGAACAGGGCCATTGTTGAGAAGGCCCAAAAGACCACCGAGGGCGAATCCGGCGTGGAGGAAAAGCCCAGCACGATCGGGGTCGTCATCGTTGCGTAGAAAAGGGCTGCAACCTGTGCGGTGCGCCGATCGTGCGACACCAGCCACGCGATCCGGTAGACCATTGCGGGCACCAGCGCGAGCGTAAGAACCGATACAACCCGCACACCCAAAAAAGTGGTCCCGAAAATCGCACGCCCCGCCCAGATCCATAGGGCGATCATCGGCGGGTGGTCGTAATAATCAATCGCTGGTCTGGTGGCCCAAAGCGCGTAGTAGCTTTCATCCTGAAACACTGGCACCCAAAGCGCGAGGGCCGCGTGAAACGCCAGTGCGACGACCGAGATAAGCAGGAGCGTGGGAAGGCCGTTCCGCACCCAGAGATTGGATGGCCGTGTGGCGCCCGTAAAGTCAGCCGGGGCCATGTTTAGGTCGCCCGCCACGTGAAGATCAGGCTAGCCCAGAAATTCCACAAAGCGCCGATAATTGCGCCGATGCTGCTGGCGACAAACCACAATGGCAGAAAGTGAAACAGCACGGTCGCCGCGGCAATATTGGCAACAGCCCCGACCGTGCAGACCAGATAGAACGACACCAGACCGCGCAGAAATGCGGACCCTTTCAGCCTGCGTTCGCGATAGGTGATCATATTGTTGAGCATGAAATTAGAGGTCATCGCGACCAGAACACCAATCCCCTGAGCCCAGACGAACTCTTCGCCCAGCACCAGCATGGCCAGCCGCATCACCGCAAGTTGCACAAACAGGCCTGTCGCCCCGACAAACAGGAACAACACGAACCGCACGGGCAGCACGCCACCGGTCATGCGCGAGATAAGCAGCGCCAGAAACTCCAGCGACACATTGATCGACATCTTCGACTCTCCTGCGGTTCGCGCACGGAACTGATAGGGAATTTCCACGACCTTCCAGCGCCCTTGCGCCGCCGACAGCATGTCAGCGAGGATCTTGAACCCATGTGTTTGCAGCCCGCAGACGACCTCGTTGAAGGCACGGCGGCGCAGCATGAAAAAGCCGCTCATCGGGTCGCTCACTGCCAGCCCCAAGAGCCGCTTGACCAAGGCGGTGGCGCGGTCTGATCCCCATTTGCGCACGCGCGACAACCCGTCGCCCGAGGTGCCGCCCGTCACGTTGCGAGAGCCGATGACCAGATCTGTGTCCTGCGAGTCCTGCATGATCTGATACATGTCGGCCAAGCGACGTTCATCATGCTGCAGATCCCCGTCCATGACGGCGACGACCGGGGCCTCTGACCCAAGAATGCCCTCGATACAGGCCCCGGCAAGGCCCCGGCGTCCGACCCTGTGGATCAGTTTGACGCGGGGGTCTGTCTGTGACAGCTGGCGCACTTCGTCCGCCGTTCCGTCTTGGCTTTCGTCATCGACAAAGACGACGCTCCAGACGATCTTGCCAAGCGCACGGTCCAAAAGCCGAACCAGCTCTCGGACATTTTCGCGCTCATTATAAGTCGGCACGACGACCGTAAGATCAGGCGCAGCAATCTGAGTCATGTTCCTACCCACGTGAAAAGCAAAGGACCTGCGATTTGAAAGATGCGACGGCTTCGGGGCGCTCGAACCAGACGGTTCTGGGGCGACCTGAGGCGGGCGAGAGTGTTCGCCTCACGCCTTTGTCGCGCCAAGCCTGTCGCCGCGCTCGGTTGATTGGGCCTCATCTTGCGAAAACGTCCTTGAAACTGGCGCGGCACCCCTGCCTTGCGTGCAAGCGTGAATCTGGGTTGCCCGCGCATATGCCGCCCGCCCTCAGGCGGCGCAGATATCGCGATGCGGCGTCACTTTCGTCTTTCGCGACGCGCCTTGCATCTGGAAAGCGCACTCAAATGATCAAAAGACAGTCATCGGCGTGTTATCCTTCGGTCATCGCGTGTTCTTTGAAGCGCCAGTCCCCGCGCCCCCGGTGACGTATGATTTGGGGGCGTGTGCGCAATGCGCAGCCACAAAGGGTGCCCATCGGTTCAGGCGAGGTTGTCAACGGCGGAGCAGCCTTCTCACGCATGTAAACATGCGCTGTCAGGTAACAGATCGAGATCATGTTCGGGCGATTGAAGGACCGGCGAAGGGTTCCCACATGCTACGACAGGTGCCCGAAGGTCTATCTCGCAGCTGTAGCCCTCGCCGCCACCGTGATGTTCTGGCTATGAAAATTAACGAGTCTGGAGCCTAGCAACAAGAATGCGTCATGCGCCACGTCCGCTGACGAACTGAAGCTCCTCTCCGCGGCACAGGGCGAAGTTTCTGCGCGGCCACGAAGAAGCGGGGATCGGCGGCGCGTTGATCAGGCCCGCTTCGCCGCGTTCAGCGTAGGCTTGCCGCCACCGATAGAAACTGGATCGGCCAATCCCAAAATAACGGCAGGCTTTCGCAACGTGACCAATCTCTTCTGCGTATCTCAGTATCCGCAGCTTGCGCTGAATCTAGCGTTGATCCTTGGTCATCAACATCTCCTTCTTCCATATCCTGAGAGGCTAAAGGAAATGTCCCGCGAGTAACGGCTTATCTACAATCCTTTGGCCGGCAGGCGATGTGTGCATCACCGAGAGGCGGGTTCTTTCTCATCGACATTGCCGAAGTGCAGGCCGCTGAAGGTAAGATCTATCTCTTTGTCGGCATTGACCGGACCAGCAAGTTCGCCGTTACCCAATTCGTGGATAAGGTTCGCTGAAAGTCGCGTCCACTCACGATCGCAAAAACCGTCAGGCGCTGAAGCGTTTTTCGGCTCTTATTCGTTGATCTGCATTAAAGCTCTGCCGTCCCTGCTCGGATATTATACTTCTAGGCGGAGCCGCTTTCGGCACCCTGCTCAATGGAGATACAGTGTGTCCAAGGACTCAACCGATGCCGCTTTTTGCATGACTTTTCAGAAACTGGCGGAGAAGCTGGAGACTGATCTGAAGACTGGGCTAGGTGCGGATGAGGTGAAAAAGCGGCTGGAGGCGCATGGGCCGAACCGCCTGCGCCGACAGAAAAAGAAAAGTGCGCTGGCAATTCTTCTACATCAGTTCAAAAGCATTATCGTATTGCTTTTAACCGCTGCGGCCGTGATGTCCTTCGTTATGGGTGACATCGCCGAAGGCGTCGCCATCGCCTTCGTGTTGATCCTCAATGCGGCCATCGGATTCATTTCCGAGTTTAAAGCAACCCGCTCCATAGAAGCGTTGATGCATATTGCCGAGGTCCGCACACAGGTGCGCCGTGGCGGTGAGGTCCGCATGATTGATGCGCACGAACTGGTTCCTGGCGATGTTGTGATCCTTGAGGCTGGTGATGTCGTTACGGCTGATCTTCGGCTGAGTGAAGCGTCGAACCTGCATGCAGACGAATCCGTGCTGACGGGCGAATCCGCGCCGGTGACGAAAAGCACTGAGCCAGTGGATAAGGAGTCCGCTCTCGGTGACCGTCTAAGCATGGCGTTCAAGGGCACAGCGATTACTCAAGGTGCAGGTGAAGGGATCGTGACCGCGACGGGCATGGAGACGGAGCTTGGCCGCATCAGTGACCTAGCGCAAAACGCAGAAGGTGAGGTCGCGCCCTTGGAGCGTCGCCTTGACAAGCTGGGCCATCGCCTTGTCTGGCTGACGTTAGCGCTTGCGGCGTTGACCATTGTTGCAGGTATTCTGCGAGGGCACGACGTGGCAATCATGGTGCAAACCGGGGTTGCTCTTGCGATAGCCTCCGTGCCCGAAGGTCTCCCGGTCGTCGCCACCCTCAGCCTTGCGCGCGGCATGTTGCGGATGAGCCAGCGCAATGCGTTGATCACCCGGTTGTCCTCGGTCGAGACGCTGGGGGCCACAACGGTGATCCTGACTGATAAGACCGGCACGCTGACCGAGAATCGCATGACGGTCGTCCGGTATTTACTTGCCACTGGGGATGTGGATGTCGAAGCCTGTGCGGCAGCCGAAGGGCCGGAGCCCTATAGCCCGATGGCGTGGGCGCTCCGGATTGGAGCGCTTTGCAACAATGCAGAGCTTGGGGACGGCTCGAAAGACAGCCGGAGCGGCGACCCGATGGAAATCGCGCTGCTGTCGGTTGCAGGTGATTTTGGAGCATCGCGGAAGAGCCTTCTCGAGCATAACCCGGAGGTTAAACAACATGCCTTCGATCCTAACAGGAAGATGATGGCTACCGTGCATAGGGCTAACGACGGCCATCTCTTCGCCATAAAGGGTGCACCCGAGGCGGTGTTCGACGTTTGTACAAAAGTGATCGGGCAAGACGGCGCCCAGGATATGACCGATGACGCGCGCCAAAAGTGGATAGATCGCAATTCTCAGGCAGCGCAGGACGGGTTGCGCCTGTTGGCCCTCGCGATGAAAGAGAAGGCATCAAAGGATGCTGATCCTTATGAAAGCCTCACACTTGTTGGGCTGGTCTGTTTGCTCGATCCTGTCCGTGCAGACGTGCCACACGCTATAGAGGCGAGCCGCAATGCAGGGGTGCGTGTGGTCATGCTGACGGGCGATCACGCAGACACCGCCGAGGCCATTGCGCGGGAGGCAAGCCTTGGGGACGGCGAACTGTCGGTCGTTGAAAGCAGCGAAATTGATGGATTTGATCCGAAAACCATTAGTGAAGATGACCGTAAACGTATCCTGAATGTGGACGTTTTTGCGCGAGTCTCGCCCGAGACGAAACTCATGCTTGTGTCCTTATTTCAGGACGCGGGGCATATCGTTGCTATGACAGGCGACGGTGTAAATGATGCGCCGGCGTTGAAGAAGGCCGACATAGGTATTGCCATGGGCCAACGCGGCACGCAGGTGGCCCAGGAGGCCGCTGATATGATTTTACAAGATGACGCCTTCGCGACCATTATTGCAGCCATGCGACAGGGGCGGACTATCTTTGACAACATTCGCAAGTTCGTAATCTACCTCATGTCCTGCAATGTCAGCGAAGTCCTGATCGTGGGTTTGGCCGTAGGCGCGGGCTTGCCAATGCCGCTTCTGCCGCTGCAAATCTTGTTTCTGAACCTTGTTACCGATGTCTTCCCAGCCTTTGCGTTGGGGCTGGGAAAGGGCGATGAGAACGTGATGACCAAACCGCCTCGCGACCCAGCGGAAGCCATCATCAACCGTCGGTGCTGGATTCTGATTGGCATTCTTGGCGCGCTTGTCACGATATCCACTTTGGGCGCTTTCGCCTGTGCGCTTTTCTGGCTGGGCCTTGAATCTGGTCCGGCAGCTACAGTGGCCTTTCTGACCCTTGCGCTGGCGCAGCTTTGGAACGTGTTTAACGTAAGAGATCACGATGCTGGGCTGTTGCGCAACGAGGTCACGCGCAATGGATATATCTGGGGGGCCATAGCGCTTTGTTTGGGATTGTTAGGCTTTGCACTATGGATTCCTTCGTTGGCCGACCTCTTGGGACTGCCTAACCCAGGGCGTGATGGTCTCGTTCTCGCGACCGCTGCAAGCCTAGTTCCACTCTTGCTTGGTCAGGCATGGATCTGGTTCGCTAAACCATCAGATAGAGGCGACAGGGGCTAGTCACCAGCGCATGACTAGTCGCAACACGAAACTTGGTGGACGGGGGCGTAGGTCGCTGTGGGGCGTTGTCAGCTGTCCACACATGACACCACCCTGACGTGGCTTGGTCAGAAGGCTTTGCGGGAACGCTTGGCTTTAAGGACATCAACTGTTGAACCTGACGTTCACGGTGTTTCAGAGTTAGCGTTGATCTAGATCAGTGAGCCATACAGATCACTTGATAGAGTTCTGGCACCGTTTCTGACAAATTGACCAAGAAAGGTCGCGATATAATGAGTCTAGGGACAATCCTCATTTGCCTGACAACCCGGGAACATGCTGAGACTCTGATGAAGCTGGCAGTGCCGCTTGCGCGCAAGCACAATGCACATCTCGTCGGACTTCACACATTGGAGGCGTTAACGATATATCCGGGCATCGCGATGCATATCCCGGCCCCCGCCTTTTCCTCTTTCAACAAAAGTCAGGCTGAAGAAGCTGAGGCGATCAGGGATATCTTTGATACCTACACGAAAAACGAAGACTTCCCCAGTGAATGGCGACTTTTGAAGGCACAATCGACTTTGGCTACAGATAGAATGGTGGAAAGCGCGCGGACCGTTGACTTGGTAATCATGTCCCAAAAGGACAGTGAAGCCGAACGCTACGACCAGCACAATGCGCGTATCACTGTCATTCGAGACAGCGGTCGCCCTGTCATCATAGTGCCACTGGGGTATGAGGGGCCGACAGTCGGTGAAAACATCCTGTTGGGTTGGAGCAATACGCGCGAAGCGGCGAGGGCGTCACACGATCTTTTGACGGTTGTTGATGACGGTGCAGCGCTCTGCATCCTGCAAGTGGGCGCGGCGCAACCGGTCACGCTTGAAACATCCGATACAATTGAACTTGCCAATATGTATGCACGGCACGGACTGAAGGTCTCGCTGGAGCAAAGAGATGGAACAACCAAAGGCGTTGCAGACGTTATAAACCAAACCGCCTTTCAAAAAGGAGCCGATCTTATCGTCGTTGGCGCCTTTGGTCACTCCAAGGCATATGATTTCGTCGTCGGTGCGACCACATATGATTTATTTGATGGCGCAAAGTGCCCGGTCATGTTTAGCGCCTAGGCTCAGGACTTCGGTAACGAGGACGTCTCAGTCAAGCGCTTTTCGACATAGGCATCAGACCGCGTGGTTGGTCTGCCCCCATCGGGTGGTCCGGTTTGAGTGTTAGTGCATCGTTGGCCTCTGGTCTATCGGGACCATGCTTTTAGGCGCTGGCGGCCGGTAGCCCAAGGCGCTGTGCGGCCTGACGGTGTTGTAATGCCGACGCCATCTCTCGATCAGGATCTGAGCCTCGCGCAGGCTGTAGAAGAGCTCGCCATTCAAAAATTCATCCCGGAAGCGGGCGTTAAAGCTCTCGCAACATCCATTTACCCGCGGTGAACCTAGGGCGATGAATGCCGTCAACGCCAACGTCCCCGATCGATGCCCGCACTTTCTTGGCGATAAATTTGGCGCCATTGTCGGACCTTATGTATTCCGGCGGGCCGCGTAGAATGAACAGATCAGTCAAGGCGTTGACCACATCCGTTGAGTTGAGCCCGCGTTTGACGCGGATCACCAGCGCCTCCTTCGTGAATTCGTCAATGATATTCAGCGTGCGGAAGATACGCCCGTCATGCGTCCGGTCCTGCACGAAATCATAGGACCAGACATGGTTCGGACGCTCCGGCCGAAGCCTCACACACGACCCTTCATTGAGCCAGAGCTACCCTTCTTGGGTTGTTTTTTTGCGGGACCTTCAGCCCCTCCCGTCGCCAGATCCGTTTGACCACTGCCCGACAGTGGTTTGTTCGCAAACCACGAGAGGGGCGCTTGTGATTTACATGCCAACCGCTGTTATTCAGCAGCCCGGTGATCATGCGATACCCCCTCTCGGCGATGCAGGCATCGCCTGCCGGGCAATGCATAGCGTCCGAACTCTTCGGCCAACGCGATGATATCCACGGTCAGCCGTGCTTCGTGCGGCAGTCCCATGGGCACCCTGCGCTCGGACACGCTGAGGGTTTGCCGCACATGGTCGATGCACTGCCTGCGGCGGGAAGGGCTTAGAAGTTTCTCCGCGCAGCCTCGGCCAGGATCATCTTGTCCAGCGTCAGATCCGACACGGCACGTCTGAGCCGGGTATTCTCGGCCTCCAACTCCTTCAAACACTTAAGTTGATCGCGGCTCATGCCACCATACTCCTTGCGCCACCGAAAGTAGGTCTGAACCGTCACGCCGATCTGCCGCACGGCATCGGATATCAAGTTGCCTTGCCCCTGCAAAACTTCTACCTGCCGCAGCTTCAGCACAATCTCTTCGGGTTTGTCTCTCTTTCCAGCCATCTCTGGTCCTCCTGAAATGGGATAATACTATCCCAGTTAGTGGACCACTTCGGTGGGGGCACTCCAATCAGCGACGACACTAGGCTGGCGGCCCATAGGCGATGAAACAGGCGGGTGACAGTTGGGCCGCGGCCTTGATCCGTTGGCCGAAGCCACAGGCTTGCGGTGCGTTTCGGGCGGTTTGTGAAACATCAAAGCGCCGCTTGCGGGCCGGGGACTGACCTTGGCCTAGCGTCTCGCTTGGGTCATTTGTTCGGGTCCGGCGTCACCAATCTTTCACATGAATGCAATTTGCCTTTCATATGAATGTGGGACCCCAGCCCCCGACGAAACTGGCCGGGACATTATCGGAATGGATTCATTTTCCGAACGACAGCGTGAAATTCTTGAGCGGGTGTCAGGCATCGGTCATCTGACGATCGAAAGCTGCGCACAGATTTACGGAGTCTCGCCTCAGACCATCCGACGCGATGTCAACGAGCTGTGCGCGGCGGGCGCGTTGCGCAGGGTGCATGGCGGCGTCGAGTTGCCCCAAAATGAGAACCTTCAATACACATCGCGCCGCATGCTGAACGGCGCGGCAAAGCGTGCCATCGGCCATGCCTTCGCAGCCCATGTGCCCTCGGGATCTTCGCTTGCGGTCTCGATCGGCACGACACCCGAATATGCGATTCAGAAGCTCCGGCATCAAAGCGACCTCATGGTGCTGACCAATAATCTCAACATCGCGCTCTTCGCCTGCGATCAAGAAGGCTGGTCGGTGCGGGTGCCCGGTGGCGCGGTTCGGGCGGGCGATCGCGACATTCTAGGGCCTCAGGTCGAGGATTTCTTTGGTCGCTACCAAGTGGATTTCGGTGTCTTCGGGGTGGGGGGCGTGGCCGAGGATGGCACGCTACTTGATTTCAGCGAGGATGAGGTGGCGGCGCGGATTGCGATCTCGCGCAATTGCCGCCGGTCCGTCTTGCTGCTGGACAGCACGAAATTCGGTCGCTCCGCGCATGTGCGTGGCGGACATCTGAGCGAGCTGGATCTTGTCATTTGCGACGCTGCATTGCCGGAACAGCATCGCGCCGCGCTGGAAGATATCAGCGTCGATGTCGTCATCGCAGAGGCACAGCCATGAGCGGGGCGCAGCAAACGGGGCGTGCGATCCGGCTTGAGGGGGTGACTCGGCGCTGGGGGGAAACCACCGCGCTGGAGCAAATCTCGGTCGAGGCGATCGCGGGCAAATTCACCGCACTTCTGGGGCCCTCGGGGTGTGGTAAGTCGACCCTGTTGCGGATCGTCGCTGGTCTTGAAGAGGCGAGCGAGGGACGGGTGTTGATCGGTGATGAAGATGTCACCGCGCGTTCGGCGGACAAGCGCGATCTCTCGATGGTGTTTCAATCCTATGCGCTGTTTCCCCATCTCAGCGTGGCCGAAAATATCGTGTTCGGCCTGAAAACAAGGCGGGTCGGGCGCGATGAACGCCACGCGCGTCTTGCGCAGGTGGCAGAGTTGCTGGGCCTGACGCCTTATCTTGATCGCAAGCCGAGTCAGCTGTCAGGAGGGCAGCAGCAACGGGTCGCATTGGGTCGCGCGGTGATTTCGCAGCGCCCGGTCTGTCTGATGGACGAGCCGCTGTCCAATCTCGACGCAAAGCTGCGCCACGCGATGCGCACCGAGCTGCGCGCGCTTCAACGTAAGCTTGGGTTCACCATGCTTTACGTCACCCATGATCAGGTCGAAGCGATCACCATGGCCGATCAGGTCGTGCTGATGAATGCCGGCAGGATTGAACAGGTGGCCAGCCCGCATGATCTGTATGAGCGCCCGGCAACGGTTTTCGCTGCGCGCTTCATCGGCACACCGCCCATGAACATTCTGCCGGCCAGCGCGCTTGGCGAAATCGGTGCACGGATCGAGGCTGCGGCCGGGCGTCGCTTGCGCTTTGGCATCCGCCCCGAGGCGCTTTACCCCGATCCGCAAGGGGCGCTTGAGATGCGCCTGACCGGTGGCGAATACCTTGGTGCGGATGCGCTGGTGCAGGGCACGCTTGGTGGGGCGGAGGCGCTGATGCGTGTGCCCGGCCAAGCGCTCGCGCCGACAGGCTCCGTGCTGCGCCTCGGCCTTGGGGCGCATGATCTTCACCTCTTCGACGCGGATACGGGCAAGCGGTTCGAACTGCCCCAACTCGCCTCGCTGACAACCCGGCTGGACACCCCGGCGGGTCGACCCGGCGTAACAACGCCACTCTCCAACTGGAAGGACCTTTGACCATGTTCGACAAGCTCTTCAAGGGCACCGCAGCCGCGGTGACGCTTGGCCTTCTGACCGCGATTCCGGCGCATGCGGTCGATCTGCAATTCTACTTCCCCGTAGCCGTTGGTGGCGGGGCAGCCAACACGATCGAGACGCTGACCCAAGATTACATGAAAGATCATCCCGATGTGAAAATCGATCCGATCTATGCGGGGTCTTATCAGGATACGATCACCAAGGTGATCACCGCGTCACGAGGAGGCAACGCGCCCCAGATCGCGGTCGCCTTGTCGACGGACATGTTCACCCTTCTTGATGACGATCTGATCCTGCCGTTTGACAACTACGTCAAGACGGATGCCGACAAGGCATGGCTTGAGGGTTTCTACCCGGCCTTCATGGAAAACAGCCAGGTAGATGGCAAAACCTGGGGCATCCCGTTCCAGCGTTCGACGCCTGTGCTGTATTGGAACAAGGAGGCCTTCAAGGAGGCCGGTCTTGATCCCAACACCCCGCCTGCAAGCTGGGATGAGATGGTCGCGATGGGCAAGAAGCTCACCAAGACGGATGCCAATGGCAATGTCACGCAATGGGGCGTGCGCATCCCGTCCTCGGGCTTTCCCTACTGGCTGTTTCAGGGGCTCGTGATCGAGAACGGGGGCAAGCTCGCCAATGCTGAGGGGACCGAGACCTATTTTGACAGTCCCGAGGTGGTCTCGGCGCTGCAATATCTCGTCGATCTGTCCACCAAGGACAAGGTGATGGAGCCGGGTATTCTTGATTGGGGTACGACGCCCAAGGATTTCTTCGAGCGCCGCTCGGCGATGGTCTGGACCACAACGGGCAACCTGACCAACATGCATGACAACGCACCGTTTGATTTTGGTGTGGCGATGTTGCCCCAGAACAAGCAGCGCGGCGCGCCCACGGGTGGGGGCAACTTCTACCTGCTCAAGGGCTCATCGGATGCCCAGCTTGCAGCGGCGGTCGATTTCATCAAATGGATCACAGCGCCGGCGCAATCTGCCGTCTGGACTAAGGCGACCGGCTATGTGGCGCCGCGTCCTGCCACGTGGGAGACGTCCGCGATGCAGGATTACGCCAAGGGGTTCCCGCAGGTGCTCGTTGCGCGTGACCAGCTGCAATATGCCAAGGCAGAGCTGTCAACGCACGAAAACCAGCGTGTGACCCAAATCCTCAACGATGCACTGGAGGCTGCGATTACCGGGCAGAAAACGCCGCAAGAGGCGCTGACACAAGCGCAGGCCAAGGCCGATCAGGTGCTGGCCACCTATCGCTAAACATCCGTGCTGAGGCACTTTGGGGGCAGGTCATGCAGGATCTGCCCCATTCTCTCCCGACAAGGACGAACGCAATGTTAAAGCGCGAATGGATATATGGCTGGTTGCTGATACTGCCTGCGCTTTCGCTGATTTTCCTGTTTACTCATTTTCCCGCAGCGATGACCTTGATCAACTCGGTCTTCTCCACGCCACGCGGAGGCAAGGACGCGCATTTCGTAGGCTTGGCCAATTACGAGCGGTTGATCCATGACCCGGTGTTCTGGAAAGTGCTCGTCAACAATCTCTGGTATGCACTGGGCACAATTCCCGTGTCGATTGCTTTGGCGTTGCTGATGGCGCTGCTGGTCAACCGCCCCTTCAAGGGGCGTGCGCTGGCCCGAATGGCCTTTTTCACGCCGACCATCCTGCCGCTGATCGCGGTCGCGAATATCTGGCTGTTTTTCTACACACCCGGTTTCGGGTTGATCGATCAGATCCTTGGGTTTTTTGGGTTCGGGCAGACGAACCTTTTGGGCACGCCCTCAAGCGCGTTGCCCGCGATCATGGTCGTCGCGATCTGGAAAGAGGCGGGGTTCTTCATGATTTTCTACCTCGCCGCGCTTCAGTCGATCCCGTTGCAACTTGCCGAAGCCGCTAGGATCGAAGGGGCAGGGCGCTGGACGATCTTTCGCCGCATTACCTTCCCACTCTTGATGCCGACAACGCTGTTCGTGTCGATCAATGCGGTGATCAACGCCTTTCGCCTTGTTGATCACATCTTCATCCTGACGGGTGGGGGGCCGGGGAATGCCTCGTCTTTGCTGCTTTACTACATCTACGAGACCTCCTTTCGCTTTTGGGACACGGCCTATGGCGCGACGCTGACGGTGGTGCTGCTGAGCCTGCTCTGTCTGCTGGCGGTTGGTCAATTCTTCCTGTTCGACCGGAAGGTGCATTATAAATGAGCCGCTTTGATCGCTACCTCTGGAATGGCGGCGCGGGGCTGCTGGCCTTGCTGTGGGTCTTGCCGCTGCTATTTGCGGTTTGGACCGCATTCCACCCCTCGGCCTATGAGGCGAATTTCACCCTGAGCGCGCCCATCACGCTGGAAAACTTCGTGAAGGCGTGGAATGCGGCGCCGTTTGCGCGCTATTTCCTCAACACGTTCCTGTTGGTGACGGGGATCACGGGGGCGCAATTCGTCCTGTGCTCGCTTGCGGCCTACGGGTTTGCGCGGTTCCGGTTTCCGGGGCGCGATATCTTGTTCTCGCTGGTGCTTTTGCAATTGCTGGTCATGCCCGACATTCTGATCGTCGAGAACTACAAGATCATCCGCGCTTTTGATGCGGTTGATACGCTGCAAGGCATCGCGCTGCCCTATATCGCCTCAGGCTTCGGCGTGTTCCTGATCCGCCAGACTTTCATGACGGTGCCGCGCGAACTTGATGACGCCGCGCGGATCGAAGGGGCAGGGCCGTTGTCGATCCTCTGGCGGGTTTATGTGCCGCTCGCCAAGCCCACCTATCTCGCCTACGGGCTCGTTTCGGTCAGCTATCACTGGAACAATTTTCTCTGGCCCCTGATCGTGACGAACTCGACCGAGACGCGCCCCGTCACCGTGGGGCTGTCGGTCTTTGCAACCACGGATTCGGGCGTTGAATGGTCCGTGATCAATGCCGCCACCTTGATGACATCGGCGCCGTTGCTCATCGCGTTTTTGCTGTTTCAGCGTCAATTCGTCCAAAGCTTTATGCGCGCGGGCATCAAATAAGAAAGAGACCAACATGACCTTGCCACTGCTTGGCGCCGCCATCCGCCGTCCCGATCTCGACATCCTGCGCGATTGGCTGTTCGAGGAAAACCGGGCGATCGAGATCCAGGACTTTGTTTTGCCCGATGTGATAGCAGGTGATCCGCGCGATCTGATTGAGTCCTACAAGGTCGCGCTTGCGGGCCATCACGGACCACGTGGCATTCACGGCCCGTTCTTCGGGCTCGACCTTGCTAATCCCGATGTGGAGATTCGCGCCGTGATCCAACAGCGCCTGCTTACCGGGCTCGAGATCGCCGAGGCGCTGGGGGGCACGCATATGGTCGTGCATTCGCCCTTTACCTATTGGCATGTGCTCAACCGCGACAACTATTCGCAAATCCATGATCAGATGATCGAAGCGATGCGCGCGTGTCTCGCCCCCGTTCTGGCACGCGCAGGCGAGATCGGCTGCACGCTGATGTTGGAAAATATCGACGACACCGATCCTGCGGCGCGCGTTGCGGCGGTGGCTGCGATCGATCATCCGGCTTTGCGCGTGTCCCTTGATACGGGCCACGCTGAGCTTGCGCATGGGCGCTATGGCGCGCCGCCCGTGGTCGATTTCATCGCGCAGGCCGGGGCGCGGCTTGGCCATGTTCATCTGCAAGATGCAGATGGCTATGCCGACCGCCACTGGCATCCGGGCGAGGGGCGTATTCTCTGGCCCGCAGTGTTTGCCCAGCTTGCGACGCTTCCTGAAATGCCACGCCTCATTCTTGAGGTGCGCAACCGGATCGCGCGTTTGCCCGCAACAGTGCGCAACTTGCAAGAGCGCGGCCTTGCGCGGTGAAACGCCGCTTCGCTTGCGCATGTTGCAAGCCTGTCATTCGGGTGCAGTATGGGGCCTCAACGCGAGGCTCCACGCATGCACAGGCTTGCCCGAGATGCCGACGATGCACATGTGTGTCATGACGTCTCTCCTTGAGGTCAGAGGTCAAGCCGCCAAACTGTGCTTGGCGACACGGCGCGGGCCACGGGTCAGCAGCCACAAGGCAAAGCCGATCTCAGCTAGGGTGACGATAAGCAGCAGGGCGACCTTCATCGCCTCCAGCAGGCCCGCGTCGGGAAAGACGAACATCTGCACGCTATCGACAAGATATCCAGTGCCACCCACGATCAGGCCGGCACCGATTACGCGGGGATAGAGACCGGAGCGAGCAACCAGCGTGCCGAGCAACAGCAGGTGGAGGCAAAAGAAAATCTGCCAGATCCAGACGCCCGCATCATGGAAATGGCGCAACAGACCCGCCAGCTCGATCCGTTGAACCTTTGAGAAGCTGCCCAATGGCACCGTTCCGTCGGCGAGAGCCAGAGAACCGGCGTGGAAAAACAGCATTGCCGCCATCACAGCGACCATCAACAGGCGCGCATACGAGGCTGCCAGTGACAGCGTCGCGTTTACCGGCCGGAACATGAAATAAAGCATCACCGACACCAGAACCTCGGTCACCATCATCACGACATCGCCAACAAGTCCGGCGTAAAAGAGCCCACGGTGGAGCGCGATATTTGCGAAGGTCGCGGCCGGGTCGCCGGCCACGTTCAACTCACCGGGGACGTAAAGGATCGAGAAGCCACCGGCGAAAGCGATGATCAGGTAGAGCGCCCCTGTCAGTCGGGCATAGGCTCGTGAGGAGGGATCTTCAAAAGCGGTCATCGGCGGAACTCCTTGCGGTCAATGTGACGGGATCGCTCTCTTCATAGATCCATTCGTTTGAGCTGGAAATTGACCGGCTAAGTCGATCTGATATGCATAAATGCATGGATTGGCGCAGCGTGACCTTCGACTGGGACCGGGCCCGTGTTTCCGCGTGACGGACCAAGAAGGATCGCTCACTGCCGCTGCGCGCGCCCTGAAGCTGGTGCAGCCGATGCTTGGGGGCAGACAGAGGCACTAGAGGGCGAGGTCGCAATCTCGGCGTCCGAATTCATCGAGATCGACGGTCACGACGGTCAGGGGAGCTTGATGGCATTGCTCAACACTCCCGGGTTCGCGCTCACAGAGACCAATTTCCCGCTTCGCTGCCGCAACTTCACGGTGATATGGGAGATGGTGCGCCTGCGCCATCTCTGGCATCTTCAGGCTACGCAGATGATGATAGCGGCACCGGCAGGATCATGACGTATGACCCACGCCTCCTTGCCGCACCCCATCGTAGCGCGCGACATTGGTCTCTGGCTCCTTGCTCAACGGTAGCGCTGAAGGTGGTGTCACATCGGGTTGGTCGGTTGGCTTTCCATCCACCAGCCTGTGAAGAACGTTGAGCACATGGGTCTTTATCGGCACGCCCGCCTCCAGTGCCATCCCCACAGCACAGAGCACAGCCTGTTCATCTAGGTGCAGAACAAGCGACAGGATATCGACCATCCCCTGCCCGGCAGGGCATTGCGCAGCAATGTCCCGAGAGGGGCGCGGTCTCCGCCAGGCTTTCGCAGAATAATATCCTGCAATTGACGGCAAGGATTGGGCATCGCGACAAACGGTGCTCCGTTGCGCAACGGCCTCGGCTTACACTGCACAACGGTCAGGTAATGGCGCCAGTCATAGCTAACGCGGCCAGGCTGGCGGTGTGATCTCTCGATGATGCGTTCATGCACGCATTTCACGGCCCCCTCAGCCACAATTACCAGTCGTTCAGGATAGATGTGCAGGCTGACAGGGGGGGGCGCAAAGCTGGCAGGCACAGAGTAGCGGTTGCGATCAAAGGTAGTCAGGCAAGTCGGTGATGCGCGCTTGCTCAACTCAACTAAGCCGTCAAAGGCCGTTGGTAGCGGCATCAATGCGGCCCTCTCGACCCCCCAGGCATTAGCAATCCTGCCCGGCAAACTAGCATGCACAGACGCGGCTCAAAGCGCCTGACAGTGAACTTCCAGCCATCCATTCAGTGCTTGAACGTCTGAAAAAGGCAGTCGCCACCTGCCACGGGCGATGGCGCGCATAGCGGACGTACTTCTCAACCTGGCCTTTCTCCCACGCAGCAGCTGGATTGCAAAACTCAGGCTCAAAGACGTAGTGGCTGGTCATCGCCAAAAAGCGCGCATTTATATCGCGCGGCTTGCCTCGGTCAACCCTGTCCACGGCTGTCTTCATGTTATCGTAGATGCCGCGGTCGGGGATACCCTCAAACACGCGAAAAGCATGCCAATGGGCGTCAAACAGCATCCATTGATCGGCAGTGCGTTTCCTCAAGAAATGTCACGAGAGGGACGTGGGTCTGCAAACAAATAGGCCCGCACCAGAAACGCGCGGCTGAGTGACAGCTTGATGTGGGCGACCTGAAGCTTCACGCGCTCGCCACCAATAATGGCCCAGTCCTCGCTCCAATCAAATTGGAACGCTTCACCCGGTTGGAACACCAGTGGCACAAAGGTTTCCCGGCCTGTTGTTTGCTGGGCGCGCTGTCGGTCCGCCTTCCAACCGCGCTCAAAGACCGCAACCCGCTCATACGATCCGTCAAAGCCATGCTTCACCAGATCTGCGTGCATCTGCTTGGCCGTGCGACGGTCTTTGCGAGACTTACGCCGCTCCGTCACCAACCAACCATACAGCTTCACCGCAAATGAATCCAACTTACTTGGCCGTGTCGGCGTCCGAAAACTGGGTTCAACTATGTCAGCCCGCAGATAATTCCTGACGGAGTTGCGAGACAGCCCTGTCCGCCGTGAAATCTCACGAATAGGCATCTTGTTTCTCAAGGCCCATCGTCGAATAACGTTCAAAAACCCCATGTCTACCTCTCCATTAACCCTAGACACATCTCGTCTGGGGCAAATTTGCACATGGGTCATTTTCAGTGACAATTCTGACCTCTACCGGGGCAGTTCTGAGTGACGTTCAACAGTTTTCAGCCTGAATTTGCTGATTGAGCGCGATCAGGCGCTTATGGCCGCTGTTGATCGAGTTGCCGAAAACGCTTGCGTCATGGAAAAGTTGCTCGCGCTGCTGACTGTGCAGCTCGTCATACAACACGATGAAGGCGGGCATCGACACCTGCATTGTGGCGCGTTGCGACCTTGGTCGGAGCAGGAGCCATCCACCACAGTATCGAGCGAGGCCGACGGCCAAAAGCAACGCAACCCTACCACCCGCTTCTGACGGGACACGGGCAAGTTAAACTGACTATGCCGCACTTACCCAGCCGTGCGGACCCGACCCAAAACGTTCCGGGACGGGCAAACCCGCAACGAGGAGCCACCGGATGCGGTCAGTTCTGCGGCAGCGCATAGACTGCAACCATATCGCCCACCGCGGGTTTCAGGATTGAGTTGCCGCCCGAGACGAAGGCCACGTATTCGCGTCCTTTGTAATCGTAGATCGCGGGGTTTGCGACGACCGGCGCCTGAAGTTGCGAAGACCAAAGCTCATTGCCCGTCTGGATGTCATACGCGCGGGCCTTGGCATCCATGCTCGCACCAATGAAGATCAGCCCCGATTTCGTCACCGCCGGGCCTCCGATCGTAGGCGAGCCCATGCTTTCGGGCATGAAGAACCCATATTTCTGCGAGCTTCCCAGCGGCTTGCGCCATTTGACATCACCGGTATGCATGTCGATGGCGACCAGTTCCCCGAAGGGCGGCTTCCAGCAGGGCATGCCGAGCCAGTTCAGCGCGTTTCCAAGACTCATCCCGTAAGGTGCGCCGGTCTGCGGGTAGAAACCGTTTTCATTGCCCGACCCGCCCGCGTTCTTCTCGTAATCCTTGCGATCCCAAAGCTTGATATATTGCACGATATGGCTGGTGTTCACGACCGCGATCTGAGTCTGCGGATCGAACGCCACGCCGCCCCATTGCACGCCCCCGGCGCTGTCTGGATAGGCGAGCGTCCCTTCGCCCTTGGTCGTCGGAGGGGTATACATGCCGTGATAGGTCAGGTTCTTGAACAGCTTGGAACATTGCCCGCCCGAGACGATATCTGCAAGCTTCCAGACCTGGGGCTTCTTCGACTGATCGAGAAGCGGCGCGGGCTTCGTCGGGAAGGGCTGGGTCTTGGCATAGACCTCCCCCTTCACCGTGCCGTCGCCCTGGGGCACCGGGCGCTCTTCGATCGGCCAGACGTCCTGACCAGTCTCGCGGTTCACCACGAACAGGAAGCCCATCTTGGTGCCCTGCATCAGCGCCGGGATCTGCTTGCCATCAACGGTGATGTCCATCAGCGTCGGGGCCGAGTTGATGTCGTAATCCCAGATGTCGTGATGCACCCATTGGCGCGACCAGACCACCTTGCCGGTATCTAGATCAAGCGCAGTGGTCGAGGTGGCATAGGGGATCGCTTCGGTCCGGTTGCCGCCCCAGTAATTCGGCGAGGGCGAGGCAACCGGCAGGTAGACCATGTTCAGCCCCAGATCGACCGACATCGCGGTCCAGACATTGGCGGTGCCGGTCTTGCGGCGGATGCTTTCGGGGAGCGTCTCGAAGGACCATTGCAGCTTGCCGGTCTGCGGGTCGAGCGAGAACACCGCACCGGGAGGGGCTTCGGCCCATTCCCAGTCCTGCCCGGCCCAGCCGAGGATCAGGTGATTGCCTGCCACGGTCGGCGGTTGCAGCACCGACAGCGGAAAGCGGTCGTTCACCTTATTCCACTGGTTCACGTCCAGCACGCCATCCTTGCCAAAATCGGGGCAAGGCTTGCCGGTATCGGCATCAAGCGCGAACAGCTGCGCATCCATTGTGCCAATGTAGACGATCTTCTGGCAGACCTTGCCCGCAATGGGGTTTTTCGCCTGCCAATAGGCGACGCCCCGGTTTTTCAGCGCCGGCTGGGTCAGTGCTTTGAGGGTCGATTTGGTGTCAAAAGCCCATTTCTGCTTACCGCTGGCGGGGTCCAGCGCGAGCACCCGGTAAAAGGGCGTGCCGATATACAGCGTGTCATTGGCAAAGATCGGCGTGGCGGACCAGACTGTCGCGGGCTTGTCGCCCGAACCGTCCGAGACATCGCCGGTATGAATCTGCCAGACTTTCTGAAGCTTTCCGACATTTTGCGGTGTGATCTGCGTGAGGGGCGAATATTTCTGCGCCGAAAGCTGGCCGTGAAAGCTGTCCCAGACCGGTTGATCGGGTACAAGCGGCGTGCCGTTGCGCGGGCGGGGGCTGCTTGCATATTGCGGCGGTGCGATCGCGTCGGCGACACTCTGCGTGGTTTGTGGGGTGGTCGCACCGTTCGCGGGGACGGGCGTGTCGGCGGTGGCGGGGGTGCTGCCATCCGAGATGGTGGACTGGCTGGGCTGGGCAGGTGCGGTTTGCGCGCTGTCTTGCGCGGCGACACCTGCGCCCATCAGCGCCAGCGCGAGCGAGAGGGAAATCGTCTTGCGGATCATGCGTAGGCTCCGGTCTGGTTGGAGGCGCGGCTGGAGGCGATGTCGTAAATCAGGCCGATTGCCGTGACGGCCATTGCCGCGATCAGCCACCATTCATGCAGGAAATAGCCAGCGGCGGCGGTCCCGATCACGCCGAGCGCTACTAAAACGCGCAAGGTGGTGCGCCAGCCGCCCGGCTCGCTCAGCTGAATGAAAATGGCCGCCAGCACGATCAAGACGCTCGCGGCAATCACTAGCCCCGCGCCGAACGTGCCTGTGACCCCGGTTAGGGGGGTGACGAAATTCCATACCGCCACGGCCGCACCGGCCAAGCCGCCCAAGACCATCAGGATAGTGCGCGGCCGCGCTACTCGATTGGGATCTACCATCGCCTTACCCTTCTTGCGGTTAGACATAAAAAGCCAACCATCGGCCCTCACTCCGGTTCCATGAAAAGTGATTGCTCGCGAACTCGTGTGAAGAAAGTTCGGCGCATGGCGACCCGACAGCAGTGCTTTTCCAGCACCGCTGAAAACAACCGATAGCGAGATTTATCGATCCTGCAATTTTGCGCTTTGCTTTACAGAGCGAGCTTCCTACGCATTGCTGCCCTTGGTGCAGATCGCGGCGAATGTCTTGTGTGGATGCTCCTGCATAGCAAGACAGTTTTGAGATGATCTGCACACTGGTCAGAAGCAGCCTTGCGTCCGACCTATTCGCTCCTTCCCACCGCTGGATTTGTTGGTCGGCGTGAGGCCACGCGCACGGTGCAGCGATAACTAGGCCTGTTGATCAACAGACTTGATCTCGACAAAGCGCATCGTAGGCCGTGTGACGCCCGCACAGATCGCTTCGGCGTCAATTGCATCAGACTTTGCGCATTTCACATAGGGTTTTGCATACATCGGCGGTATCAGACGCAGCTCATGGCCAAGCTGGCTAAGTCGAGACCAATCGTGGTAACTTGCATGGGCTGGCTCCTCTCAATTGCGGATTTAGACAACTGCAGTATGGCGCATTGCAATGCCGGTAAGAGCAGGAGCCATCCTCTCCATGTGTAATCCAGCTTTACAGTTCAGGTGGCACGGCATCGGGAATGCTCCCGCCGGTTTGAGGGCCTAGGAAAAGCGTTATGCTGCAACTCTTGTTGCGCCATCACAGCGGCAACAGGGTGCTAAGTTGGAAAACGTCCAGTGCGGTCCCCGCCATGATCGCGCCGCCGATGACGGCGATCATCCCGATCCACACTGCGACGCCGCTGGGTCTGTCCAACAGCTGCACCTCCTCTGGCGGGGCGGCAAAATACATGATCCCCATCACCTTGGCGTAATAGAACAGCGAGGCCGCCGTGTTCGCCGCTGCCAGCGCGGCCAACCAGAGATAACCACCTTGGATCGTCGTCAGGAATAGCATCAGCTTGCCCAGAAACCCGACCGTTGGGGGGATTCCAACCAGCGATAAGAACGCCAGCACCAGCGCCGCCGCCGCAATCGGTTGCCGTCGCGCCATTCCGGCATAATCTGCAAGCGCCGTGCGCCCGCGCAAATGTGTGACCACAGCAAAGGCCGCCAGATTGCCGATAGCGTAGCTAGCCCCGAAAGTCAGCAGTGCCGTCAACGCATCGGGACTGACCCCAAGCACCGTGATTGCCATTAGCAGATAGCCCGCCTGTGCGACCGACGACCAGCCGATCAGCCGACGGACATCGTCCTGCCAAAGGGCGGCGAGGTTCCCGAGTGTCATCGTCGCTGCAGCCAGCACCGCGATCAGAGGGCGCAGATCCAAGACCTCTGGCGGGATCAGATGCACCAGCCGCGCCATGGCGATCGCGGCGCCGATCTTGGGAACCACGGTCAGAAAGGCGGCCGCAGGTGCCGGTGCCCCTTCTGCGACGTCAGGCAGCCAAGCGTGCACAGGCACTGCGCCCAGCTTGAAAGTCACACCGATAAGAATGAGCGCGAATCCCGCGAACAGCAGCGGCGACGCGTCAACACCACCCGCGAAGAGGCGTGAGAGGTCGCCATAACTGCTTGTGCCCAAAAGTCCCAAGACCAGCGTTACGCCCGTTACCAACAGCGCGTTTGCCAGCGCGCCCATCAGAAAATATTTCATGCCCGCCTCGACCGACAATGCCCAGTCACGGTGCCATGCTGCCAGCGTGTAGCCTGTCACCGAGGATAACAGCACCGCGATCACCAGTTCCAGCAGATCGCCCGCGCCTGCCATCGTCATAGCGCCCAAGGCCGACAGCAAGAGGATCGTATAATATTCGCCGTGGCGGGGGTCGGTGCGAAACCATCCCGGGGCCAGCAGGATGCAGAATGCCGTGGCGATCAGGATCATCAGCCGTGCCCAGATGCTCGCCCCGTCCAGCGCCCAAGTGCCCGAGAAGGTGAAGCGGGTTGTGCCAATCTGGTTGACAAGCAGGACGGCGGCCACCGCGATGCCCGACAGGGCGATCAGTGCCGCTCCGGCCTGCCAGCGGCGCGGCGCGAAGGTGGCAAACAACAGCGCCAGCACCGCTGCGACGATGATCGCGATCTCCGGGGTCAGGTCACCGATCGGCATACGTCAGCCTCCAACGATGGCGCGTGTGGTGCTGCCAATCAGATCGAGCAGCCAGCGTGGATAGATGCCGATCACCACGACCAGGGCCAGCAGAACCGACAACACGACACTTTCGCGACGGCTGAGGTCCGGGAACCCCGCGCGCGCCGACGCCAGATCGCCAAAGAAGACCTGTTGCAACAGGCGCAGGAACAAGGCGGCAGTTATCAGGATGCCCAGCAGGCCGATGGCGGCGATGACCGGGAACACAGCGAAGGTTCCGACAAAAATCTGCACCTCAGCCACGAATCCGGCAAGACCTGGCAGGCCGAGACTGGCGAATGCCGCAATCACGGCGGCGACCGTCAGCTTTGGCGCGACCTTCGCCAGCCCGCCGAAAGCGTCAAGCTCGTAGGTCTGGCTGCGCGCCCAGATCCCGCCCGCGATGAGGAACAGCGCCCCGGTGATCAGGCCATGGGCGACCATCTCGACCACAGCGCCGGTCAAGGCCAGCGACTGCGCTTTTTCCGCTCCCGACAACAACGCCCCGGCAGCCGCGATGCCAAGCACGGTGTATCCCATGTGGTTGACAGAGGTATAGGCGATGCGGCGTTTTAGATTGGTCTGCCCCAGCGCGACGATGGCGCCCCATAGTATCGAGGCAAGCGCAAACAGCGCGATCGGCAGGGCATAGGCCGCGAAACTTTCACGCATCATCTGCAAGGGAATGCGGATCATGCCGTAGGTCCCCATCTTGAGCAGCACACCTGCAAGGATAGCGGAGACCGGACCGGGGGCTTTGACATGCGCGGGGGGCAGCCAGGTGTGGACCGGAAACAGCGGCGTCTTGATGGCAAAACCCAGCATGAATCCCAGCAGGATCAATCCACCCCGTAAATCGTGCCCTGCCAGTGGCTGCGCCGCAATCAGACTGCGCATGTCGAACGTGATGGGGTCCACCGACAGCACAAGTCCGATGATCGCCAGCAAAATCGCGAGCGATCCGGCCAGCGTGTAGATGAAGAACTTCAGCGCAGCGCGTTGCGCGCCGTCATGCCCCCAGCGTCCGATCAAGAAAAACATGCCGACGAGGCTCAGGTCGAAAAAGACGTAGAATAACAGCAGGTCCAGAACCAGAAACAAGCCCAGCGACACGGATTCCAGAAACAGGAACCAAGCATAATAGGACACGGGGCGTTCGGGATTTTCCATCGGCCAGGAAATGCTTGAGATAAACAAAACGCCGCTCATCAAGGACAGGGCAAGCGACATGCCGTCGACCCCGACGCGCCACGCGATGCCAAGCGACGGAATCCAAGGCACCTCGGCAAGAAATTGAAAATCGGGTGCTGACGGGGCGGTGTCAATACCGATCCAGACGATCAGCAACAGTGCGAATGACACAACAGATGCGCCGACCGCCACGGCTCTCGCTGCTTGGTGGCCCAGACGCGGTGAGACGACCAGCGCCAATGCGCCCAGCATCGGGATGAGGATGGCAAGTGTCAGCATGTTATGCTCCTGCAGCGAGGATGGCTGCGACGACGAAGACGCCGCCGATGATATAGGCGTAGTAGTGGTGGGAGAGGCCGGTTTGCAGTCGCCGCGAGTCGCGGCCCAGCAGGCCGAAAATGTTTGCGGTCCCTTCCGGCAAACCATCGGATGCGGCTTCGCCGAAACGGTCGGCCAGCCGTGACAGTGCATCGGCGAAAGCCGCCGTGGCGTTCAGGCCCGCGTCCAGCAAACGGTCGTCGGCCCGGGCTGCGGCCCGGGCCAGCGCATCGACCGGCTGCACAACGCCACGATCAATCAACGTCGGAAGGCCCAGCCAATCCGAGGCCGCTGCGCTCGCGCCGGTGCGTCCCAGTGCAGGGGACTGATGCACCAGATAAAACCCGGTAACCAGACCGGCCGCCAGCCAGATCATCGACATCACAAGCTCGGTCATCGTGCCCTCGGGCAGGGTTGCGCCCAAGGCATTCGCCAACACCGTGGCGGCGGGCGACACCCAAAGCAGGCTGGCGACCAGTGTCAGCGTCACAAGGCTCGCGATGCCGACGGTTTCTTTCCAACCGGGTGCCGGGATGTCACGCCCCTCCTTCTGGCTGCGCCCAAAAGCCAGCAGGGCGAAACGGGTCGCATAGACGGCGCTGAGCCCGCCGCCGATCATCACGCTGAAGGCCAGCCAGAAACTGGTGTGCTCTGCGGCACTGACGATCTCTTCCTTGCTCCATCCTCCGCCCGTCAGGGGCAGGCCCGCCAGACTGGCTGCAGCGATAACGGCCAAACCAGCAATCAACGGCATCACGCGGCCAAGGCGCATTCGATCAAGGCGGTAGCTGCCCGTGGCGTCGTGTGCTGCACCGGCGGTCAGAAACAGCGGTGCCTTGAAGGTCGCGTGGAGCATCAGGTGCAAAATCGCGACGCCGGGATAGCCCGCGCCGACGGCGATGAACATGAAACCGAGCTGCGCCGAGGTGGAGGCGGCCAGCAACCGCTTTGAGTGGTTCTGCAACACCGCCGTCAATCCGCCCGCCAAGGCAGTCGTCAAACCGATGGCGATAGTCACAGCCTGCCAACCCGGAACGACCGACAGGAACGGTTCAAGGCGCGCGATGATGTAGGCCCCCGCTGCGACGAGCGTCGCTGCGTGCAGCAACGCAGATACCGACGTCGGGCCCGCCATGGCGCGAAACAGCCACGGCGCAAACGGCACCTGACCCGCTTTGGACGCCGCAGACAGCAGGATGCCGTATGCGACAAGGCCTTGCCACGGCCCCGACAGCGTGGCGATGCTGGCGTAATCGAACGACCCCGTGCCCGCGAACAGCGCCATCGCGGCGACAAACAGGCCCAGATCGCCGAACCGTGTCATGACAAAGGCGTAGAGACCCGCCTGCGGATTTTCTTTGTCGGTCCACTTGTGAGAGATCAGGGCCCATGAGCAGGCGCCAATCAACTCCCATCCGATCAGCAGGGTCAACAGATCGTTGGCAATAACAACAAGCTGCATCCCACCGGCAAACACGATCATGAGGCCGGTGAGACGGGCAAGTCCTTGTCGCGCCTCATGCTGGGTTGCGTGGGAAATAACGGCCAGCGCAATGACCGGCACCGTCACGGCGAGCGCCGCCGACAGGGGCGTCAGGGCGGCGGTCAAGCGGATCGCGTCGGACCAGATCAGCGTCGCGCTCCAGCCCTGCACCACAGCCAAAACCGTCAGAATCAATGTCGCACTCACGACGCCACCTGCGAGAACGCCGAGGCTGGTGCGCGATCGCGCGCCCAGCGTCGCGATCAGCGCACCAGCCACGATGGGCACAAGGGGGACCAGCCACAGCATCAGTTTTTCATCGTCGTGAGGGATTCCGTCACGTCCGCCTGTCGTTTGCGGTAAACGGCCACGACCAAGGCAAAGCCGATGGCCAATTCGACCGCCATCACCGCCATGATCAGGATCGCCAGCAACTGCCCCTTTGGCAGACCCGCTAGGGTGAAGGCCCAGAAACCAACCGTGGCAAGCAGCGTGCCGTTCAACATCAGTTCGAGCCCCATCATCAGCATGACGAAGGATTTCTGTGAGAGCGCGCCGAACAGACCGATGCCGAACAGGGCCGCAGACACGATGAGGATGGCCGTCAGGGTCATATCAGTGCCCTCCGCCGTGATGGCTATGCCCGGAACCTGCGCCGACCTTGCGACCAGCGGGGGCCCCACCTTCGGTCAGACCCGGTGGCTGCGCGCCCTGACTGCCTGATCCGAAACGCCCGCTGGCGCTTGACAGCACGACTGCGCCAACCATCGTCGCCAAAAGGGTCACGCCCGCTGTCTCGAAGATCAGCATGGAATTTCCCAGCAGTTCGGTCCCCAGATCGCGCAGCGTCTCACCGCCGGGCGGCAGCGGGCTGACAGGCAGTGCGGTCGTCAGCACGGCCACGCTTAGCCCGACAAAACTCGCGACTCCCGCGCCGATCGAAAAGCGATACTGGTGCACCATCTGCATCGGGTTCAGCCCCGCAGGATTCATCATGAACATGATCATGAACAGGCCCATGACCATCATCTCGACCGCCATCATGAAAACGGTGGCCACACCGATGTAATCCGCCGACAAAAGCAATGCGATGGCACCCACGGCGATGAAGGAAACCATCAGCGCAAATGTCGCGCGGATCATGGAGTCGACGCGGAACACACGCCATCCGCTCCAGATCGCAAGCGCCGACAGGGCGTAGAACAGAATATTCGTCATCATAGTGCCAAAACCCCCGCTAGGATCAGATCAAGGAATGACAGCGGCAACAGGCCGATCCAGATCAGCCCCATCATGCGTGCGACAGGCATCCGAGCCAGCAGATGCGACAGGCCGATCACGACTGTCATGATGGCCAGTGTCTTGAGCGCCAGCCACAGCGGGCCGGGGAGCACTGGCCCCAGATAGCCGCCCAGAAATACGCTTGCGGCAACGGCTGAAAATCCTGTCAGCATTACCAGCCGTGCGATCTGCCAGCCCAAGCGATCCGGCCCCGATGCCTCGACCGAGGTGCCGCCCGCCAGATCGGCGCTATCGGCGTAATCAAACGGGCCGCGCAGCGTGAGCGACAGACCCAAGAGGAGGAACAGCGGGAGACCCAGCGGTTGGCGGATCACGTTCCACACGCTTGACTGCGATGTCACGATGTCACGCAGGTCCAGCGATTGCGCCGGTAGTGCGGCGGCAATCAGAACGAACATGCTGAGCAACATGATTGGCAGCCCGATCGCGACATAGCGATAAGCCCCGATCAACGCCAGCGGTGCATTCGGCGACCAGCCGTGCAGGAACACAACGACGACGACAAGCGCCTCGCAGGCTCCCCATGCCACGACGCTGGTGGGCAGAACGATCAGCGTCATGTCCGGTCCGATCGGCACCAGCGCCAGCCCGACCAGCCCAAGCGCAAAATATCCGGTGATGGACAGCAGCGCATTCAGCCGATCCGGGGCCTCGGTCGTCAGGCGCTGTTGGCTCAGCCACAATGCGGCCGTGCGCAGCGGGGTGAAGACGGGCGACACCGTGCCGCCGCCAGCGATCCATCCATGGCAAGCCGCGTCGAGAGTCTCAGCGGCCCAGATACTGGCGATCAGGAAGGCAAACAGGCCAAGGATGGCGAGCGCAACAATCATCCCATGTGCTCCGCATGCATGTCGTGGTCGGCATGGGTGTCGTCATTTGTGCTGTGCGGCGATGCGTCCATTCTGGCGCAGACGCCTCGCAGCGTCGCGTTGTCCAGACTGTTGATGACCAGCAGCGCCTCGTGCCATTCCAACCCGACCAGAAGATCGCCGAGTGTCATGTCGGTGTCGGAGGCAGGGGCAGTTTGGAGACCCGCCACCATCGCATCGAACCGTGACCGCACGTCGGATCCGTCGGGCAACCGGCCCAGATCCGCAGGGATCGCTGCGCGCGCCCTCGACAGTCGAACGAGCCTGCGAAATGTGCCGTCACCCTTTTGTCCGTGGAGTGAGCGCAAGGCGAGCGCCGACAACCCCAGAAGCCGAAGCAAACGCTCCCGCGCGGCCGTATCGCCCTCGAAGGGAGGATGCGCCACGGTGACCGCTTGGATCATGTCCCCCTGCAAAGTCAGCGTTAACGCCAGTCCAGCGGGGAACATCGGCAGGAACGGACCAAAATCGGCGGTATAGGCGTCCAGAGATAATCCGTCGCGAATGTCGTCGTCGGTCTTCGCCATCGCGCGCCCATATGGCGTGCCGCCCATCATGCCCTTGCCGCCCTGCCCATGCGGCCCGATGCCGCGCCATTCGTTCGGTGGTGCGTCGGGCAAGATATCGGCCTCGCTCGGGCGATCACCTGCGAGGAGGTCGGCGAAGGTGGCGCTCAGAGCGTTGGTGATGTCGCCGCTCGCGTCCACCTCCACAGCGTCTGAGAAAGGCTCCATCGCGTGCGACTGCCACAGCACGGTGGCCCGTGGATGTGGTAACTGGTCGTGGAGGCGGTTGAGGCAATCGGCCAGCGCGCTTGGTATGCGCCCGGCGACCAGCAAGATACATGCCGCGCGCGGGCTGTCCACAACGTGGATCGCAGGATTTAGCGCCAGCCGCGCCAGCGCATCGGGCGCACCTTCGCCCTGCGCGATGAACACAGGCACCGGCGCACGGGCGGCGAGGCGGCTGATCCAACTCATTCCCACCGGAAGATCCCCTCGCGCCAGCCGTAGAGAATTCCCACCGACAGGATTGCCAGGAACATGCCCATCTCGGCCAGCGCCTTGCCGCCCTCGGCGACATAGACGACGGCCCAAGGATACATGAACATCATCTCCATCTCGAAGGCGACAAATAGCAGGGTCATCGTATAGTAGCGCACGTGAAACCGCTGCCAGGCGTGGGTCTGCGGGTCGCCGCCGCCCAACACAGGGCGTTGCTGGGGCGCTGTCGCGGAGCCGGCGAAATCCGACCAACCCGCTGCCCGAAGAACGCCGACGAACAGGACAGCCAAAGTAAGAATCCCAGCGATGGAAATGATTGTCGTCATCCGTTTTGCTTATTCCTTCTTATTCGACGCCTTGCTGCGCTCGATAGGACAACGACCCTCCAGCGCTGGAAGGTTCCTAATTTTTTGCTCTCTCACAAATTTTCGTCACGCGGCTAAGCTGAAAAGGCCAGCAGCTTTGTTACAAGGCTTTTTGACGTATGAATTCAGCATCGCGCGGACATAGATATGCCGCGAGCGCTGCGCATCGCCGGATAGCGAAGAGGCCGTTTGCTAGCGTCGACATGTATAGTCATCCCACGGCCTGTCAGCGCACACCTGCAAAACGACAGCGACATCGAGCCGGGAGCGAAAGACTCCGCAGATCGCCTAGCTCCTCCGAGTTCTCGCCGCATGAGCAGTTGATCTCTGGAGATGAGTTGACCCCTCCCGAAGCACTTCCTGAACAACTCGAAGGGGCGCGTTGAGTTGGTGGCTTGCTGGGAAGTGGTGGCGTTCGATGAATTCGCAGAACGCTAGAAAACCGCCAAAAAGGTGCTCGTCAACATCATGAAGAACGACAATGCGAACAAGATATTCACACGGAGAGTAAATCCGATGACGCTTGTTTCTTGGAATTGCTGCAAAAAGTTATAAATCTCCACCCTTGGAAAGCTGCGACGCGGCAACGGAACGCTCGATCAATTACGTATGTTGTGGGCCGATCGAGTGTGAGGTCAAAGGGGCCACGAGCAGTCTATGGAGGTGTTCGCGTTCGGCCCAAACGTTCTATTAAACTTCGCAAATCCCACCTGTCCGTAAGCGGTGCGCTGGCAGTCATGCAGCACAAGCGAGAGGCAGGGGGCGGGAAAAGGGCGAAGGGTCAAGGTGAAACGAACGAGATTTCAAATGCCGAGCTGTTAGAGCTTGAGCGTGACGTGTTGGTGCCCGCAGCATTGGAGCGACAGATCGCGCTCGACAATTGCGCCAAGATCAATGCCTGCATCATCCTTGAAATGGCAAACGCACCCGTGTCGTCGGAGGTCGATAGAACGCTGAACGAGGGAGAGAAAATCATCGTGCCCGATATGGGATGGCGCGGACGAGAGCGCCCGTATCATCAATTCAGGGCGCGAGATATTCACACACTCCAAATTTCTTGGCGAATGGGGATGATGCGCCGTTCCACGCTTTCAGCGTCTTGTGAGGATGATCCACTCACCAATATTTTCGCGATTGATGAAGCCCACGAGACGTCCCGCCCGGTCCAGCACCGCGACGATGGGGGCGGACCCTGCCGCCAAAGCGTTCAGTACCGCGTCCATCCCGGTCTCAAGCGTCACTGTTGGAACGTCTTCGATCATAACCGTTGAAACAAGTTCGGCGCGATGCTCGGCCTCTGGGTGGGTCAACACGCTGGCCCGCGTCAGCACCCCGACCAACCGCCCGTCGGCGGCCAGCACGGGAAATTCGGATTGAGAGCTGTGCAAGATCGCTTGCGCGGCCATTTCAAGCGTCGCGTCTGGTGCAAGGGTCTGGAATGTAGTGATGGCCGCATCGCGCGCCTTTGCGCGATGGGCCAGACCGCGCATCACCGCATCCGAACTTTCCGCCCCGGCCGCGAAGAAAATGAACACCGCGATCAGCACCAGAATGGGGTTGCCCCCGGTTAGCCCCCAGAACGCGAACAGAAAGGCGATGATTTGCCCGGTGCGCGCGGCAAGTTCTGTGGCCTTGATCCGGTCCATGAAGATCGAGAGGACGGCCCGGAACACCCGGCCGCCATCCATCGGGAAGGCCGGAATCATGTTAAAGGCGACAAGAAGGAAATTGACCAGCGCCAGCCGCCCCCAGAAATCCTGCGACGCATTCTCCATCGATTGCAGATCGCCCAGCCGGGTGGCGGCGCCCAGAAGCCCCGTCAGCAACAGCCAGATCACAACATTCACGGCCGGTCCCGCAAGCGCGATCAGGATTTCCTGCCGCGGATTTTCGGGGATCCGCTCAAGCCGCGCCAGCCCACCAATTGGCAAAAGCGTGATATCGGGCGTCTTCACCCCGAAGCGCGCCGCCATCGTGGCATGGCCAAACTCATGCAAGACCACACAGGCAAAGACAGCCAGAATGAACAGCACGCTTGTCGTTGCGGCTTGCGGGCCCTGCGTGGCCCAGGCACCCGCCGCGATCCAGATCAGCAGCAGAAAGAAGGTGATATGCACCCTGAGTTCCGTGCCCCGGATTTTCCCGATCGAATAGGACCAACGCATATCATCTCCCGATCCAGAGGCCCGGCGATCGCAACTCTCGCGCGCCTGCGTCCTGTCATTTCATGTGCCAACAGTCTGGGCGCGGGGGCACCATAGGGCAAGGTGTTCCGCACTCCGCCTGTCGATTTGCTCTTCAAGACGCAGAGGTTGAAGCTCCGTGTGATGTCTGCGGTTTGCGGCATGTCGGACGGCATCGCATGTCTTTGCGCTGACGGAAGCATATTTCCCGATGTGGCGACTTGATTTGAATCAGCGCGAAGCTGGCAGCGGTGCCATATCTTGGCCGCGAATCCGGAAGCGACGCGAGTGCAAAAGGGAGGCCGTCTAGGCCCATTCGCAGCCAATCGCAGGCCAAAAGATGGCCGGTCCGCATGTCTTGGATTTTGGAAAGGTGACACATGATGGGCAAAACGCCAATGCAAGCAAAAAACGTGCCGTCGACCAGTTCAACCTCTGCCACCTATAGTCAGGCTGAACGGATGCAGCTTCTGGTGTGTATCGAGGATGATCAGAGGTCCGCCGGAGCTATCTCACATGCGCAAACCATTGCGCAGGCGCTGGGCGGCGACGTGGTCTTGCTGCATTTCCTTGAGGCGGCGGAAAAGGGCGGCGCTCCGCTTGATCCTGTTGATTGGGAGATCCGCCGACGCGTGGCCAATGATGTGCTGACCAACTTGGCTCAGAAGTATCAGACGGCGGACCACGCGATTCAGGTCGCGGTTCTTGAAGGGCGCCGCATTGATCAGCTTTGTGGCTATGCGGCGCGTCATCCCGGTGGCATCACAGCCTTTGGTCGCATCGAGGGCGCCGAGGGGCTTCATGCGTGGCGCGCTGCGCGTTGTTTGGTGGATGCCGATATCGGATCGATCCTTATGGTGCCAAGCGCCGCCTTCACCACGGCGCCCACGCGCTACGCCTGTGTCTTTGTCGCGCTGGACGGGTCGAGCGTCTCCGAGAGTGTGATCCCCAGCGCCGCCGCTATCGCCAAGCAGCAGAACGCAAAGCTTGTCGTCTGCCATGTCGTTCCCGATCCGGGCAGCATCAATATCGGTTTGCAAGACCGCGAGCTGCAAGACCTGCAGATGCGCCTTGTGAAGCGCGCGAAGACAGCCGCGCGGACCTATCTTGACCGGATCAACGACATGCTGAAGGGCTACGGAACGCCAGCGACGACGACGATGATCGTCGAAGGGGATGCGCGTAAGTCCCTGCTCAAGACGATCCGGGAACGGGGCGGCGATCTGCTAATCATGGCGTCGCATGGTCAGGGTATGGACCCGACTCTTCCGTCGGGCCATGTTGCGAGCTTCATTCTGGATCACGCCGATATTCCGGTGCTCATGATGCGACCGCAGCGCAATTCGGGGGATGCGCATGTCTCTGCCGAACCCGTCCATAAAGGCACGCGCCAGCCTGCGGATACAGAGACATGACCCTTGTCGAGCCGACAGAACAGGCGGCGGACTGGACGATTGGTATTCGCGCCTTTGCGGCATCGCAAAAGACCATCGACGGGCCGCCAGCCGAAATCGGGATCTACCGAGGGTTGTCGACACTGGAGGGCTGGCTTGAGGCTGCCCGTGCCCTTTGCAAAGACCCCGCGCCCGCGCATATGCGCTCGGCCGACTGGTTGCTCGATAACGCGTATCAGGTAACCCGCGCCATCCGAACGCTTGACGAAGACTTTCCTCCAGCCTTCTATCGCCGGCTGTCTGCGCTCTCAGATCCTGTGGCGGAGCGTACTCCACGGGTTGTCGATTTGGCGCAGGATCTTATGGATCGCCTGCAGCATCAGGTCTCGATGCATGCGCTGGTGGAATATCTCGTCGCCTATCAAGACGTGTCTGCGCTAAGCAATGCAGAGCTGTGGGCGCTGCCATCGGTGCTGCGACTGGTTGCGCTGGACCGGCTCGTGGCAGCTTTCAGCCTGCTCGAGCCGTCCTTGGCGCCAAGGTTCGAACCGACGCGCTGGTCCAAGCAGGCCGCTATGCGCGATCCGCCCACGGCTGTATCGGATGCCTTGACGACGCTGATCGGCATTCAAGCCATCAAGTGGACCGATGTGGTCGAGCGGACCAGCCGCATCGAGGCGGCGCTGTGCGATGATCCGGCCGATGTTTACCGATTGATGACGCTCGAGACGCGCAGCCGCTACAGATCCGTGGTCGAGACCTTGGCAGAGCAGGCCCGCTGTTCCGAACTGGACGTTGCAGATCAGGCGCTGGCGCTGGCGCGACGCATCCCGACCGATCCGCTGCGCAGTCATGTGGGCTACTGGCTGATCGATGACGGCCGACCTGAATTAGAGGCCGCACTTGGATGTCGACTGCCCTTGGCAATGGCGGTGCGTCGCTTTCTTTCGGCGCGGCGCCACGCGTTCTATTGGGGCGCCTTGGCGCTGGGGTGGCTTGTCGGGCTTTTGGTGCCTTCGTGGCACCTGTTGATGACCGATGCCAATATCTGGCACTGGATCGGGGTCCTGCTTTTGTCGGCGCTGCCTGCGACGGTTCTCAGCGTGACCGTGATACATTGGCTCATCACGCGGTTCACGCGCCCCAGCGGTCTTCCCGAGCTTGATTTCAGCAAAAAGATCCCCGCCCGGTTCACCACGGCTGTTGTCGTTCCGGTGATCGTCAGCCGCGAGGAGGAAATCGCGCATATTGCCGAGAAGATGGAAATCCGCTGGTTGTCCAACCGCGATGCTGCCCTGCGCTTTATCCTGCTGACGGATCTGCCTGATGCGCCGGAACAAAACCAGCCCGGCGATGCAAGGATCGAACGCTGTCTGCAAGCCACCGTAAGGGCGATGAATGCGCGCTATGACACGGGCGCGGGGGGGCCGTTTGTGCTGCTGCATCGCGGCCGGAGTTTCAATCCGTCCGAAGGGTGCTGGATGGGGTGGGAGCGCAAGCGTGGCAAGCTTGAGAGCTTCAACAAGCTCGTGACGGGTGGGCTGGCGGCGCCCGAGGTCTTTTCACATGTCGAGGGCGATGTCGCGCGCCTTCAAGAGATCGTATTCGCCATCGTTCTGGATGCCGACACAGAGCTGCCCCCAGGGTCGGCGGCCCGTCTGGTCGGGACGCTCGCACACCCGCTGAACCGCGTGCAGTTTGACCCGGTTTCGGGGCGTGTCGCGCGGGGATACACCATTTTGCAACCCCGGCTTGAGGTCATGCCGGACGACAAGCCCGTGACGCATTTTTCCTATCTCTATACCGGCGATACGGCGATCGACATCTATTCGCGGGCGGTGTCTGACGTGTATCAAGACGTGTTCGGCGTCGGCATCTTTGCTGGCAAGGGCATCTATGATGTCGCCGCCTTCCTCAGCACCGTTGCCGATCGCGTCCCCGAAAACAGTATTCTCAGCCATGATCTTTTCGAGGGGCTGCACGGGCGCGTCGCGCTGGCAAGCAACATCGTTCTGTATGAAGATTTCCCCACGACCTATCTGGACTATGCCGCGCGCGCGCATCGCTGGATGCGCGGGGATTGGCAACTGCTGCCGTGGCTTTGGCGGCGGGTGCCCGCAGCGCATGGCACGCAGGTTGCCACAGTCTTTTCCAATCTGGACCGGTGGAAGATCGTCGACAATCTGCGCCGCAGTCTGGTGCCGCCAGCGCTGCTTTTGTTCTTCATCGCGGGGTGGATGGTGCTGCCCGGCAGCGCCGTTTTGTGGACCATTCTCGCGCTTGCGGCACCGGGAAGCTATATTTTCGCTGAGGTTTACGGGGTCTTGTCGGGCGGCTTTCGGCGCGGCGCGCTGGGCTATGCGCTCCATCGCTTTACCGAGAAGGGCGGGCGCTGGTTCCTCGCGATCACCTTCCTGGTGACAGACACGATGATCGGCATTGATGCCGTCTTTCGCACGCTGTGGCGTCTGTATGTCAAGCCGCAGTACTTGCTGGAATGGACCTCGGCGGCGCATTCCGCGGCGAAGCTGCGCGATCAGCCGATCCGATCGACCCTTTGGAAAATGATGTGGCCGTCCTCGGCGCTCGCGCTCACGATCGCTGCGCAGTTGATGCTCTATGATCTCCAGTCGTTCTGGCCAGCCGCTCCGGTTTTGCTGCTCTGGCTCATCGCCCCCGAGATCGCGGTCTGGACAGCCCGGCCGCGGCTTTTGCGCCGCGAGCATCTGGGCGCGGATCAAGTTCAGTTCCTGCGCGGGGTCGCCCTGCGCACATGGCACTATTTCGAGACCTTCACCGGGCCCGAGGACAACTGGCTGCCGCCGGACAATTTCCAGCAGCATGAAACCGGGCAGGTCGCGCATCGCACCTCGCCTACGAATATCGGCATGTTTCTTGCATCGGCGCTGTCGGCCCGCGATTTGGGCTTTGTGACGACCAGCGATCTTATGGTGCGCTGTCGGAACACGGTCGAGACGCTGGAGCGACTGGAAACCTATCGGGGCCATGTCTTCAACTGGTACGATACCCGCTCGCTTGCACCGCTCGAGCCCAAATATGTCTCGATGGTGGATAGCGGCAACCTTGCCGTTTCGCTGATTGCGCTGAAGCAGGGCTGCCTTGAGGCGGCCAAGGCGCCAGCCTTTGACAGCGCCTGTTGGGATGCCTTGGGCACGACAACGCAGCTTTTGACGCAGGCGCTGCGCCGCATCCGCGGGACGCAGCAATCGGCGCTTGAGGGCTGTGTTCGTCAGATCGAGGCGAAGATCGCAGATGCCGACAATGATCCGACATGCTGGAAAGAGGTGGCAGACGCGCTGGCCGGGCCGCTCTGGCATCAGATTGAGACCGCCGTACACGAAGCTATTGCGGCTGCTCCCGCCATCGCGACCGAGTTGCTGAGCGAAATTCAGGTTTGGCTGGACGCGTTCCATCGCCAAGTCCATGCGCTGGCGCGCGATGTCGGATCGTTTTTCCCATGGGCGGCACTTCTGGCCGATCCGCCGGGTCCGCTGGAGAAACTTGCCCAGGATGTTGCCCGGCGTCTGGCCCCGCTACGACCGATTCCGGATTTGATCGAAGATGCGCCGCGCGTTCTAGACGAACTTGGCGCGGCCTTGCGCGCTGCGGCGCAGGATCCAGCCAGCCGGGCTTGGCTGGATGATCTGACGCGGGCCATCGAAGAGGGAGTTTCCCGGCAAAAAGACCTCGCGCGGGATTTGGATATCTTGGCGCAACGCTGTGGCGCGCTTGCCTATAGCATGGATTTTGCCTTTCTCTACGATGAGGAGGCTCGGCTTTTTGTGATTGGCTACAATCACAGCGTTGGGCGCATGGACCACAACCACTATGACTTGTTGGCGACCGAAGCGCGCCTTGCCAGCTATTTCGCGATTGCCAAGCATGATGCCCCGGTCGAGCACTGGTTCGCGCTTGGTCGGCCGATCACTCGCATCCGGGGCAAGCCGTCGATCCTGTCGTGGAGCGGGTCGATGTTCGAATATCTGATGCCCGCGCTGTTCTTGCCAAGCCGCCGCGACACCCTGCTGGGCGAGAGTGAGGCGACCGCGGTCTACTATCAACGCCGCTACGCGACCGAGCGGGGAATTCCGTGGGGCATCTCGGAATCGGCCTATGGGCTGACCGATGCGGGTGGGGACTATCAGTATCGCGCTTTTGGCGTTCCGGGTTTGGGCATCAAGCGTGGTCTGTCGGACGATCTGGTGGTGGCGCCCTATGCCTCGGCGCTCGCGCTATGCGCCTTGCCGCGGGCGGCGGTGCTGAACCTCAAGGCGCTTGAAAAGCTCGAGGCGCTTGGCACGTTCGGCTTTTACGATGCGCTGGATTTCACTCCAAGCCGCCGGTTCGGGCCGCATCGCTTCGTCGCCGTGCGCACCTATATGGCGCATCATCAGGGTATGACGCTGGTTGCGATCGCCAATGTTCTGATGGGCGATATTCATGTGAGGCGCGTGATGCGCGAAGAAACCTTTCAGGCGATGGATCTGCTTTTGCACGAGCGCGTGCCGTGGGATGCCCCGATCGAGACGGGACAGATCAGGGAAGCTCAGGACGCTTACGCCGATGCCGACGTGCTTGCGCCTGCCGCTTTGCCCGCCTGGGTGCCCTCGACCGCAGCAGCCGTGCCGCAGCTTCACATGCTGGGCAATGCCCATTTGTCCGCGCGCGTCTCGGAAGCCGGGGGCGGTGGGTTATTCTGGCAGGGCGATGCCCTGACCCGCTGGCGGCCAGATGCGACCCGCGATTGTCACGGCACCTGGGTCTATGTTCGTGAGGGTGCGCAGCGGTCGGTCTGGTCCATCGGTCGCCAGCCGACCCAGGCGCGTGGCCCCGAGGGCAAGACCGTTTTTCATCAACATATGGTCGAAACCTTCCGCCGCCATGACGATATCTCGACGCGCATGGAGGTGGCGATTGCACCCTATGACGATGTGGAAATCCGCAAGATCACCGTCATCAATGAAAGCAATTTCGCGCGTGAGGTCGATATCGTCAGCTATGCCGAGGTCGTGCTGGCAGCCCCGCAACAAGACGAACGACACCCGGCTTTCAGCAAATTGTTCGTGGGCAGCACCTATCTGCCCGATCAAGGGGCGCTGCTGTTCGAGCGCCGCCCGCGCCGCCCTGAAACCCGTCCGCCGGTCTTGTTGCACAGGCTGGTGACGACAGGCCCTGATCTGACGGTCCACGGGTTCGAAACTGATCGCGCGCGCTTTATCGGGCGCAACGGGTCGGCCAAAGATCCGCAAGGTCTGCGTGAGGGTCTGAGCGGCACGACCGGCTGGACGCTGGATCCCGTGATGGCGCTGCAGGTCCGTTTGCGCCTGAAACCGATGGAAACGCGGAGCTTCGCTTTCTTGACAGTCGTCGGACCCTCGCGCGGGGATGTTCTCGACACGGCCGCGCGTTACCCATTTCAGGCCCTTGACCGCGCCTTCCGCGATGCCGCCCTCGAGGCCGCCCGCGAAGTGCAGCGCCTTCAACTCGACCCTGCGAAACTGCCTCAGTTGCAGGCGATGTCATCGTTATTGCTACAACCCTCAGCAACGCTGCGCGCGGTGCCCGCATCGGTTAGCGGCGTCCGGCTCGGGCAGCCGGGCCTGTGGCGGTTGGGGATATCGGGCGATCTGCCAATCTTGCTTGTTTCGGTGAACCAGACGCAGGATCTGACCCTTCTGGAAACGCTCGTGCGGGCCCAGAAGCTTTGGCGGCACAGGGGCTTACAGTTCGATCTGGTGATCTTGCACATGGGCGCGAGCGGCTATGAGGGGCCGCTGCGCGAGTATATCCTATCGGTGCTGCGCGACACCCATTCGGAGAGTTCGCTGGGGCGGAACGGCGGTTTGCGACTGCTGTCAGCGGATCAGACGGACTCCGAAACCTTGGCTTGCCTGACGGCTGCGGCCCATGTCGTCCTTGAGCGGGATGCGGAGGATCTGTCCGAATTGCTCGACCGGATGCTCGAAACCCGGTTTCCCGCGCCGCCCTTCCAACCGCTTGGCAGCATTGGGTTTGAGACCCGCCAGCCGCTTGCGCGCCCGGCATCGCTCCAGTTCGACAACGGATTGGGCGGGTTCGATCCGCAGACCCAGGATTACGTGATCCATCTGGCACCGGGCACACATACCCCCGCGCCCTGGTGCAATGTGCTGACCAATGAAGAGTTTGGCACGATCGTCAGCGAGAGCGGCCTTGGCATGACCTGGGCGCTCAACAGTGGCGAAAATCGGCTGACGCCGTGGTCCAATGACCCGGTTGCCGATGAACCGGGCGAGGTGCTGTATCTGCGCGATGAGGCGACAGCAGAAGTCTGGACGCCGACACCGGCACCGCTTGGGCATGCGGCCGAGTGTCAGATCCGCCATGGCAAGGGCTACACGCGCTGGACCCAGTTCAGCCACGAGATTGAGCAAGATCTGATCGCGCTGGTGCCAACCGATGCGCCGGTCAAGCTGATCCGGCTGCGTCTGAAGAACCGCTCGGCGCTGACCCGCAGGGTGACGGCAACCTATTATGCGGAATGGGTGCTGGGCGCGATGGAGAGTGCGGCGAAGCCCCATGTCGTCACCATCTATGATGCCGAGCTCAAGGCCATCTTGGCGCGCAACGGCTGGACCCCGGAATTTGGCGCGCGGATCGCGTTTCTCAGCGCCTCGCAAGAGCCCCACAGCCTGACCGGAGATCGGCATGATTTCCTTGGCAAGGAGGGCAGTGTGTCCGATCCGGCGGGTCTGAAACGCTGGGATCTGGGGGGGCGTTTCGTGCCCGGTGCCGATGCCTGTGGCGGCTATCAGGTCCATCTCAATCTTGAGCCCAATGAGACGACCGAGGTCGTCTTTGTCCTCGGGCAGGGCAGTGATCTGGCTGCAGCAGGCGCATTGCTTGCGACATGGCGCAGCCCCGAGGCCTTCGCGCAGGCCTTTGATCAGGTGTCGTCCTCTTGGGAAGCGCGGCTTGGCGCGGTACAGGTCACCACGCCAGATCCGGCGTTCGATCTGATGGTGAACCGCTGGCTGCCTTATCAGAACACGGCCTGCCGCCTGATGGCACGCGCTGGCTTCTATCAGGCGGGCGGGGCTTACGGGTTTCGCGATCAGCTTCAGGATGTCCTGGCTGTGCTGTTTTCAGACCCGGCCCGTGCGCGCAGCCAGATCCTGCGCGCGGCGGCCTGTCAGTTCGAAACCGGCGACGCGCTGCATTGGTGGCACCCGCCGTCAGGGCGCGGCGTGCGCACGCGTTGCTCGGACGATTATCTGTGGCTGGCCTATGTGACGGCGCGGTATGTGGCCGCGACCGGCGATACGGCGATCCTTGATGTCGAAATCCCCTTCCTGACGGGCGCCGAGCTGGAACCGGACGAGGGGGATCGCTACGCCCGGTTCGAGACCGGCGCCTCGGCGTCGGTGTTTGAGCATTGCGCGCGTGCGCTGGACCGGATGATTGCCGTTGGCGCGCACGGGCTACCGTTGATCGGCACCGGCGATTGGAACGACGGGATGGACCGGGTGGGCGATGCGGGCCGGGGCGAAAGCGTCTGGCTGGCCTGGTTCGAGATCGCAACGACGGGGCTTTTTGCGCCGCTGGCCGAGCCCTACGCAGAGCACGCGCGCGCAGAGCGTTGGCGGCACCATGCTCAGGCCCTGCGGGGGGCCATTCACGACGAAGCGTGGGATGGCGCGTGGTTCTTGCGCGCGTTCGACGATGAGGGGGCGCCTTGGGGCTCAGATTCCAATGACGAATGCCGGATCGACCTTATTGCGCAGGCCTGGAGCATCTTGTCGGGCGATCCGCCCGATGCGCGGGCGCAGCAGGCGATGGAGTCTGCGCGCGCCCAGCTTGTCGACCCGAAGGCGCGGCTGATCCGTCTTTTGACACCGCCGTTTCACCTGACCGGGCGCGATCCTGGCTATATTCAGGCCTATCCCGCGGGAATCCGCGAAAATGGTGGGCAATATACCCATGCCGCGGCCTGGCTGGGGCTTGCTTTCGCCCAGATGGGCGCGGGTGACGATGCGTGGCAGGTGTTTGACATCATCAATCCGATCCGGCGCACATCTTCGCCCGAGACGGCTGCAGTTTACTTGCGCGAACCCTATGTGCTGCCGGGCGACGTGTCGGGCAAAGCTCATGCGGGGCAGGGCGGTTGGTCGTGGTATACCGGCGCAGCCGGCTGGACATGGCAACTCGCCATCCACGGCATCTTCGGTGTCACGGTCTTGTCCGGTGCGATCCGTGTGGCCCCATGTCTGCCCCGGGATTGGGGTCAGGCGAAAATCTTGCTTCGCGGGCCGCAGGGCACGCTGGCGCTCTCGATTGAGGATCCCGACCATCTTGGCACGGGGCGGGCCGAGATCACCGTCGATGGCGTGTCCACAAAGGGCGATACTGTGCGTTTCCCCGGCGCGGGACAGACCCGCACGGTCCGCGTGCGGATCTTCCCTCGCCCCCAGAGTGCGACGCCGCCCGATCCGCCTGTGCCGCACACAGAGGCCTGACGGTCTTGGCCGTCATGGTGTCGAGATGGCCCTGATGCACAAATCCTGCGAGGGATTCATCGTGTGAAACCAGCCTAGTAGCTAGGATGCATGAGCAGGCCGTCACCCCCAACCTACAAGACCAGGAACTGGCCAGCCTGTAACCGCGCGCTCAAACGCCGAGGCTCGCTGACGATCTGGTTCGATCCCGCGATGAGCTGGGATGCTGCGCACACGAAGGTATTGGGTCAGTTCCCGGTGGTATTGGGATTGGAGCTTTGAAATCGACCGTAAACTGCACCACCTCTAATCTATGTGATTTCATTGTCTGGCTCATCAAGCAGGATGACGTCCAGCATCTGGCCAAAGACCGTCCAGATTGCTTCCGGCTGCCAAAATCGGCGTATTAAAAGCCTGCCTCGAGACGCGAAACCTTACCCGACGTCGGAGGAAGCAGCCCAAATCGTGGAGGCCATGCCTTTAAGAAATCACCTGCAGAAGCGGCAGCGTGCGATATTCGCAATTGCGTTTCTGGGCGCGTTGCGGGCGGATACTTTGATCAGCCTGCGCAGCAACCGAGATCCCATTGCCCCTATGGCGTCCAAACACGCGGTTTCCCAAGCATTTGCTCTAGCCTGCTGCAATCAAGCAGTCACTTACACGCCGCAAGCTGCAAAACACACCATCGCCGCGGAATGCGACAACCGGCCCCTTACGTCTGTGCAACGAAAGGCGTGGTCTAAAAATATGGGCCATGAGAACGACCTGACCACCAATCGTCATTATGGCAAGATGACCGACGACAGACGGAGAGAGGTTCTGGACACTGCTCCAGACAAGCATGATCCGATGGGGGCGCTTACTTGGTCCGATGAAGACAAGATCGCTTTGGTGGCTGCAGTATTGAGTAGAACGCGACAGGCTCGTCGATGTCTCCAGGCCTGAAGGGCGGAGAGCCGGCGTTCGCCGCATGTGGCGCGGAGGACGTTCGACACCACGCGATAGCGGCGATAGCTACGCGCGGCCGCGTAGCAGATACGCTTGCTGCAAAGTCTCCGGCAGCATCTTGGGCAGCCGGAGACCAGAAACTGCAGGTCTCAAGCCGCGCGGGCAGTCTTGATCGCATTGCGCAAAGTGGCGGCGTCAACCGCGCCCGGATAGACATCGCGCCCGATGATATAGGCAGGTGTGCCGCGCAACCCGATGGCCACCGCTTGCGCGTCATTGCGTATCAGCAGTGCGTCGATCTGTTTGCGATTGGCTTTGTAACCGGCCTCGGCTTGTTTCGGATCCACGCCCACCGCGCTGAGCACAGACTCGATCTGCGCGTTTGAGAGCTTGCCTTTCGTCGCCATCAGCGCCTCGAGCGCGGTTTGGTACTTGCCCATGCTCTGCGCGCCCAGCACCAGTTGCGAGGCATAAACCGACGGTGCGCCAAAGATCGGCCAATCCTTCATGACGACACGCAGATTGCCGTCTTCTTTCATCACCTGCTCGACGACCGGGTGGTTCGATTTGCAATAGGGGCATTGGTAATCAAAGAACTCGACAAGGGTCACGTCGCCCTTGGGATTGCCCATCGCGGGGGCATCAGGGTCGTTAAAGACGGCTTCAGGGGTGATATCGGCGGCAAGGCTTGCGCGGGGCAGGATCAGCGCGGTGCCGGTAAGGGCAAGAAAGGTTCTACGGTCGATCATGTCTGGTCTCCTACGGAAGTTTCGGGATTGGGGAAATCATCGGCGCTATAGGGCACCGGCGGCAGCGGCTGGCCCGGCGGCACCGTGCCCTGACCGCTTTGCGCGCGCGTCAGCACGACAACATCCGTGCCCGAGCGCACCCGGTCAGCCAAGTCGATGATGTCTTGGTTGAACAGTCGGATACAGCCTGCCGAGGTTGCCTTGCCGATGCTGGAATCGTCCATCGTGCCATGGATGCGGTAGAACGTGTCGCGATTGCCGCGATGCAGGTAAAGTGCACGCGAGCCCAGCGGATTGTCGAGCCCGCCCTTGAGCCCATTTTTGACGGGGCCGTAAAGCGCGGGATCGTCCTTGATCATGTTCTGCGTCGGCGTCCAGCTTGGCCAGTCGCGCTGATAGGGAACGTGACCCTTGCCAGCAAATCCGCGCCCGTCTTCGCCCACCGCAACGGTGTAGCGCAGCGCGCGGTTGTCCTTTTGCACGAGGTAAAGCTTGCGCGCCCAAGGATCGACGACAATCGTGCCGGGCGGCTCATCCGTCCAGTAATCGACCTCCTGACGGGCTTTCTCCTCGCTGAGATATTTCGGATTGACCGCCGGGATCGTGCGGCCGTCATCCTCGGTTGGGCCATAGATCGCACGCAGATGCGCGCTAAGCTGCGGTGGGGCCGGGGCGGGGGCCGTCTTGGGCGGCTCGGGCGCACAAGCGGCAAGCACCACGAGGGCGAGCATGGCGATTTTTGCATGCGTCATTGTGCGATCTCCTTGAGCGATGCGGTGAGGGCGGGCGCGGTCACATCGCCAATCAGGCGGGTGCCTTGGGCTTCGCGATGCTCGGGGGTCAGGAAAATCAGCGTCGGCGGGCCGATCACGCCCAGAGATTTCAGAAGGGCTTGCTGCGGCGCGCCGGTCTTGGTGACATCGACCGCGATCCGGGTGACCTGCCGCAAAGCCGCTTGAACCTGAGGGTCGGGGATGACCTCACGCGCGATGGTGGCGCATTCGGTGCACCACTTGGCTGTGACATTCAACAGCACTGGCTTACCCTGCGCGCTTGCAAGTGCGCTCTTCAGGTCTTCGGGTGTCTCGACATGCAGGAAATCCGCCTCGGTCAGGTTGCCCGTCTGAGTATCGCGCGCAGAGCCAGTAGCGAGCCGCCCCAGTGGACGCAGCGGGTCGGTGGCGCCAGATGCTGCGCCAATGGCCTCGATAGCGCCTGTGAGAAGCGCCGCGACGCCTAGCGCTCCGCCAAAGCGGCGCAGCGCTGAGGTTTGCGCGTCGAAGCGATCACGACCGCCAAGCCAGACACCGAAGCCAATCAACAACAGCGCCCAAAGCGCCAGCACCGCCGGCCCCGATATCACGCGATCAAGCAGCCAGACAGCTACGCCCAGAAAGATGAACCCGAAGGCGCGGTTGATCCCGGTCATCCACGCGCCCATGCGCGGCAGGATGGCCGCACCGAACACTCCGACGCCCAAGAGCGGCACGCCCTGACCCAATCCCAGCGCAAACAGTGCCGCGGCGCCCAACCCGGTATCGCCTGTTTGGGCAATGTAGAGAAAAGCTCCTGCGAGCGGCGCCGTCACACAGGGCCCCACGATCAGCGTCGAGGTAAAGCCCAGAAGGGCCGCCCCCACAAGCGAGCCGCTCGATCCTTTCAACGCGCTGATCCGCGTGGTCAGCCCCTGCGGCAGGTGCAGCGCGAACAGACCGAAAGAGGAGAGCGCTAGCAGCCCAAACAGCACCGCCAAGGCAATGACCGTCGCAGGCGCCTGCATCACAAATTGCAGGTTCTGCCCCGACCAAGCCGCAACCACCCCCAGCAACCCGAAGGCCAGAGCCATCGCCAAGACGTAAGTGCCCGTCAGCGCCAGCCCGCGAAGCGGTGTCAGGCCCTTGCCCTGCGCCCCCAACATCCCGGCCACGATAGGCACCATAGGCAGGACGCAGGGGGTGAAAGCCAATAACAGGCCGAAGCCGAAAAAGCTTGCCACCACCAGCAGCCAGCCGCCCTGCGCCGCAATACCCGCGACCAGCCCGTTCCCTGAAAATATTCTGAGCGGGGTGTCCGCAGACGAAGCCGTCTTGGTCAAAGCTGTTGCGGCGACCTTGTTTGTCGTGGCGTAGTCAGGCGTCTCAAAAGCTTGGCTTGTCGTGCCCCATGCGGACCCCGCAGTGGCCAACTGTGCCGGTGGCTTGATCTCACGGCTTTGCGGCGGATAGCAAAGACCTTTTTCCTCGCAGCCCTGCCAGTGCAGCGTGAACGGCCCCGTGATCTTGCTCACGGTGGCTTGTGTGTGACTGTGCCAGACCTCTACCGTGCCGAAATTTGGGTCATTTTTTGTCTCACCCGGTTCTGAATCGATCTGCGGCTTGGCCCCGCTATCGGTGCTGACAGTCAGGTGATCTCGATAGAGGTAATAGCCCTTCGCGATTGCGATCGAAACTGCGAGCGTTCCGTCGTCTTGCCACTCGGTCGAGACCTGAAAGGCCTCATCGGGCGGTAACGGGCCTGCGCCCGAGGGTTTAAGCAATTCGAACCCTTGTGCCACGGCGAGGCCGGGCAACAGAGCGAAAGCCAGAAAGAGTACCCAGAGGGCACGGCATGGCGGGAGGGGTGAAGGTCGTGCAATCATGCTGGCCGAATTGCCGGCGAATCTTAAGTCAGCCTTAAGGTTGGCGCGCTCCAAGGGCGGTGAAGGAGAAAACATGCGCATACTCGTCGTTGAAGATGACAGCATTCTGGCCGATGGCCTTCGGGTCGGGCTTGGCATGGCTGGGTTCACGGCGGACGTGGTGGGATGCCTTGAAGATGCGCGCGCGGCTTTGGCTGGAAACGACTACACAGCCTTGGTGCTTGATCTGATGCTTCCCGATGGCTCTGGGCTGGAGTTGTTGCGCGAGCTGCGTTCACGCCGTGCGGGCCTGCCGGTCCTGCTGCTGACCGCGCGCGATCAGGTGCAAGACCGGGTCGCTGGGCTTGATGCCGGGGCGGATGACTATCTTGGCAAGCCTTTCGATTTCGACGAACTCGCAGCGCGGCTGCGCGCCCTGGCCCGACGCGCAGAAGGGCGGGCTAGCGGACACATCACCCATGACGGTCTCGAACTGGATCCCGGCGCGCATACGGCCGCGATCAATGGCCGCCCGCTGAAGCTTTCGCGCCGCGAATTCTCGGTTTTGCAGGCCTTAGCCGAACGGCCCGGACGGGTGCTTGCGAAATCCGATCTCGAGGATCGGCTTTACGGCTGGGACGAAGAGGTCGAGAGCAACGCCGTCGAGGTTCATATCCACCACCTGCGCGCCAAGCTTGGGCGTGACTTCATCGAAACCCTGCGCGGCATCGGCTACCGGCTGCGCCCAGAGGAGAAAACGCCATCTCGCTCCGTCTCCGCCTCTTCCTGATCCTTACGGGTGCTACACTGGCGGTCTGGCTGTCAGCGGTTCTGTGGATCGAACAGTCGACCCGCGCCGAGTTGACGCGGGTGCTCGACGCGCGGCTGGTGGAAGCCGCGCAGATGGTCACTTCACTGGTGTCTAAGAACCAGATTGCACTCAATCGCGATGACCCGGCTCAGATCTCATTGCCGGCAAGCGCGGATTATGAACATCAGCAGTTCTGCCAGATATGGTCCTTCTCGAGCGGGCTCGTTGGGCGCTCGACCGGGGCGCCGCGCGAGCAGATGGTGCCAGCAGACGCCACCGGCTTTCGCACGATCACGCGCGACGGCAAGGCGCTGCGTGTCTATACCATCGTTGACCCCGATCTTGGCGGGCAGGTCACGGTGGGGGATAGTCTGGCCATTCGCGATCGGTTGGTGCGTGATGTCATCGCAGGGTTTCTCTGGCCCGCCGTGGTGATCTTGCCGGTGATGTGGGGGCTGATCTGGCTGTCCATCACCACCGGGCTCGCTCCGCTGGCCCGTTTCGCGCGCGATCTTGAGGCGCGGCGCACGGACGATCTCGGTGCGCTGCCCGAGTCAAAGCAGCGCCCGCGCGAAATCCGGCCACTCGCGGGCGCGCTTGACGATCTACTCGCGCGGCTTGCACGGGCGCGCGAACGCGAGCGCGACTTCATCGCCTATGCGGCCCATGAGATGAAAACGCCGCTCGCCGGGCTCAAGACGCAGGCCCATATTGCACGTCGGGCGCCCGATCAGGCGACGCGCGCCCGCGCGCTCGAGGCGATTTCCACATCGGTGGACCGCACTGATCGCATGGTGCATCAACTGTTGGATCTCGCGCAGGTCGAAAGCCGCGAGACTCGATCGGCACCGCTCGAACTGCAAGGCCTGCTACAGCAGGTGCTTGCCGATCTGACCGAGGTCGCAGATCGTAGAACCATCAGCCTCGCGCTGGAGCCCTCCACGCGGTCGCTGACCCTTTCAAGTGATCCATTTCTGCTCACGATTGCCCTGCGCAACCTGATCGAGAATGCCATTCAGGCCAGCCCGACGGGCTCTGATGTGCTCGTGAAAGTCAGCGATACCGAGGCGCGTGTTCTCATCGACATTCGCGATGGCGGCCCGGGCTTGCCGCCCGCCATCGCAGGGCAGGCGCAGGAGAAGTTCGTTAAGGGTAACAATGTCGATCCGTCCGGCTCCGGTCTGGGTCTGGCAATCGCCACCGACGCGATTACGGCGGCGAGCGGCGATATTCGCTTTGAGAGGCGCGCCGACGGCCACCACACTATCGTGGCGTTGTCCCGAACCAGATGTCATGCGGTTGATCGGAACGCCGCGCGAGACGGTTGACCCTGCTAAAATTCGCGCCTGAATTAACGAGTCGAGAGCGATAAAGCCCCCTGTCGTATGCAGCCAAAGTCGTTCACTGATTTTGCGTCAGCAATGCCATTCAGCGTGGTGGTCTGCCCAGTTTGCCCCCCGACTACACGCTACAGCGGCCCAAACGTGGGACCGTCGATAGTGACCGCGATTGTGCCGGGAAGGCTACGCCGAGCCGTTGCATGTCTGCTTTGAGCCCATACTGCTGGACGCTGCGCCCGCCACCAACAGCAGCTATGTGCTTATTTCGTTGAAAAGCTCTGTTTGCTCGAACCCCTGAGCGCTGATTCAATTCCCCTGTAGCAGCTGGAGGTGGGCGGAGATGATGGGATCCTGACAGCAAGCGCAGAGTGCTCTGGTCTATGAAATCTCAATCGAAGCACATGCCCCGCCCGATCATATACTCCGGGCGGCGGACCGATTTGTGGATCTGGCCGGAATCCGGCAGCATCTGGCCCCGTTCTACAGCTCCACCGGGCCACGCTCGATGAGGCGGCGTTCGGCGCGGCCCGCCCGGTCGAGCCGAAGTTCGCCTCGCATTCCGAACCGGCGTCGCAGTGGACCGGGGCAAGAGGCGGGCCAGCCTATTTTACCGACTCCATCAACGACTTGATCGCCACCGACACCGACAACGGCATGATCCTCGACGTGGAGGCCACGCGCTCGATCCGCCAAGCCGAGGTTGGATTGGTGCGGAGGAGGATTGACAGGGTGAGCGATAGCTTCGGAGAAGAAACCAGAGGAGGATGGCATGCTCCGCTACTGGGCGAGCAAGGCCGATTGCGATGTCTGCGAGCTGAAATCGCGCGGCGGCCCGAAGGAACCTGCACGCAAGGTGCTCCGGTCGTTTTACGAACCATCCCGCGATCGGGTCCGTGCGATCGCTCAGACCACGCAATACGCAATCGCCAAGAACCTCCGGAAGAAGGTCGAGATGCTGTTCGCCCAGGCTCTGATGATGTAACCGCCACCCTGCCGTTGATCCCTTACTTGCGATCATCCTCTCAAGCTGAACAGGATATCCGAAGGCCGTGAACACTCTTGTGGGCCGCGCTGACACGCGTGTCGTGACTGGGGGAGATGAGATCTAGACGTCATTCCCAACCATCTGGCTGCGCGACAATTTCCCGTCGGGCTTGCATCCGCAGACCCATGAACGCCTGCTGGATTTGCTTGCATTGCAAGCGTCACCGGTGCTGAGCTCTGCGCAGCGTCAGGGGGACGAAGTGATGCTCCACTATGACGATGGCCATGTGAGTCATATGCGGGTGGAGTGGCTCAGCGCGCATCGCCCCGGTTAACGCGCGCAAGACCCGGCCGCCATCGCGCCCCGGCTTTGGCGGAGAGATCAGATTGAAACGGCGCTTCCCTGTCACGCCGCGGCCCGGATCGTGACAGATGATCACGCATTGAATGCGGGGATGCAGGACACAGCTACCTATGGGATCGCAATTGTCGATCACCTTAAGGACCGCACCAGCGCGGGCGCTTGTTGGCGTGCAATCTCAGCGGCGAGACCGCAGCGTAGCGGATCGCCAAGACCGAACGCGCTGGGCGAGATTGCGCTATCGGCACAGTCGATCTTGCCGATCGGGCCTTTTAGGACGGTGTGGGCTCGGCCTCGGCGATCAGATGCTGCACCCAGCGCGCCGCCGCCCATGTCGCGGGGAGAGGTTTGCGCATGTTCATCTGATCGTCTCTTTTTGCTGGTCGATTTGGCGCAGGGTGCCTTGTGCGATCAGCTTTGGCACCTCGTTCCATTCGATGAAAGGCGGAAGGACGGGGCCGCCAAAGCCCGCCGCGCGGAACGCTTCGGGCAGGTCGCCTTCGACATGGCCCGAGCGCAGGGCGAAGAACGCAAGGCACATCGCCTGATCCAGATCGCGGGCGGCATCGGTGAGGTAGGGGGGCTGCTCGACAAAGCCGGTCGTCACGCTGCGAAACCCGATTGCTTGCGCCAGTTTCTCGGCGAAAGCGCGCGGCGCGTCGGCGCTGGTTTTCGAGCGCGCGCTGCCATGGGCGGCGAGCAGAAGGGCGGTGTCGCGGCTGGCCCAGCCCTGCGACTGCAATGTGGCCATGAGGCGTGCCGCCGCGCAGGCCAGCAATGCGGGATCGACGCCGAAGGGGGCAAGCTGTTCAAGGCCCAGCTCTGATGTTTTTCCGGCAAGGAACCGGCCCGTGAACCAGCCCTCGGACATGAAGAACGGATAGACCACCGGCCGCCCCAGCCGCGCAACGGCGGCCTCAAAACAGCCCTCGGCCGCCAATGTCGTGCCCTCGACGCGCCAGCCTGGCAGGTGTTCGCCCACAGCGCGGCCCAAAGCGCGCAGCGCCTCTTCCTGCGGCTCAGGCTCGGACGGGCTGCCATGGGCGACAATGAGAAGGCCGGGGGCCGTCACTGGTGCCATCCGCGACTGTGAACTTGTTCCAAACATTGTATTTTCCCGATCGTTTGCGCATCGCCCCGCGGCGCAGTTCTGCAAGCGTTTTGGCATCGTAGACGATCACCGCGCCGTCGTCTTCCCAGATCGAAACCAAGGCATATTTGCCATCGCAGGTAAACGCGATATGCGCCACGGTTTTGCCCGGAGCCAAGCGTCTTGAGCAACCAGCAGCAGGTGTCGATCCCGCTCAGACTTGTCGCCCAAGCGGCTGGCACTGATCAGGATGCGGCAATTCGGGGATCATCGCGCGCGGCAAGGATGTGTTGCTCCGTCCCGTCGGGCAGCCGCAATAGCCCCTGACCGTCATCCTGTGATGTGCCGGTTATCAAAGCCGTTCCGCTGTCGTCGAAACGCGACGCGATACCAATCAGGCCAAAGTCTGACCTTCACCGAGAGAGGCTTGAAGCGCCTTGAACTCATAGGCGCGCAGCACGGGACGTGCCGCATCTTTCGCGCGTATCCGGCCACCAGACGCCAGTTCAGGAAAGAGGCGCAGCAATTCCTGCCGGCTCTCCCGCGCCATCGTGCTTATGCCGTAGGCCGCTGGGAAAAAGCTCTCGGTTTTGAGACCGGCTGAGAAGACAACCTCATGCTCTTCAAACATGAAATGCCAGTAGGTCACAGTTTTCATGCTGGTCTCGCGGCGCACGTTCTTGCCATTGACCATATGCCGCGCCGCGACAAGAACCTCGGGTTCACCAAACATGATTTCAGCGCGCACACTTTTCCACAAGATCCGATGCGCAGGTGAAACCATTATCGTGCAATCAGGTTGGCCGCGCCCCATCGCATGCGCTTCGATCCGGATCGGAACAAGGTCGTCGTTCATGCTATTGAACGTGACCGTCGATGACCCGATCCACCGGATAGGCTGAAACCCGTGGTCATAGGTCAGCACTTTGTCTCCGATTTTCAGACGTTCGACCGGTATCTCCCCATTGATCGTCGCGATGGGGCTTCCTTCAGCAAAGCACACAACCTGATCCGGGTTTGCAGCCGTCAGTTCCTCAAGCGACATTTCCCCATCGTTGCCAGTCACATCTTCGCCGCGCGCGACAGTGAAGCTGTCTTGGCCGTTGATGCCATCAGTTTCACGAGGATCTTGGGCCCATTGAACAGGCCGAGCGCGAGATAATCATCACCAGCCCCTAAGCCGTCGCTGCCGTTCGATTGATAGGCATCGGGAGTTGCGGTTGCTAACTGGAAAAGCGGTTGCGTCAAATCGGGTACAAGCGTGCCGCTTCCATTGTCCACCGCAGGATAAATGGCGAAAAGATCGCTATTCTGGATTGGATCACCGCTGCCTTGTATTCGAACAAGGACAAAACGGTCGGCTGCGGACCCAAGGGCTGAGATCCCCGAGATCGTCGGGTTGGTTTGATAGTCAGGCGGTGGGTAACTTGTCGATGAACCTTGATAGGTGGCTAGCTGATCGCCCGATAGTAGAAACTGTTCGCCAGCCATGGTTAGCGTCCTTGTTGGTGGCAGTGTAACTGGTCAAAAAAATACAACCTATACGATAGCTGGGCCGACGCACCTACGCCATGTGGATAGCGATTTTCAGGCAAGATTCCGCCAGCGATCTACATATCGTAGGCTTCAGTTCATTGCGCACAACGAGACGCGAAACAGTCGATTTTCTTCAAGCGCACTGGGAATGGTAGCGAAGGAATTAACCCTGCCGCCGTTTCGTGATCACTTCCGCAGTGTCAAGGCAACGGAATTGCCCCTGTTGACGATTGCTGGTTTTCGAGCCCGTGACCGGGCTTTATGACCTTGTAGATGAGCGAAAAAATTTGCGGGCCACCAGTTGCGCCTCGTGCTTGCGCAGGATCTTGCGGGCAGCAACCGGCACCTCGTGGTGCAGAGGGTGCAACTCGGGAAAGAGCGAGACGATCTCGTGGCAGCTTGAGGTGTCCAAGGCCTGCATCGCCATCCTGTTGGGATAAAAGCTTTCGCAGGCAGCACCGTTCGCAAACACGATTTCATGCTGCTCGAACAGGATATGATAATAGGTGATCAGGCCACCGACACGTCTCTCGACCAAGGGATTGTTCACAAGATGCTTTGCCGCGATCAGTGTCTCTGTTTCGCCGGTGAGCAATTCGCATTGCCAGCCCGACAACAGCACCCGGTGCTCGGCTGAAAGCAAAAGCTCGAACTGGTTTCCCAAGGCGCCAGGGTGAAACAGGATCGGGGCGAATTTCCCATAGGCCGCGACCGAACTTTGTCCGATCCACCGGATTTCCTTGTAGCCATTGTCCCGGGTCAACACTTTGTCGCCGACGCGCAGGTTTTCGATCCGCAGGGCGCCCTTGCGCGTAATGATCCGCGTGCCTTGAGCAAAGCAGACTGGAAAATCAGCCCCGGGCGTAAGATCAAACGTCAGGACCGCGTTGTTTTCCAGATATCGGACAAGCTGGTTTGCATTATTAATGTTAAGCGATCTGAGCGTGGTGGACAGCGCAGGTGTCTCGAGAATCTGCGATGCCAGACCATCCAGAAGTTCAGCCTGATTTGTATCGACATAATCGAGATGGGAAACGCCATTGATGTCATAGACCGTCACGGCGGCGGGCGAGGACAGATCGACCTGAATCCCCAGAAGCGACACGCCGATTGTGGAACTGCCGCTATAGACCGCATCGACTGTCTCGCCCCCGAGCTGAGTGGTCTCGGTCGGGTCAATCACGCGGTCATTGTTCACATCATCAAGCGTGAGAGTGGCGTCGGGCTCGCTGGAAAACGCAGAGAGGGCATAGGTCTGACCAACCGTCAGCAGTGAGCCGTCGAACGTGTAAAGATCGTCAAGAGTCGTGGTGCGCGTCACCATAAAGATACCCCGGAAAAATTGCGTTGCCTCCTTCTCATGCGCGCCCGTGGGCGGACTCGAAAAGGTGCCATCGCTGGCTTAACAGTCCCGTGTGCCTCTCTAATAGGATGTGCAAAACGCAAAGATGCAACCATAAGTTGCCAAATGCACGAAAATTCCACGAATCCGTCAGTTCAGATCTGCCAACTGTTTTCAGAGCGGAAACAAACGGATCGAACGCGCCAGATTGTTCGCTACCTCATTCGAGATTGCGCAGTGTCGGGATGCTGATCCCCGCCGCCTTGGTCATAATCGCTTGGGGCAAGGAGAGGGCGCGGCGGCGAACTCGCAAGATGGGGAGTGCAAGCACGCGAAGACGCCTGCGCGAGACAGAGGCCGCGCCTGTCAGTGGGGGGCGTCACAGTATTAAGGCGCAAGTTTTGCATCTTAGGTTTCAAGAAAGGGCAGGGGGGCGTCGGCCTGCCCTTGGATAAAAGACGCCGCCTAACCGTTTGCACTCACACCGAAATACGCCTTTCGCACCGCGTCCGAGTCTTCCAACTCAGCGCGCGTGCCAGACACTGCCATACGTCCGTGATCCATCAGATAGCCCCGATCAGCAAGCGCCAGAAAGGCGATGTTTTGCTCAGCGATCAGCAGCGATGTCCCGGTCCCGATCACCTCTTTCAGCGTCTCGATCACTTGACTGACAAAGACCGGCGCCAGACCCGACGACGGCTCGTCCAGCAAGATCAGCTCTGCCCCCGACATCAGCGTCTTGGCAAGGCCCAGCATCTTGCGCTGTCCGCCCGACAGAGACGCCGCCGCAGCGCGCCGCTTTTTCGCGAGATCGGGAAACATCTGATACATCTGATCGGCCCGCTGCCGCGCCTGCGCCCCCGACAGCGCATAGGCCCCAAGTCGCAGGTTTTCAGCAATCGACAGCGTCGGGAAAACCCCCAGTTCAGACATGTAGGCCATGCCGCGCCGGATCCGCGCGTCGGGGTGCAGCGCGCTGATATCTTCGCCGTTCAGGCGGATCGCGCCGCCACGGCAGGGCTGCAACCCGACCAAGCTGCGCAGCAGCGTTGTTTTGCCAGCGCCATTCACGCCCATCAACAGCACGGTCTCGCCCTTGGCGACGATCATGTCGGCGCCCCAAAGCACCTGCACATCGCCGTAACCCGCCTCAACCTTGTCGACTTCCAGCAACGCACTCATGCCGCACCTCCAAAAAACGCGGTGACCACAGCTGCATCCCGAGAGGCGGCCGCGAGACTGCCCTCAAAAATGATCTTGCCCGCAGACAACACGATCACCCGCTCGGTCAGCGCGTTGAGAAACTCCATCAGATGCTCGACCACGATCAGCGACACGCCGCGCGCAGCGATGCCCTTGAGAAGGGTCGCAATGCCGGACAGTTCCGCGGGGTTCAAACCCGCGCCGATTTCATCGACCAGCAGCAGTTTTGGCCCCGTCGCAAGCGCCCGCCCGAGGTCTAGCATTTTCTGCTGATTTGCCGTCAACGCCCCGGCAGACTTGTCGGCCAAATGCTCCAGCCCGATCTCGGACAAGATCGCGGATGTATCGCCCGCATGACCGCTGAAATGTGCCGCGACCTCGATATTTTCGCGCACGGTCATCGAGACAAAGCATTTGGGAACCTGAAACGACCGGTTGATCCCGGCCTTCACGCGGGTATGGCTTGGCAGGGTCTGAACCTCGGAGCCGTTGAATTGGATCGTGCCCGCTTCGGGGCGCAACACACCCGAGATCAGGTTGATGACCGAGGTTTTGCCAGACCCGTTCGGCCCGACAAGCCCAATGATTTCCCCCTCTTGCAGCTCAAAGTTCACACCGTTGAGAACCTTCAGCCCGGAAAAGGACTTCTCGATGCCAGACAGTTTCAGAAGCGGTTCAGAAGACATTGATGCCCCTCCGGGTCAGCAGCGAGACGATCCCCTCAGGCAAGAACATCACCAGCCCGACGATCAGGACGCCGTAGATCAGCTGGAAATATTGCGGTGCCGAAATGCCGATCGCGTTGTAAAGCGCATAGAGCAGCCCCGCGCCGATGATCGGCCCCAACACAGTGCCGACCCCGCCAAACAGCGCGAATACGATTGCAAGGACAGATATCTGCAAGCTGAAGACCGCGTCGGGGTAAAACACCGACAGGTTCCACGCGTAAAGCGCCCCGGCAAGGCCCGCGACGGCGGCAGAGGTCAGCCACGCCATCAGGCGCATTCGGACGACGGGGATCGCGCTCATCTCGGCGCTGACGGGGTCATCGGCCATCGCACGCAGCCCCTGACCAAAGCGCGAGTGGCGAAAGTAGGCCGCAACCAGAGTGGTCAGTGCAACAAGCACGATCATCGCAGCATAGCTGGCGGTCGGGGCAAAGATCCGGTCCAGCTTGACGCCGTAGGGCCCCCCTGTGATGTCCGCCAAATGCGGGTTCGACACGACAAAGAACAGGATCTGCGAGGCGGCAAGGTTGGCAATCGAGAAATAGGCCCCCGACAGCCGCAGCAGCGGCCCCAAGATAAGCGCGACCGCCATCGACGCCAGCGGCCCCGACAGCATCGCCGCCCAGACCGGCGCGTGCAGCTTCATCACCATCAGCGCCGCCGCATAGGCTCCGGTGCCGAAAAACCCGACATAGCCGAAGGGCAGATAGCCGGTGAACCCGTAAAGCAGGTTCAGCCCTTGGGCGAGGACGATGAAGGTCATCATCATGAACAGCAGTGAGGTATTGCCATATCCCATCGGCGCGAGCGCAAAGACCAAAGCCAAAAGCGCGGCAGTTAAGATCCCCGGCCAGGCGCGAGACAAATTCGACTTAAGCATGACGCACCGACTTTCCAAAAAGCCCCTGCGGACGGATCAGCACGATCGCGACCAGCAGGACGTAGGGAACAAGGTTCGACCACGAGGCGTAAAAGGTTTGCATCAGCATCGAGCCGACACCAAATACCAGCCCGCCAAACAGCGTTCCGATCGGATTGCCAAGCGATCCGATGATCAGGATTGCGAAAGACGTGGTGGTCAGATCGTTGCCGATCCCCGGCGCGACAGAGCCTTGCAGATAGGGCACGAACACCCCCGCAGCGCCCGCCAGCGCAAGGCCGATGACGAATGCGATGGCGGAAACGCGATCAACGCTGATCCCGGTCGCCAAGGCCTCATCGCGGTTGGCCATGATCGCACGGGTGGCAAATCCAAGCCGGGTCCGGGTGAGGTATAGCCAAAGCCCGATGATCGCGACGACCGAAACACCCGCCGCCCACCACCAGCTGTCGGGAAAGGCCTGCCCGAACATCGCGGGGCTGCCCGCGCCAAGCGCATCTGATGGCAAGGTCCGTTGATCGGGACCAAAGCCCAGCGTCACCAGCGCCTCAATGACCTGCGCAAGCCCGAAGAACAGGATGAAGGACAGCATCTCGGGGTCGCGTGAGCGCTGTAGCCGCGGTACGATGGCATAATACAGCGGAAAGCCGATCACGATCGCCCCAAGCGCCGCAAGCGGAACACCCCAAAGCGGGTTCAGCCCGAATGCCGAGGTCAGCCAATAAGCGCCAAAGCCCCCCAGCACGACGAACTCGCCATGGGCAAGGTTGATGATCCGCATCACCCCGAAAATCAGGTTCAGCCCAACCGCCACCAATCCAAAGAAGATGCCGTAAAGCACCCCTCCGACGATCGCGTATTCCAATAACGCCGTCATGCGCCCCCTCCGTCAGAAAGGGCGGCCCTCAGTCCGGGACCGCCCTGCATGTTTCATGTTACAAAGCCGGGGCTTAGCCCTGCGGGGAGGGATAGATTGCTTTGCCAGTCGCCATTTTGTCGGGATAGACGACGACGGTTTTCAGGCTGCCATCCTTTTGGGGTTGGAACTGCGCGACCGGCAGCCTCTCACCCATCTGCGCGCCTGTATCGCTTAGGGCGAAGGGGCCGACCAATGTCGAGGTGTTGCCCGACAGCCCCTCAAGCGCGCTGCGGATCGAAAGCTGCTTCATATCGGGCGCGCTGGCCAAAGCCTTGCTCAGCAGAATCCCGGTGCTGTAGCCCGCCGCGTTGACAAAGTTGGGCGCGGATTTGCTGCCATCAGCCTCCCAAGCCTTGATGAACTGATCGGTGTTCAGACCAAGGCTGACCTTGTCATATTTGATCATTGGCGGGGCTGGATAGGAGTAGGTGTAGGCCAGCGCATTCTTGCCTGCGTTCTTTTCCATCAGCGTCTTGAACTGGCCGGGGAAAATCGTGAAGACCATCGGGAAATGCAGCCCGCTCGATTTGAGCGACTTCAGGAAGGCCACGTCGTTGGACATGTAGCCCAGTTCCACCATCGCCTGCGGCTTGCGTGCGGCAGCGGCGTGCAGAAGAACGGTGTAGTTCGTCTCGTTGGTCGGCACCGCATGGTCATAAACGGGCGTGATGCCGGCCTTCTTCAACTCGGTCTTCAGCGTATCGGCTTGCGAGCTGTCAAAGTCGTTCGAGCCGTAGACAATCGCGACCTTCGTCACCCCTTCCTTGATCAGGTATTTGGCAAGCGGAACGGGCCACACCCCCGATGAGGGGATCGACAGATCGACAAGATACTTGTTGTCGCTGCTGAAAAAGCCTGCCGACGATCCGGTCACGTCGACCAGAAGCTGATTGTGCTCTTTGGCGAGCGGAACCGCGACCGAGGTCAGCACCGAGCCGAAATCAGCGACCAGCAGGTCAACATGATCTTGCGTGATCAACTGATTATAAAGGGTCGTCGCGGTCGAGGTCGAACTCTGGTCGTCATAGGCGACAATCTTGACCGGGATTTTCTTGTTATAGGCTTTGACAAAGACGCCGCCGTCCTTGTTCACCTTCTTGGCCCAGAACTTCAGGCCGTCATATTGCGCCTGCGACGAGACGGCAAACTCGCCAGATCCCGCATAAAGCGTGCCAATCTTGATGGCGCTGGGGGCGGTTTCGGCGCTGGCGCCGGTGGCTCCAATCGCGGCGGCAAGCGCCAAAGCGGCGCTGGTTGCGATCAGCCTCGAACCTGTGAATGTCATTATTTTTTCCTCCCTTATGCCCCACACTGCAGGGCTATTTCGGTTCTCCTCTTGCGCTGTCCTAAGTCACGCCTCGGGGTCAGCCCATTCAATCCCTGTCACGACTTGGCGAACATTTGAGAGCGCCCCACATCGCCAATGTGAAGACAGGATGTCCAAGCCGTGAAAAACGTAGGCTTGCGCCTGTCACGCCGCGGTGAAAGCGCCACAAACGATCGGGTCGGGGGCGCGTCCAGCCAGATCCTGCCCATGATATCCAGTCCGACCGAGATCATGGTGGCTAGGGCTGCTCATCGGGATTGGCAAAAGGCTATTCAGGCTTGCGCGTTTCACCGGGCCAGAGGGGCGGGCTTGCTTAGGCCTGCAGGTCGCAAAACCCGATCCGAGGGGCAAACCTTCGGCCCGCGCAAACGCAAAGGGGCCGGTCCGTTTGAAAGGCCCAGCCCGCGCAATTCGGCCCTCAGACTGCATCTGGTCACGCTGGTGCGTCGCCACTTTGATCTCGGTCGGGCTGGGGACGGCAGGGCGCAAGAACCGTCGGATGATGCGTCGTTTGCGCCGGTTGATGCGCAAGATGGTCGGGCCCGGGGCTGCGGCGTTGACGCTTGGCATGTTGGTGCCGCTTGGCGCGCAGGCTTTGCCCACGGGCGGGCAGGTTGTGGCGGGGCAGGCCGCGATCGCGCAGAACGGCAGCCAGATGACGATTACCCAGTCCAGCGACAAGGCGATCCTGAACTGGCAAGGCTTTGACATTGGCGCGCAGGAGCGCGTGACCTTCGCCCAACCCTCGACCAGCTCGGTCGCGCTCAACCGGGTCGTGGGCAACACTGCCAGCGCGATTTATGGCGGCATGGATGCGAATGGTCAGGTGTTTCTGGTCAACCAAAATGGCGTCTATTTCGCGCCCGGCGCGCAGGTCAGCGCGGGCGGTCTGTTGGTCTCGACGCTGGGCATCAGCGACAGCGATTTCATGGCCGGGCGGCTGAATTTCAGCGGTGACAGCACGGCAGGCGTCACCAATGACGGCACGATCCGCGCGGGCCAAGGCGGCTATGTCGCCTTCATCGGGCGTCATGTCGACAATGAGGGGCAGATCATCACGCCGGGCGGCAAGACGGCGCTGGGGGCTGGCGGCGCGCGCCTACGATGGAACATGGTGGCAAATCTGGTGCCGGGTGATTTCAGCATCAGCGGGTTTGTGCCGGGCGATCAGATTGAGGTGACGCAGGGCCGCAGGGACTATGCCTCGACCGAAGTGGGCACGCTGATGGCTGTGACCGCCGATCTGAGCTCGGGCGATTTCAGAGCCATCGGCGGTCACAGATCTGGGCAATTTTAACGTCACGGCGAATGATCCCTTTGGCATGGGCAGCAGCCTGTCGGCCAATGGGCTGATCTCACAAAGCGGTGGGCTCAAGGCGGGCGGGTTTGCGGCGCTGTCGCCCGATCTGGGCAATGGTTTGCGCGCGGGTGTTTATGGCTCGGTGACCAGCTATGTTTTGGGACAGGACTTCGCCGCGCTCGATCAGCATGGCAAGGCGCGTCAGGCTGGCGTCAATCTAAGCTATCCGCTGCTGTTGCAAACGGGTCGGCGGCTTGATCTGCGTCTCGATCTGCTCAAGAACTGGATGTCGCAGGACACCCGCAGCACCGCCACGCAGGCCAATCAGCAGGTCACGCTGGCGCGGCTGGGGCTAAGCGGGGCGATCAGCGATGCCAAGGGCAATGTCACCTCGGGGCGCATCGCGTTCTCGCAGGGGCGGTTGACGCTGGGTCCGGACGCCGCGCGAGTGGCGGATGCGGCGGGGCCGAACGCGGCGGGGGATTTCTCGCTGCTGCGCTTTCGGCTGACGCGCGATCAGCATCTGGGGCAGGGCTTTAGCCTGCGCGCCGATCTGAGCGGTCAGCTTGCCAGTAAGAACCTCGACAGTTCGCAGAAATTCTACCTCGGCGGGCCCGATGGCGTGATGAGCGCCTCGGCAGGCACGGGCGGGGGCGATGTGGGCGTGATAATGCGTCTCAAGCTGTCGCACGGGCTGGATCAGGTGACGCTGCCCGGGCGGCTGGACGGCGCGGTTCTGGCGCAGTTCGGCGCGGTGAAACTGGATCATACGCGCTACGCTGCGGGGCCCGAGCATCTGAGCGGGGGCGCGATCGGCCTTGGGCTGGATTACACGCAAGGCGCGTTTTCCGTGCAGGCTGCGGTGGTGGCGCCGGCGGGGGGCAACGGGCTTGCGACCGGGCGTCGGATCTGGCTCAGCTCAACCCTGTCCTTCTGATCTCAGGCACCGGAGCGAAAGTGGATTTCAACATCAACCTACGCTTTCAGCCTTCGGGCTGGTTCATCGGCGTTCTGGCCGAACTGAACGAGCAATATTCCGACTGGACCGATGGCAGCTATGACTGGGCCGCGCAGACCACCGATTTCCTGCACAACCCGGTGCCGCTGCCGGAATTCGACGCCAGCCTGTTCAAGACCCCGCTAAGTCAGCGCGCGGTCAATGATCTGCTGCATGTCGCAATGGCGCTGATGAGCGGGGATTTTCTGGCGGTGCGGGCCTATCTTGCCCAGATCCGGTTTGCTTTTGTGATCGGATATCCCCGTTCGGGCGGCAGCTATATGACCAAGGAACTGCTGCGCACGGTCGGTCTTGATCACATGCGGGTGTCAGAGGCGCTGGCCCATGATGGCTTTCCCGAATTGCGCGATATCTGGTATGATCGCGAGGGCGAAAAGCCGTATTTCCACTTGCAAAGCAGTGCCTTCCAAACCGCCGAGTTTCTGGTGATCGCCAATTTCTACTACCAGATCAAGACCCGGCGCGGCGGCGATGGCACCTGGCTGGCACCCAAGAAGATGCACAAGATCATCCATTGGGCGGGCAGCTTCAAGATGCTGCTGGGGCAGGGGCGGGCCGACTATCTTGTGACCCTGCGCCACCCGCTGCCCACCGCAATCTCGATTGCCGAGAAAAGCGGCGGTCTGCCCGAGAATCTGCGCTTTCCAGCCGCCCAGCCGCGCAGCGCGATCGAACGCTGGGTGCTGAACGATCTGATGATGCTGGGCATGCCCGAGGCCGAGATCGCCGCGCTGAGCTATTTCGAGGCGGTGCAGATCAGCTGGAGCCTGTTTCACGGCCGCATGGCCAGTTCGGGACTGTTTCTGAGCAATCGCGATGAGATCACCCTGCTGCCCTATGGCCGCGATGCGCTTGAGGGCGCGATCCGCAGCTATCGCGCCCGCCACGCCACCGCGACACCGCCCGAGCCGCTGCTGATCCACGACAAGGCCAAGGCCTTCCCCGACTGGCACGCGCCCACCAACGCAGCCGTCGCGCAGATGTCGGGCTACTGGCGCTCGCTGGGGCTGACCTTTCCTGAGCTGACGCTGGAGTGACGGCCTCGGTTAAAGCCTGAAGGTGCCTCACTTGGCCAAGGGCTGGCCGGGGTCTGTGGTGTCCAGATCTTCCGCGCCCGAGATCCGCACCAAGGCCGCCGGGTCGAGAACCTCGATCTCGTTGGCCTCTTTGCGCAGGATGACCCCGTCACGTTCCCATTCCGTCAATACGCGGCTGATCGTTTCAGTGGTGGTCCCCAGATGATGGGCAAGATCGCGTCGCCGGATCGGGATGCGCACGATTGTGTGCTTCTGGCATTGCTCCTTTGGAAGCGTCGTGCGCAAATTGCGCCGCAACAGGATCAACAGAAACGACGCCAGCCGTTCCGAGACCTTGCGCGCGCTCATGAGCAGCACCCATTCGCGCGCGGAATCGAGCTCGTCCAGAACGCTGACCAGAAAGATGCGCTCGAGTTCGGGGAATTCCGTCAGGATCGCTTCGAAATAGCTGCGCTCAAAACTCAGGATACGGCACTCGGTCAGCGCGACGATGTCGTAAACGCTGCCGCCGTCAAAGAGGCGTCCAAACATGTCGGTGGGCACCAAGACGCCGATGATGTGGCGGCGCCCATCGGCTAGCGTCTTCTCCATCGCCAGCGCGCCGTCCAGAAGATAGCTAAGCGCGTTCGCGTGATCGCCTTCGGCCAAAATACAGGTGCCGCTGTCAATCTGAGTAATCCTTGCCGCAGAGGAGAGCGCCGCGCGGGCCGTTTCGGGAAGGGCGTGAAGGAGTGTTTCAATCCGCCCATGCGCGAGCGACTCGATCTCGGAAAGATGGCTCGGTTTCAAATTGTTTGGCACTGTTGATCTCCAACTAAGAGCCCGGCCCGGGCGGGGTCGAGAATAACCATGTGAGATTGCGTAATATTTGGACGAATGGCTAGTATGCATTGATCGCAATCAATGTCTGCAAGGGAAGGCTAACGTAAACTTAATGTCCGCTTCGAGAATGGGCGTAAGCCTTGGCTGAAGTGTAGCGCCGATAAGAGCGAGAAAGGCGCAGGGATGCTGTCGTGGGCGGTTGTGTTTTGTATGAGTAAAGTGGCTGGGGGGCTTTGTGAAAGAATATCATCTTATGTCGAAACCGAATGGTGATGTGCACTGCAGCGAGATGCAAACGCGGCTGCAGGACACCATACAGGCGCAAACCTTTGAAGCGTTGCGCCGCAGCGCGCATGCCCAAAAGGTCGCGGCCAAATCTGTCGTGTGGAAAGACGGGATGGAGCAGCCAGAAATCGGGATTCTGTGTCAGGGTTATTTGCGATTTCAGCGCAACGGACTGGATGGACGCCGCCAGATCGTCGGGCTCGTGGTGCCGGGTGATATTGTCGGAGAACGGGTGTGCAGGCGCTCGGATATGAGCCTTGAAGCGGCGACCGATGCGACGATCTACTGGTTTGATCGCAAGGTGTATGACGCCTTGCTGCGCTCTGATCCGTTGCTGCGGCGCAAGCATTACCTCAACAGCATGGCGCAAGTGGATCGGCTGCGCTGGCTGACCTTGATGATCGGGGCGCTGCGCCCGAACGAGCGTGTTGCGACCTTGCTTCTCAGCGGGAAGTTTTTCATGCCTTGGCGCGCGCAGAGCCATGATCGGGGCGTTTTGACGCTTGCGCTCAACCGGCGCGACATCGCGGATTTGTTGGCGACTACACCCGAAACCATCTGTCGCACGCTGAAAGCGTTTGAGAAGGAGGGGCTGATCGAGATGATTGACCCCGTCCAAGTGCGGGTGCTGGATCGTGCGGGGCTAGTCGCGCGCGCGGCGCTGACCGAGGAATCCGCAGGCCTTGCCGATATCATGCAGCCCCATCGCGCAATCGAGACCAGCGCTGCCTGAAGCTTGCCCTTTCGCCGCTTTTGTCGCGTCGTCTTGCGAGAATGTGCAACTCGCGCGGCAGATGGCTGCGTGATGCTCAACAGCTTGTGTCATTGAAGTCTTGTTCGCGCTCGTCATATTTGCTGTCGTAGTTGGGCAATACCGACGTCAGCAAGCAATCGCGTGTGCGCAATGCGCCGCGACTTTCGGCGGACAAAAGATCTTCGCATCGCACCATATCGCAGGAACAGACAAAACCATGCCGCGCAATCGCTATTACACCGGCCCTGTCAGCGACCATTTTGACGGGGCACGGTTTCATTCACCCGGGCAGCCTTCGCCCGACCGATCGCTGGGCGATATTTGGCGCTGGCGGCGCGAGGGCGGGCGCGCCCGTTGGCCTGCGAAGGTGGCTGTGACCCCCGTCGTACCCCCCACGCGCAGCGAGTCCGCGCGGATTACGATGGTGGGACATGCGACGGTTCTGATCCAGATCGCGGGGCTGAACCTGCTGACCGATCCAGTCTGGTCCAAGCGCGCCAGCCCGATCCGTTTTGCCGGACCCAAGCGCGTCAGCGCCCCGGGGATCGGCTTTGAGCACCTGCCGCCCATCGATGCGGTTCTGCTGAGCCACAACCACTACGACCATCTTGATATTGCGACGCTGCGGCGGTTGCAGGCCAAATACCGCCCGCAGATGATCATGCCGCTTGGGACGGACGTAACCGTTCGCGGGGCCGTTCGGGGCGCGCAGATCGTGACTGGCGACTGGCATGATCGGGTCACACTTGCGCCGGGCGTTTCGATAAGCCTGACCCCGGCAAATCATTGGTCCTCGCGCGGGATTGGAGATCGCCGGATGGCGCTTTGGTGCGGTTTCTGGATCGATAGCCCGCAGGGGCAGGTCTGGTTTGCTGGCGACACGGGCTATGGCGACGGATCGGTCTTTCGCGATATCCGCGCGCGTCACGGCGCGCCCGACATCGCGCTGATCCCGATCGGTGCCTATGAGCCACGCTGGTTCATGTCGGCTCAGCACGTCGCGCCAGAGGAGTCCGTTCGGATCTTCGAAGATATCGGGGCGAAACGCGCGCTCGGGTTTCACTGGGGCACGTTTCAGTTGACCGACGAAGCATTGGACGCCCCAAAAGAGGGGCTCGCCGCCAGCCTGTCTGCTGCAAACATCGCCCCCGAGCGATTCATCGCCTTCGCCCCCGGCGCGGTCCATGTCTGAAAGTGAAAAAGGGGCCACGAAGGGCCCCTTGGAATGTCATGCGATGGAAAGGCGCCTTAGCGCACGACTTCGCCGCCCGCAGCGTGCCAGTCATACAGGCCGCCGATATTATATACGGTCTCATAGCCCATCTGCGCCAACATCTGCGCAGCCCCCGCCGAGCGTGCGCCTGAGGCGCAATACAGTGCGACCGGTTTGGACAAGTCCAATTCGGGCAGCTTCTCGGGGCTGGAGGGGTCACATTTCATCTTCAGCGTCGCCAGCGGGATATGCAGCGCGCCTTTGGCCTTGCCCGAACTTTTGACCTCCATGCCCTCACGCACGTCGATCACGACCAGCTCGCCCGCTTTGGCCTTGGCCACCGCGCTTTTGGGGTCGATTTTCTCGACATGACCGCCTTTGGCGCCCGAAGGACGTAGAAAGTTGAACATCTCGATTCCTCTTGTCATCAGTCAGGGGCCGCAGCCCGGGTCTCTGCCTCATGTGGCAGATCGCGCCACGCTTTCAAGAGACATACGGCGTCACGAGTTAGAAATACATTCATGTTAGCGAATTTGATGTGAAAGTGCCGTGATTTTGAGCGTTTCGTGAAGACCGGCCAGCCGCGTCTGGGGCGCGTGACGAAGATAAAGACGCCAAGTTCGCCCTTCGTTCGCGTTTTTCCGTTGGAGACTCGCCCACCAGCCCCTATCTAGGGGCAATGAAACCCGGGGAAGTGAATGGCTGAGCAGAAGTTCATCGAAGTGCGCGGCGCGCGCGAGCATAACCTCAAGAATATCGATCTTGATATTCCGCGCGATCAGTTCGTGGTGATCACGGGGCTGTCGGGATCGGGGAAATCAAGCCTTGCGTTTGACACGATCTATGCCGAAGGGCAGCGTCGTTATGTCGAAAGCCTGTCGGCTTATGCCCGTCAATTCCTTGATATGATGGGGAAACCCGATGTCGATCACATCTCGGGCCTGTCGCCCGCGATCTCGATCGAGCAAAAGACCACCTCGAAAAACCCGCGCTCGACTGTGGGCACGGTCACCGAGATTTACGACTATATGCGCCTGCTATTTGCGCGCGCAGGCACGCCCTATTCCCCCGCCACTGGTGAGCCGATCGAGGCCCAGCAGGTGCAGGACATGGTCGATATCATCATGGGGATGGAGGAGGGCACGCGCGGCTACTTGCTTGCCCCGATCGTGCGCGACCGCAAAGGCGAATACCGCAAGGAATTCGTTGAGTTACGCAAGCAGGGCTTTCAGCGCGTCAAGGTGAATGGCGCGTTTTACGAGTTGGAAGACCCGCCGACGCTCGACAAGAAATTCCGCCACAATATCGACGTGGTGGTGGATCGCGTCGTGGTGCGCGAAGGCATGGAGACGCGGCTGGCCGACAGTTTCCGCACCGCGCTCGATCTGGCCGATGGCATTGCGATTTTCGAAGATGCGCCGCGTGAAGCCGAAGAAGGGGCCGAGCCCGAGCGCGTGACCTTCTCTGAAAACTTCGCCTGCCCGGTGTCGGGCTTTACGATCCCCGAGATCGAGCCGCGGCTGTTTTCCTTCAACGCGCCATTTGGGGCCTGCCCGGCCTGTGACGGTCTGGGCGTCGAGCTGTTCTTTGACGAACGTCTCGTGGTGCCCGATGTGACGCTTTCGGTTCGCGGCGGGGCGTTGGCGCCTTGGGCGCGCTCGAAATCGCCCTATTACACGCAGACGGTTGAGGCGCTGGCCAAGCATTACGGGTTTGATCCCAAGAAGCCGTGGAAAGATCTGCCGGAAAAGGTGCAAAATCTGTTCCTGCACGGATCGGGTGACGAAGAGATCAAGTTCCGCTTTGACGAGGGCGGGCGGGTCTATGAGGTCAGCCGCACCTTTGAGGGGATCATCCCCAACATGCAGCGCCGCTACCGTGAAACCGATAGCGCCTGGTCGCGCGAAGAGATGGAGCGCTATCAGAACAACCGCCCCTGCCACACCTGTGGCGGCTATCGCCTGCGCCCCGAGGCGCTGGCGGTGAAAATCGGTGGCTTGCATGTCGGTCAGGTCGTGGAAATGTCGATCCGCGAGGCGCATCATTGGGCCGAAAGCGTGCCGGCGGCGCTGTCCAAGCAGAAGAATGAAATCGCGGCGGCAATTCTTAAGGAAATCCGCGAACGTCTTGGATTCCTTGTGAATGTCGGGCTGGATTACCTCACGATGAGCCGCGCTGCGGGCACGCTGTCGGGCGGGGAAAGCCAGCGTATTCGTCTTGCCAGCCAGATCGGTTCGGGGCTGACGGGCGTGCTGTATGTGCTTGATGAGCCCTCGATCGGGCTGCATCAGCGCGATAATGACCGCCTGTTGCAAACGCTGAAAAACCTGCGCGATCAGGGCAATACGGTGATCGTGGTCGAGCATGATGAAGACGCGATCCGCCATGCCGATTACGTTTTTGATATTGGCCCCGGTGCGGGGGTGCATGGCGGGCAGATCATTGCGCGCGGCACGCCAGAGGAAATCGCCGCCGATCCGGCGTCGATCACCGGGCAATACCTGTCGGGCACGCGCGAGATTTCGGTGCCGCTGACCCGGCGCAAGGGAAACAAGAAAAAGGTAACGGTTGTTGGGGCTTGCGGGAACAACTTAAAGGATGTGACCGTCGATTTCCCGCTGGGAAAATTCGTCTGCGTGACCGGCGTTTCGGGCGGCGGGAAATCCACGCTGACGATTGAAACGCTGTTCAAGACCGCCTCGATGCGGCTCAACGGGGCGCGCCAAACGCCCGCGCCCTGCGACACGATCAAGGGGTTGGAGCATCTGGATAAGGTGATCGACATCGACCAACGCGCCATCGGGCGCACGCCGCGTTCCAACCCGGCGACCTATACGGGGGCCTTCACCCCGATCCGCGACTGGTTCGCCGGTCTGCCAGAGTCCAAGGCGCGTGGCTACAAGCCGGGGCGGTTCTCGTTTAACGTCAAGGGCGGGCGCTGTGAGGCCTGTCAGGGCGATGGCGTGATCAAGATTGAGATGCATTTCCTGCCTGATGTTTACGTCGAATGTGAGACCTGCAAAGGCAAGCGTTATAACCGTGAGACTTTGGAAATTCACTATAAAGGCAAGAGCATAGCGGACGTTCTTGATATGACGGTTGAGGACGCGCAAGAGTTCTTCAAGGCCGTGCCGGTGATCCGTGAAAAGATGGATGCGTTGATGGAGGTGGGGCTTGGCTATATCAAGGTCGGCCAGCAAGCCACGACGCTGTCGGGCGGCGAAGCGCAGCGTGTGAAGCTGTCCAAAGAGCTGTCCAAACGCGCCACGGGGCGCACGTTGTATATCTTGGACGAACCCACGACGGGTCTGCATTTCGAGGATGTGCGCAAGCTTTTGGAGGTGCTGCACAGCCTTGTCGATCAGGGCAATACCGTGGTGGTGATCGAGCACAATCTCGACGTCATCAAGACCGCCGATCATATCATCGACATCGGCCCCGAGGGCGGGGATGGTGGCGGTGAGATCGTGGCCGAGGGCACGCCCGAACAGATCGCGGAAAATCCGCGCAGCTATACCGGGCAATATCTGGGTCCGATGCTGATGGGCAAGGTGGCCGCGCAATAGCGCGCGCCAGCCTTGCGGGCACTCAGGCGTTAGCGGGCATAGGTTGGGCCCACGACCTCGATTACTTTTTTGGATGCGTTATCAACCCGGTAAATCGTTCCGCGCAGGACGTAATAGCGCCATGCCCCGGTCACTGCGGGCAGCTTGTAGCGGCGCAGATCCATCAGCATGGAATGTTGGTAAACTGGAAACGCATCGCCGACCTTGAAGTCAGCGCGCAGCTTGCCTTGCAGCACCCAGCGCATGGCCCCGTTCCGGGTGACTTTGCAAAACGTGCTGCCCGAGGTGAGCGTTTTGCACTCGGGCTCTTGGGCTTTGGTTTGCGCGTTTGGGCCGTCGGGGGCGGGCAGTTTGCCTGCGCGCATCACCTCGGGGAGGCTGGATTGCGCCGAAACGGAGCCACAACAGGCGATCAGAGGCAGGGCGAGCAAAAAGCGGTTCATCCCCCCGTGTTAGCTAGCCCCGGCGGGTCGGTCAACCGCGCGCATCCCCAAGCGACGCATAAGAAAAACCCGCCAAAACCACTCAGGGCCTTGGCGGGTTTTACGATTTTCACAGTGGCAATCAGCGTTTGCAGGTATTGATCCCGAAGATCGAATATAGCCCGCAAGTGCCCAGCAAGCCGGTGGCCAGAGGGATGATCCCGATCAGGAACAGCCAGCGATAGGACGCGGTCGGAAACAGGAAAAAGCCCAGAATAAGAGCCAGCCCCACCACGACACGCAGGATACGGTCGATGCCGCCAACATTGTTTTTGAACATAATGAATCCCTTTCGGATTGATCGCTTCCTTAGAGCTTGCATACAGATACGCATCCGGCAAGGTTTACTTGCGGGATGCGGCGTTCCCTCAGGTGCGCGAGCGTTTTTCGAACCGGGGCAGCATGGCGGAAAAATCGCGTCCCTTGCCGTCTTCGGCTTCGACGAAAGCGGCATAAAGAGCTGCGGCAAGCTGGCCCATCGGCGTGTCGGCATCGGCGCTTTCGGCGGCTTGCTGGCTGAGGCGTAGATCCTTGAGCATCAGCTCAGCGGCAAAGCCCGGCTTGTAGTCATTATCCGCAGGCGTTTGCGGCCCGACTCCGGGGGCGGGGCAATAGGTGTTCATGCTCCAGCTTTGCCCCGACGAGGTGGACACCACGTCGAACATTTTCGCCCGGTCTAGGCCCAGCTTGTCGGCCAGCGCAAAGGCCTCGCAGGTGGCGATCATCGTCACGCCGAGGATCATGTTGTTGCAGATCTTGGCCGATTGACCAGCCCCTGCCGCGCCGCAATGCACCGCCTTCTGGCCCATGATGTCAAACAGCGGCTTGACCGTGGCAAAGGCAGCATCATCGCCCCCGACCATGAAGGTTAGCGTGCCGTTGGTGGCCCCAACCGTGCCCCCGGAAACAGGCGCGTCCAGCGCACCGAGGCCCCGCTTGGCGGCCATCGCGGCCACCGCGCGCGCGCTGTCCACATCGACCGTAGAGCAGTCGCAGAAGACAGTGCCGGCAGGCATCACCGGGATAATCTTGGCGGCCACGTCGCGCAGGATGGCGCCATTGGGCAGCATGGTGAAGACGACCTCGCCCTGTTTGGCGGCCGCCGCGGCGCTGTCGGCGCGCGTCACGCCCTCGGGCATTGGGGCGGTTAGATCAAACCCCACGACCTGATGCCCTGCCGCCAGCAGATTGGCCGCCATTGGCGCGCCCATATTGCCCAAGCCGATAAATGCGATTTTCATGGTGTTTCCTCCCAGATAGCCCAGTCCGGGCCCAGTGGTTCAAGCATCTGTATGACCTCTGCCTCGGGCAGGTTGGCCAGCGTGTGTTTCCAATGCGGATTGCGGTCTTTGTCGATGATTTGCGCGCGCACCCCCTCCAGGAAATCACCTAGCTCCGCAGCCCTCCAGGTAAAGCGGAACTCGTGCTCCAGTGCGGCGCGGATCGTGGGTTTGGCGCGTGTCATGCGCACCAGTCGCAAGGTGGCCGCCATCGACAGCGGCGAGTTGCGATACATCGTCTTGAGCGTGCGCGTGGTGAAATCTGATCCCGAGGTTTCCAGCGCCGCCATGATCGCGTCCAGATCATCGGACCAGAAGATCCGGTCGATCTCGGGGCGCAAGCGTTCTAGCGTGCCGGGCTCGGGGGGCGTGCGGGCATCGGGCAGGGTGTCGATCTTGCCGGTTGCGATCAGGCGCGCCTTGGCGGCCTCCCATTCAGTTTCCGGCACGAACAGATCGGCAAAACCTGCATAAAGCGCATCCGCCGCACCCATCCGCGTGCCTGTCAGCCCCAGATATTCTCCGACATGTCCCGGTGCGCGTGCCAACAGCAAGGTGCCGCCGACATCGGGGATCAGCCCGATCCCGCTTTCGGGCATCGAGACCTGCGTGGATTCGCCAACAATGCGATGGCTGGCATGACCGCCCACACCAACCCCGCCGCCCATCACGAAGCCCTGCATGAAGGCGACGATCGGCTTGGGATATTCCGCGATCTTGGCGTTCATGCGGTATTCGTCGCGCCAGAAATCGCGACCGGGCGCATAATCGCCCGCGATGCCGGCGCGGTAAACGGCGGCAATATCGCCGCCCGCGCAAAAGGCACGATCTCCGCGCGCGTCGATGATGATCAGGTCAACTGCCGCATCGTTGCGCCACGCATCCAGCGCCGCCTCAATCGCCAGCGCCATATCGTGATCAAGCGCATTGAGCGCGCTTTCGCGGTTGAAGGTCAGCCGACCCGCACGCCCCTCGATGCGCGCGATCATGGTTGCATCGCTCATTGGCCGCGCTCTGCGAGCATTTGACGCGAGACGATCAGGCGCATGATTTCATTGGTCCCCTCAAGGATCTGGTGCACCCGCAGGTCGCGCACGATCTTCTCGATCCCGTAATCGGCAAGGTAGCCGTAGCCGCCATGCAGTTGCAGGCATTGATTGGCCACGTCAAAGGCGACATCTGTGACGTACATTTTCGCCATGGCGCAGAATTTCGTCGCATCGGGCATTTTGTGATCCAGCTTCCATGCGGCTTGGCGCAGGAAGATGCGCGCCGATTGCAGCTTGACCTCCATCTCGGCGAGGCGGAATTGCAGCGCCTGAAACTGATCGAGCGATTTGCCGAACGCCTTGCGCTCGCCCATGTAATCGAGCGTCTGGTTCAGCGCGGATTGCGCGCCCCCCAATGCCGAGGCCGCAATGTTGAGCCGCCCACCATCGAGCCCCGCCATCGCATAGCTGAAACCGCGCCCTTCCTCGCCCAGCAGGTTCTCGGCGGGAATTGCGCAATCGTCGAACTGCACCTGCGCGGTGGGTTGCGCGCGCCAGCCCATCTTGTCCTCCAGCGCGCCAAAGCTCAGCCCCTTGGTGCCGTCTTCTACGATGACGGTGGAAACCCCCTTGGGACCATCGCCGCCGCTGCGCACCATTGCGATGTAAACGTCCGAATAGCCGCCCCCCGAGATGAACGCCTTGGTGCCATTGATCACCCAGCCCGCATCACTCTGGGCCGCACGTGTGCGCAGAGCGGCGGCGTCTGATCCCGATCCCGGCTCGGTCAGGCAATAGGAATAGATTTTCTCCATTGAGCACAGATCAGGCAACCAGCGCGCCTTGTTCTCCGGCGTGCCGAATTTGTCGATCATGCCGCCGCACATATTGTGGATCGATAGGAACGAGCCCACGGCCGGGCAGGCCATCGCGAGGGCCTCAAAGACCAGCGTCGCATCAAGGCGCGACAGCCCCGAGCCGCCATGCTCTTCGCTGACATAAATCCCGCCCAATCCCAGCGCGGCCACTTTGGGCCATAGATCCTTGGGGATCGTGCCTTGGGCTTCCCAAGCGCGGGCATGCGGGGCGATTTCATCCTGACCAAAGCCATAAGCCATGTCGAAAATGGCCTGCTGCTCCTCGCTAAGTGCGAAATCCATGTTATTCCTCCCCGGAAACCTAGATAAATTGAACGCTCGTTTATTTAATCTCCGATTCTTGCACAAGTTTTGCAAGGGCTGGTGGAGTCGGGCAAGCGCCCAATCGCGCAGAACGGTGTGGGCGTTTCTGCACGGCGTAGCTGCATTTCGGCATTTCTCCGTGCGAAAATACTGATATTTGCGCGATCATGCTGCTGGCGCGCGCGGCCCAATCGGCAGGCTCGGGCGCAGCGCATGGCGTTCTCTGTTCTGGCGCCTGCGCAGGGGGCTTGGCAGGAGCCAGTTGATGCGCCTTGAGATGGCGCGGGTTGGATGCTAATTTGCGCGCTAAATCCTTATTTGGAAGGTGCTGCAATGTCGGAGTACCAGCCCCCGTCCAGCATTTTGCCACTGCCGGAGTCTCTTGCCCTTTTGGACCGTGTGTTTGGCGCAAATACGATTCTGAACGACCGTGGCAAAGACCAGGTGCGCGCCTATTACAAACAATCTTTGATCGGCTATGAGAAATATTACCATGCGCGCGGTGCGATGCATATGGCGCTCAACGATGGGTCAGAGCCGGGGCTGGGCGGGTTTCAAAAGCAGGTGAAACGGTTTCGTGATCTGATGAGCGGCGAGAAGATGGAGAATATCCTTGAGCTGGGATCGGGGGCTGGGTTCAACCTTGTCTGGATGGCCAAGAATTTTCCTGATGCCAAGGTTACGGGGATTGATCTGCTGCCAGACCATATCGGGCGCACGCGCAAACGGGCGAAAAAGAATGGGCTGACCAACATGGAGGCGCGCGAAGGCGATTTTGCGTCAATTCCCGAAGATCTTGGCCAGTTCGATCTGATCTATTCGGTCGAGGCTTTGTGCCATGCGCCCGAACTGCCCAACCTGTTCAAGCAAATCGCCGCGCGCCTGCGTCCGGGCGGGCGCTTTATGGTGTTTGACAGTTTCCGCAATTTTCAGCCCGGTGAACTGAGCGAAGATTACGCCCGCGCAATGGAAATCGCGGAAATCACAGTGGCGGTGAACAGCGGCTTTCACACCGTGCCCGCTTGGATGGATGCGGTGAAAGGGGCGGGGTTGGAGTTGGTGGCAGATGAGGATTACAACCTTCAGGTTCTGCCAACACTGGTGATGCTGCACGAACGCTGCATTGGGATTGAGGGCGGCTTCAAACGCGTGCTAATGAAAACGCTCCCCCGCTATCTTGCGCGCAATGGAGCGGCCGGGTTGATGGGCTTTCACGCGCATGCGCCGATCCCGGGGCGCGCAGATGGGCAGGGCCCGCTTAGCTATCGCTGCATCGCGGCGCGCAAACCCGAATAGGGCCGGGCCAGGTAGGCTGACGCGCGCACAACAAAGGAACGATCATGGACGGCGGACCCCAAACGCAAGAGGCGCAGCTGCGCAAGATGTTTCGCCGCCTCAGCATGGGCAATGCCGAGCGGCGCACGCATTTTGGCTATAGCGAACGGCGCGCAGCCCTGCTGGCGTTGCGCAAGACCCTGCGCGAATTTGAAGGGCCGATCATCGCCGCCCTGGCGCAAGATTTCGGCAAGCCCGAAACCGAGGTCCGCCTGACCGAGATCATGGCCGTTCAGGCTGAAATCTCGCATGCTTTGCGTCACCTCAAGCGCTGGATGCGTCCGCGCAAGGTGGCCTCAACCCTTGTCTCTTTTGGCACGCGCGCCCGCATCGTGCCCCAACCCAAAGGCACGGCGTTGATCATTTCGCCGTGGAATTACCCTGTGACTTTGGCGCTGGGCCCGCTGGTGTCGGCCTTGGCGGCGGGCTGTAGCGCGGTGATCAAACCTTCGGAACTGGCACCCGCCAGCGCTGCGGTTGTCGCCCAGATCGTGGCCGAGGCGCTGCCTGAAGATCTGGTGAGTGTCTGTGAGGGCGGCGTTGAGGTCAGCGAGCTGCTGCTTGATCTGCCCTTTGATCATATCTTCTTCACTGGCTCCCCGCGCGTGGGCAAGATCGTGATGCAGGCGGCGGCGAAGAACCTTACCTCGGTGACGCTGGAACTGGGGGGGAAATCGCCGGTGATCGTGGGGGCGGGCGCGGATATCAAGCGCGCGGCCAAGATGACGGCATGGGGCAAGTTCGCCAATGCCGGGCAGACCTGTATCGCGCCCGATCATGTCTTTGTGGCGAAATCGGTCGAGACGCAGTTTCTGGCCGAGTTGAAAGCCGCAATCGCCAAGATGTATGGCCGCGACGAGGCGGCTCAGGCAGCCTCGCGCGATTTTGCCCGCATCATCAACCCTAGCCATTTCGAGCGTCTTTCGGGGTTGATCGCGCAGGCCGAGGCAGCGGGCGCGCGCAAGCTGACGGGCGGGGCCAGCGATGCGCAAAGCCGCTATATCGCGCCCACCGTTCTGATGGGCACGGATTCCCAGATGGGCGTCGAACGCGACGAGATTTTCGGCCCCGTTCTGCCGGTGATCCCCTATGATCGTCTGGATGGCGTCTTGGCGCGCATCGAGGCGGGGCCGCGCCCCTTGGCGCTGTATTTGTTCGAACGCGATCGCGCTGTGATCGATCAGGTGTCGCGCTCTTCGATTTCGGGCGCGCTGGGCGTGAACCTGACCTTGGTACATTTCCTGCATCTCAACCTGCCATTTGGCGGGATCGGAAATTCCGGGCTTGGTGCGGCGCATGGGATCTGGGGGTTCAACGCATTCAGCTATGAAAAATCGGTGCTGGAAAATCGCTTTGCCCCGATTGCGCCCTTGATGCCGCCCTATCGCGGTGCGCGCAAGCGGCTGGTACGCGTGATGGCGCGGGTGTTGGGGCGCTAGGGCGTTAACCTTACGCTAGGTCAGGAAGAATTGCTGCGTTTTGCGCTGGGCAAAGCGATCTGCGGGTCGATTTTTCACCGTGAATTCACAATTTTGTTTCGTCACGCGCAATCGCAGACCTGCACAAAGCCGTGTAATTGCAAGGATAAAGCAGCACGCGCCCTATGATGACCCTTGAAAAAGGTTTCATCAAAAGGGGGGAATTAAAATGGCTTCAACAGAATTTGTCACAGGATCGGGTAAGCTGCGCCGAGATGCCGGCGTCACAGGGTTGCTCTTTGCTTCTACCACCTCGATGATTGGATCGGGGTGGCTGTTTGGGGCCTATCACGCCTCAAAGATCGCTGGGCCGCTCAGCGTTTGGTCCTGGGTGATCGGGGCAGCAATCATCATGTTGATTGCTTTGTGTTTCGCAGAGCTGTCGACAATGTTTTCGAAATCCGGCGCGCTGGTGCATATGAGCCATGCCAGCCACGGCGCGACGTTGGGCAGGCTTTGGGGCTGGATGCTGTTTCTCAGCTACGCGCCCGTGCCCGCAGTCGAGGCTGAGGGGATCGTCACCTACGCCAATAACTACCTGCCCTATTTCATCAAGGCGGATGGCTCGGGCACGCTGACCGGCATGGGGTTCTTGGCCTCGGCCGTGCTGCTGTCGGTGCTGGCGGTGCTGAACCTGCTGGCGATCAAGGCGCTGTTGCGGGTAAATAACGCCGTGACATGGTGGAAGATCGCGGTGCCGCTGATCACCGTGGTTGGCCTGATCGTAGCCTCGACCCATTGGGGCGTGTGGCAGGCCGGTGTGGGCACCTATAGCTCGCAAGGTATGTTCACGGCCATTCCGGCGGCGGGCATCGTGTTCTCATTCCTCGGCTTTCGCACCGCGATTGATCTGGGTGGAGAAAGCGCCAATCCGGGGCGCAACATTCCGATGGCGGTGATTGGATCGGTGCTGTTGGCGGCGTTTGTCTATATCTTGCTGCAAGTGGCGTTTATCATGGCGCTCTCGCCCGGGGATCTGAAAAACGGCTGGTCTCATCTCAACTTTGTTGGCTCTGCCGGGCCGTTCGCAGGCTTGGCGGCGACGCTGGGCATGGGGTGGCTGGCCTTGCTGCTGTATATCGACGCCTATGTGTCGCCCGGCGGTACTGGGCTGATCTATGTCACGGGCGGGTCGCGTATTTTGTTCGCGGTGGGTGATACCGATAGCGGGCCGCAATCCTTGACCAAGACCACCAAATTTGGCGTGCCGTGGTTGGCCGTTGTCGTGATGTGGGCGTCGGGTGTGTTCTTTTTGCTGCCGTTCCCGGCGTGGCAATTGCTGGTGGGCTATATCAGCTCGATCACCGTTCTCACCTACGGGTTGGGGCCGATCGTGCTGATGGTGTTGCGCCGCAGCCAACCCGACGCTGACCGCGCTTTCCGCCTGAAAGGGGCGGAGGTGTTGGCGCCGCTGGCTTTTGTGGCCTCTAATCTCGTGATCTATTGGACCGGGTTTTACACCGACTCGATCCTGTTCGGGATGCTGGCCGTAGGCTTTGCGATCTACGCCTTTGTCTTTCATGTCGTGCAAAAGAAATCGGCTGCCGAGTTCGGCTGGAAACATATCGGCTGGCTGGCCGCGTGGTTTGGCGGGCTTTGGGTGCTGTCAGCGCTGGGAGCGACGGGCAATGGCTTTGCCTTGGTCGGGTTCTGGACCGGGATGGCGCTTGTCGCGATCTGGTCGCTGGTGGTGATCTGGATGGCGCTGAATTCCGCGCTGCCCGCCGAAGAGACCGGGGCCTTGATGGAGCGCATTCAGGCGGGCAACTAAGCCCATCGCAATCAGATACAGGAGGGCGCGCAGGGCAGGGGGCCTTGCGCGCCTTTTTCGTGACGTCCTGCGGGGTGTGCGCGCGCGCAATCCGCGCTAGATCAGGCCTCTTAGACCAGGAGTGCCCGATGATCCCGTTTTCCGTTCTCGATCTTTCGCCGATCCCGCAAGGGTCCAGCCCGCGTGATGCATTAACCAACACCGTCGCATTGGCGCAGCACGCCGAGGGTCTGGGCTATGCCCGCTTTTGGCTGGCCGAGCATCACAACTCGACGGGCATTGCCAGTGCCGCAACGGCGGTGGTGATCGGCCATGTCGCGGGTCAGACTGCGCGCATTCGCGTCGGTGCGGGGGGTATCATGCTGCCCAATCACGCGCCCTTGCAGGTGGCCGAGGCGTTTGGCACGCTCGAAACCCTGTATCCGGGGCGCATTGATCTGGGCGTGGGGCGCGCGCCGGGCACCGACCCCGCGACCATGCAGGCGCTGCGGCGCGGGATGGGCGGCGGCGATCACTTTCCCGAGGATGTGGTGGAATTGCTGGACTTTCTTGGCCCCGAACAGATCGGTCAGCGGGTGCGCGCGGTGCCGGGCATGGGCACCAATGTGCCGGTCTGGATGCTGGGCTCGTCGCTGTTTGGCGCGCAACTGGCGGCGCATCTGGGGCTGCCTTACGCGTTCGCCAGTCACTTCGCGCCCGATATGCTGGGCGAGGCGGTAGAGATCTATCGCGCGCGGTTCCGCCCCGGCGTGACCGACGCGCCTCGATTTATGCTGGCGGTGAACCTGTTTGCCGCGCCAACCGAGGCCGAGGCACATTTGCTGCGCTCCTCGATGCTGCAGGGCTTCATCCGGCTGCGCAAAGGCATGGCCGGGCCGCTGCCCCCGCCTGTGGCCGATCTGAGCACGGTGGCGAGCGATGCTGAGATCAAGATGGCCGAGGCCGCGCTGCGCGTCGTGGCGCTGGGCGATCCGGGACAGGTCGAGGCGCAGCTACGCGATCTGATCGCGCGCTATCGCCCCGATGAGGTGATTTTGACGGGGCATATCTTTGACCAGCCCGCCCGGCGCGAGAGTTTCACCATTGGGGCTGAAGCGATGGGCCGGATTAACGCGGGCGCGCGTTGAGAGGGGGCGGGGAGTGTCGGGAGTGCGGACAAAGTGAGCTTTCGCTGCGGTTGCGCCAACGACCGCTTTCAGCAACGTTCCAAAACGGTGGTTTTGGGAAGCTTGACCGCAGGTCGAATAGCGGCAGATTGATACTCATATCAATTTATTAGAGGACCCATTGATGACCAATACGGAAGATCTTGCGGCAAAGTTTGAGATGTTAGGTGTGCCGGACCCAGCCAGCTGGGCAAAATCACAGGTTAATGAGGGCATTGACCAACTGTCCCGAGCTACCGTGCTTAGAGCCATGGCAGACGTAGTCGTTAGATCTTCTAGAATGCCCGCATTGTTTGCAGATGCGGCTTGGGTAACTGACGAAGTGCGTAATGCGGTAAAGCGGAACGAAGATGCAGGTGTGTCATCTGCCGACTTGGCTCTGATTGTCAAAACCGCTGTTTACCACTCACTGTCCGATATGATGGTTCTGTTTGATGACTGTGCTGAGTTTGAAATAAACCCCGGTCAAATCCAAGCAGGCCTGTTCAAATTGAACGATGATTTCGAACCATCGTCTGCCATCGAAGGTTTGCATGAAAGTTGGAGTCAGGTCGCCGGTGCAATAGTTGGGAAAGATGTAGTGAAAACTTGAGCAACGCCTCAAGGGTGTTCCAAAAACCCTCGTTTGTGGAACACGCGCAAACTACCTTGTTGGAGGCTACCAAAAACCCCGTTTCAAACCAAAGACCTAGTTGAAGGTTTTTGAGCTTCTTCTGCAAACCGACATTCGCTGCGAAGCAGAAATCTTGCAAAATGGGCTCGAAGCCGCCTTTCGCCGCCCACGCGAACCAACAGCCCCCGTTTCCCGGCCCCGCGCCCGGTTTTCCCTTGCGCGCCACGCCTATTCCCCTATAAGGCCCCATCTTCCGCGTTGAATTGAACCGGCGGAGCCTCTCGTGATGGGTTGCGGAAGCCAAATGCCCATCTATGAAGCCGCCTTGAAAACAGGAGTTCGCATGCCGCTTTACGAGCATGTCCTCATTGCGCGTCAGGACTTGTCCAACACGCAAGCTGAAGGTCTTATCGAACATTTCTCCACGGTCCTCTCGGACAACGGCGGCAAAGTCGTTGAGCACGAGTATTGGGGCGTGAAGACCATGGCCTACAAGATCAACAAAAACCGCAAAGGCCATTACGCCTTCCTGCGCACCGATGCCCCTTCGGCTGCGGTGCAGGAAATGGAGCGTCTGGCCCGTCTGCATGACGACGTGATGCGTGTGCTGACCATCAAGGTCGACGCTCACGAAGAGGGCCCCTCGGCCCAGATGCAGAAACGCGACGAACGCGACACCCGTCGCGAGCGCCGTTGATCGAGACATAGGAGCAACACCATGGCAAAACCGTTTTTCCGTCGCCGTAAGGTCTGCCCGTTCTCGGGCGATAACGCGCCCAAGATCGACTATAAAGACACCCGTCTTTTGCAGCGTTACGTTTCCGAGCGTGGCAAGATCGTGCCCGCCCGTATCACCGCCGTTTCGGCGAAAAAGCAACGTGAACTGGCCCGTGCGATCAAGCGCGCGCGCTTCCTCGCGCTGCTGCCCTATGCCGTGAAATAAGGAGACCGACCAATGGAAGTGATCCTTCTGGAACGTGTGGCCAAGCTGGGCCAAATGGGCGATGTCGTGACCGTCAAGGACGGCTACGGTCGCAATTATCTGCTGCCCCAAGGCAAGGCGCTGCGCGCCAATGCCGGCAACATTGCCTCCTTTGAGGAGCGCAAGGCACAGCTTGAGGCACGCAACCTTGAAACCAAAACCGAGGCCGAAGCGCTGTCGGCCCGTCTTGATGGTCAGCAGTTCGTCGTGATCCGCTCGGCCTCTGATGGTGGCAACCTGTACGGGTCCGTCACCACCCGTGACGCCGCAACGATCGCAACCGAAGAGGGCTTCTCGGTGGACCGCAAGCAGGTCATCATCCGTCAGCCGATCAAGGTGCTGGGTCTGCACGAGCTTGAGGTGCATCTGCACCCCGAGGTCGTGGCTGTGATCACGCTCAACGTCGCGCGTTCGGCCGAAGAAGCCGAATTGCAGGCAACGGGCAAGTCGATCCAAGACATGGCTGCCGAAGAAGATGCGGCGGCTGAGTTCGAAATCTCGGAGCTGTTCGACGATATGGGCGCTGCCGCAGACGACGATAACGACGAGGACGAGGGTGGCCGCGTCGCGACCCCCGAAGACGACGCTTAAGATTTAGATCACCTGATCTGATCGGAAACCGCGCCCTCAGGGGCGCGGTTTTTTCATGGGCGGACCCAAATTTGATTGGCCGGGGGCGACGGGTGATTTTCTCGACACTGATTTTTAGCGGTGTTGACCGGCGCGATGATCACCGATTTTACGCCGGGGCAGGATAGGGTGCAGCGTTATGGCGATTTTAGGTATTTGCCCTAACTCGACCCGGACAGTGTTCTGTAGGCCGTCGCGCAAGAGGGGCTGGTGTTTGGCTATCCCGCCCTATCTGATCCGGCAAGGGGGCGCGGCGCTGCTGGCTTATGACGAAGCGCTTGGCGTCTATACTTAAGATCCGCGCCCTACGCCAAAGCAAAAAGGCCGCCCCGAGGGGCGGCCTTTCGTATAATCCAGTCGATCTGGCTCAGAGTTCGTCGAGCGCTTCGATGGCTTTTTGCAGATCTTCCTTGGTGACCTCTTTGTCGGTCACTTTGGCCACGCCGGCGATGTAGTCGACGACCTTGTCTTCAAAGATCGGCGCGCGCATCTGCTGTTGCATCTGCTGGTTTTGCTGCACGAATTCGAAGAACGCACGTTCCTGACCCGGGTATTGACGGGCTTGGTTCATGATCGCTTGCGTCATCTCGGCATCGGTGACTTCGATCTCTTGCTTGCGACCGATTTCAGCCAGCAACAGACCCAGACGCACGCGGCGCTCGGCCAGCGAGTTGTGCTCATCCGTGGTTTCGATCTCGCCATGGTCATGGCCGTGATCTTCGGGATGCTCTTCGTGATACAGCTGATGCGCGATCTGCTTGGCTTCGGCCTCAACAAGGCTCGGGGGCAGGTCGAACTTCACCTTGGTGTCGAGCTGGTCGAGAAGACCACGCTTCATCACCTGACGTGCGGCACCCTGATACTCGGCCTCAAGACGCTCTGCGATTTGGCCCTTCAGACCCGACAGGTCCTCGGCGCCGAATTGCTTGGCCATCTCGTCGCTGATTTCGGCAGCTTTGGGCGCTTTGACTTCATGCACGGTGCATTTGAACAGGGCCTCTTTGCCCGCCAGATGCTCTGCGCCATATTCGGTCGGGAAGTTGACGGTCACGTCGACATTCTCGCCGACTTTCTTGCCGATCAGCTGCTCTTCAAAACCGGGGATGAACGAGCCCGAACCGAGTTCCAGCGGGTAACCTTCGCCTTTGCCGCCTTCGAACGCTTCGCCATCGACGAAACCTTCAAAGTCGATCACGACCTGGTCGCCGGTCTCCGAGGCAGCGCCGTCAGCGCGCGCTTCGAAATTCTTGGCGGTCTTGGCAAGGCTTTCCAGCGCTTCGGTGATCGCGGCCTCTTCGGCTTTGACAACCAGACGGTCGAGCGTGACATCGGACAGATCGGCGTCGGGGATCTCGGGGAGGGCTTCGTATTCGACGGTCACGACAACATCGTCACCCTCTTTCCACTCTTCGCCGCCCTTCATTTCGATTTTCGGCTGCATCGCGGGGCGATCGCCGGTTTTTTCGAAATGCTCGCTCATCGCGCCATCAACCGATTCCTGCATCGCTTCGCCAAGGATGCGCGGGCCGAAGTTCTTGCGCAGCATTGCCATCGGGACTTTGCCCTTGCGAAAGCCCTTCATCTCGATCTCGGGCTGAGCCTCGACCAGCTTGGCGTTGACCTTGTCGTCCAGCTCTTTGGCGGTGATGGTGATCTCATAGCCGCGCTTGAGGCCGTCGTTGAGGGTCTCGGTGACCTGCATGGAATGTCCTTTATCTCTTAACGCCGCGCGGATCGCGGCCGGTTCGCAATTTCAGCCGCCCTTCTAGGGGGCGCGCGCCTTGGTGGCAAGGCGAAAACAGGCGTGCGCGGATCATCTCGGTGTCATGTATTTCCCCAAACATCGCCGCGCAGGCACCATGAAATCGGGCGAGGGTGGGGGCATTGGGGTCGGAACGATTGATTTGATTTCGGTATGTGTCAGGAAAATACGATTTTAAAAAGCGTGCAGGTTGCTGTGTCCGGCTTGGCGACAGGGGGACATGTTGAGCAAAATTGATGTCGGACGTCGTGTCCTCTATGCCTGTTTTGGCGTTCATTCCCTTGGCCCCGGCCGCATCCTTGGGGCGGGCGTCTGCGGAGCCCTTTCTGGTCTCCCGACAATTCGGTGATAGGATTCAGCTTCAATGTAACGGACATCGAAATGCTCTCGCTGTGTCCAAGGCTGTGCCTTGGCACAACGGCGCAAGTACTTGTTCGTCAATGAGAAAGGGTTTCAACCGAAGTTGATGGTGCGGGTGAAGGGACTCGAACCCCCACGCCAAAGGCGCCAGAACCTAAATCTGGTGCGTCTACCAGTTCCGCCACACCCGCATGCGGGGCGTAATAGCAACAGCAGTGCGCGCTGGAAAGGGGGTGCTTGCTTTTTTGCTCGCATCTTTGGCGTGGATGCGCCTAAGCTGTTGGAAAGGCGCAAAAGACGCCGCATGACTTGAGGCAGATAAGCAGGTATCACCATGGGCAAAACCGGTCCGGGGTGCGATGGGGTGAGCGCCTTGTTGCACGAATTGATCGATTTGAAGGCCGGCACGCGCGACGACGCGAGTGCCGATAGTCGCGATTTGGCCGGTGCGATTGCACAGGGCGCGCGGATTTACACATTGGATGGGGCGTTGCCCATCGAATATCTCGAGCCGGGCGATCACATCATCACGCGCGCTGGGGCGCGCAGGCTGCGCGCTGTGCGCAGCGGGGATTATGTTGGGCCGTTGGTGCGCGTGGCGCCGGGCGCGTTGGGGCATGACCGCCCCGGTGCGCCGTTGCTGCTGGGTCTGCAAGCGCGCCTGTTGCTGCGCGATTGGCGTGTGAAACTGATCTATGGCAAGCAGGAGGCATTGGTCGCGGCTTGTTCGATGATTGATGGGCAATATGTGACCAAGGGCAACGGGCGGGCGCGCATGTTCGTGCTGGAATTTGACGGGCCCGAAGTGATCTATGTCGATGGCGTCGAGGTTGCGATGACGCCTGCGCGCGTCACCGCCTAAGGTCATTTGTGGGGCGGGCGGGTCGCGCCCAAGCACGCCGGGGCATGGGGCGCGCCGTGTTCTCGGCCTGCGATGACATCCGCTTACAGCCCAATCTCGCGAAAGACGCGGGGGAGCATTTCGGGCAGGTCTTCAGCGATCAGGCCGGGGCCAAAGGCCCGCGCCGCCTCGACATGGAGCCAGGCCCCGGTGCAGGCTGCATCAAAGGGCGTGAGCCCGCGCGCCATCAATCCTGTGATCAGCCCCGCCAACACATCGCCCGCGCCCGCCGTGGCAAGCCAAGGAGCAGCGCGCGCGCCGGTCGCAGAATGCAGCGCGGTTCTGCCGCTCGGATCTGCGATCGTGGTCTCGGCCCCCTTGAGCAGCACGGTGCAGCCCGCGCGCTTGGCGGCTTTCGCAGTCGCCTCGATCTTATGCGACAGGGGCGTTTCAGGGGCGCTGAGCGCGTCCGCCAAATCCGGGAAGAGGCGGCGAAATTCCCCCATATGCGGGGTCAAAACGACCCTCTCATGCAGCTGCGTGAAAAGATGCTCGGGCTCCTCGTCAAAGGCGGTGAGCGCATCGGCGTCCAGTACCGTGGCGCGCGCGCCCCACAGGGCGGCGGGCACCATTTCAAGCGCGCGTTTGCGCCCAAGTCCGGGGCCAAGGCACAGCGCGTTCAGGCGCTCGTCTTGTAGTAGGCCGCGCAGGCTGTAGCTGTCGGGCAGGGCGGCGAGCATGATTGCGGTCAATTGCGCGGCCTGTTCGTAAAATGACGCGGTCGGGGCGGCGATGGTGACCAGTCCGGCCCCCACGCGCAGGGCGGCGCGCGCGGCCAGTCGGGCCGCCCCCCCCTGACCCGCGCCCCCTGACAAGATCACCGCATGGCCGTGGCCGTATTTATGTGCCTGCGACGATTTCGCGAGATTGGCGCGCATGCTTTCGCTTAGGGCAATCTGGTGGGTCATGGGGCCTCCGTCGGGGGCGTTGGGCAATGGAAAAGGCGCATACGGTCTAGCGGCGCTGTCTGAGGATTTGGTGAATGGTGCAGGGCCACTGGCGTGAGGATGTGCTCTGCGCCAAAGACATACAACAGGGCAAGGGGGGAGTTTGCGCCCAAAAGTTTCAAAACTGCTGAATTTTTGCGCCATCTGCCCGAAAAGAGGGCGCGCCTTTGGGATTCCCCGCTTGCACCAAGATACACCCAGCCTCGCCGATTGCGAGGGCTGTAGGAAAGTGGTCTGAGGGGGTCGGTAACAAGACCAGACGGGGGAGTCGGCGGCATGAAAAAAGTTGAGGCGATCATTAAGCCCTTCAAGCTCGACGAAGTGAAAGAAGCGCTTCAGGAAGTCGGAATTCAGGGGCTTTCGGTGATTGAAGTCAAAGGGTTCGGGCGCCAGAAAGGCCATACCGAGCTGTATCGCGGCGCCGAATATGTCGTTGATTTCCTGCCCAAAGTCAAAATCGAGATGGTGCTGCCCGACGATCTGGTCGATGCCGCCATCGACGCAATCACGCAGGCCGCGCGCACCGAAAAGATCGGTGACGGCAAGATATTCGTCTCTTCAATGGAGCAGGCGATCCGCATCAGAACCGGCGAATCCGGCGACGACGCGCTGTAAGTTTCCCCAATTCGGCCCCACGCGCCTTCGGGTCGGGGCCTTCCCAATGCTCAACGAAAGGGATTTAGCGACATGAGCAAGATTAAGGACGCTGTAAAGCTGATGAAGGACGAGGAGGTCGAATATGTCGACGTCCGGTTTACCGATCCGCGCGGCAAACTACAGCACGTCACGCTGATCAACACTGAAGTCGATGAAGATTTCTTCGAAGAAGGCTTCATGTTCGACGGCTCGTCGATTGCTGGCTGGAAGTCGATTGATCAATCCGACATGAAACTGATCCCCGATGCGGGCTCGGTTTATATCGACCCCTTCTACGCTGAAAAAACCATGTGCGTGCATTGCACCGTGGTCGAGCCCGACACCGGCGAGGCCTATGATCGTGACCCGCGCGGCACCGCCGAAAAAGCCGAGGCCTATCTGAAAGCCTCGGGTATCGGTGATCAGTCGTTCTGGGGGCCGGAAGCCGAATTCTTCCTGTTCGACGACGTGCGCTACTCGGTCGAGATGAACAAAGTGTCCTTCGAGGTCGACGCGATCGACGCCTCGTGGAACACCGACACCTCGTATGAAATGGGCAACATGGGCCATCGCCCCGGCATCAAGGGCGGCTATTTCCCGGTCAACCCGATCGACGAGGCGCAGGATCTGCGTTCGGAAATGCTGTCCACCATGAAGCGCATGGGGATGAAGGTCGACAAGCATCACCACGAAGTGGCGAGCTGTCAGCACGAGCTGGGTCTGGTCTTTGGTTCGTTGACCCATCAGGCCGACGAGATCCAGAAATACAAATACGTCATCCACAACGTGGCCCATGCCTATGGCAAGTCGGCGACCTTCATGCCCAAGCCCATCTCGGGCGATAACGGCACCGGGATGCACGTCAATATGTCGATCTGGAAAGACGGCAAGCCCTTGTTTGCAGGCGACAAATACGCCGATCTCAGCCAAGAGGCGCTGTATTTCATCGGCGGCATCCTCAAGCATGCCAAGGCGCTAAACGCGATCACCAACCCCTCGACCAACAGCTACAAGCGGTTGATCCCGGGCTTTGAGGCCCCCGTGCTGCGCGCCTATTCGGCCCGCAACCGCTCGGGCTGTGTGCGTATTCCGTGGGCCGAGAACCCCAAGGCGAAACGTGTCGAGGCGCGCTTCCCCGATCCTTCGGCAAACCCCTACCTGTGCTTTGCAGCGCTGCTGATGGCGGGTCTTGACGGCATCAAGAACAAGATCGACCCCGGCCCGTCCTCGGACAAGGATCTGTATGATCTGCCCCCCGAAGAGCTGGCCGCGATCCCGACCGTGTGTGGTTCGTTGCGCGAAGCACTGGACTCGCTGGAAGCGGATCACGAGTTCCTGCTGGCGGGCGACGTGTTCACCAAAAGCCAGCTTGAGGGCTACATGGCGCTCAAGTGGGAAGAGGTTTATGCCTACGAGCATTGCCCCCACCCGGTGGAATACAAGATGTATTACTCCTGCTGAGGCAGGGTGTGATGAATTTGGAAAAGGGCGCCTTCGGGCGCCCTTTTTCGTGGTGGGGGAAGGGCTGTCTAGCGTGAGCCCGAACCTGACGCATTGCGGCGGGCGAAAAGACGCTGTGGAAGTTTCGCGTGTCGTTCGGATCGCTCCGCTGCAATTCGAATGAAATTGGGCGTTAATAATGCTATGCTGCATCTTTAGGTCATTTGGGCCTAGGGAGGGCTCTTGGATGACGAAGGGGAGCTATGGGCAATTCTGCCCGGTTGCGATGGCATCCGAGGTTCTGTGCACGAGATGGACCATGGTTCTTGTGCGTGAACTCGTGGCAGGCTCGACCCGGTTCGGGGATCTGCGGCGCGGCGTTCCCCGGATGTCTCCGACACTTCTGTCACAACGGCTCAAGGAGCTTGAAGCAGCTGGGATCGTCCTGCGCACGCCGGTCGCCGATGAGATCGGTATTCACGATTACCAACTGACGGCGGCCGGACAGGATTTGAAACAGGTCGTCGAATCCTTTGGTGTTTGGGGGCAGAAATGGGTCAAGACTCAGGCCACTCTTGAGAACCTCGATCCTGCGCTTTTGATGTGGGACATGCGGCGCAATATCAATCCCGCGCCGCTGCCAACGCAACGCACTGTCGTGCAGTTCTGCTATCCGGAACTCCCCGCCAATCGTCGCGAATGGTGGCTGATCATCGACCCCAAGGCAAAGGTCGAAGTCGATCTGTGTTCGACGGATCCGGGGTTTGATGTCGACCTTTGGGTCACCACGGATCTCAAAACCATGACCGCCATCTGGATGGGGCTGTCTTCGGTGCGCGAGGCGCAATCGAAACTTTTGGTGGATGGTGACCCGGCCTTGGCCCGGTCCATGGCGCAATGGTTGGGCCTTAGTCCTTTCGCCGCACAGAAGAAGATCGCGGGCTAGCTGTCGCCCCCTGGGAGTCCAGTTTCAGGACTATCGAGGGTTTCTGGTTTCTCTCATGCTTGCCCCTCAAGACAATGGAGAAAGCTGATGACCGATACCCTTTACGCGCGCCTCGGAGGTGCCGACGCAATCGCCCAAATCGCATCCGACCTTGTTGACTTCCACATTGCCAACCCGTTGATTGGCAAGCGTTTCGCAGGCAGCGATCCGGTCGCTATAAAAAAGAAGGCCACGGATTTCTTTGTGATGGGGTCGGGTGGTCCCAACAATTATGATGGGTTGGACATGCTCAGCGCCCACAAACACATGAACATTTCCGACAACGAATATATGGCGGCTGTCGATGATCTGATGAAGGCGTTGACGAATGCTGACGTGGGGGATCACGAGAAAGCGGAAGTGCTCTATATCTTCCACACGCTTCGTCCCGACGTTGTTGGCGTCTGACGGTCGCGCACTGTTCTGTGGTCTTCCCTGCAACGCATCGCGTTCAGCGCCCTTGGGCGGGTCGTCTGGATGGTCCAATCTGCTGGCGCGAATCCGTTTTGACCTTGGTGCAACGCGCTGGGTTGGCATTTGTCCTCACCCCTTGACAGCCAGCCCTGCTCCTCCCATTTGACCGCCTTGGCGCCCGGATGCCAGCCGCCCGCGGGGAGACCTTTGGTGAAATTCGGATATTCTAAGCTCTCTTATCGGGGGCGTTACGGCAATGCGGGCACCGGAGCGGTGGGATTATCCCCCGTGGAGACGACACAATGATTGCGAAAGATATCAAAGAGGCCAAGGCACAGGCGCATCGTCTGGCCGATGCAATGAAGCGGGCGGGCCAACCCGTCAGCCTGTCGCGAGCCTATGAGATCCATGCGCAGGCCTCGGGGCATGCGGATTGGAACACGATGGCGGCGGCGCTGAAGGCGCCGGTCGGGCAAGGGCTTGCCTTGGGCGAGCCGGTGCGCGGGCGTTACATGGGGCAGCCGATCACGGGCCGCGTGCATGCACTCAAACGCAAAGGGGCCGAGCATCTCGAGATCGAGATCGCGCTCGATACTCCGGTGGATGTGGTGCAAAGCGCCGCGTTCAGTTCGCTGCGCCGACGGGTGCGCGCGACGATCGGGCCGGATCGGCGTTCGGTCGGGCGGCGCTCGGACGGGGTGGCGCATTTGGATTTGAACTGAGAGAGAGGGCGGGGCACGCGGCCTCGCCCTTTTTCTATCCGCTTGCACAACTTGCCCCAAGGTCGCGCGCGCGCTATTGGGACTGCAAAGAAAACGCAGGAGGAGGCCGAGATGAGCCGAGCATTCGTATTTCCCGGGCAGGGCGCGCAGACCATCGGCATGGGGCGCGCATTGGCGCAGGCCTATCCGGCTGCGCAGGCGGTGTTTGACGAGGTGGACGCGGCTTTGGGCGAGAGCCTGAGCGCGCTGATCTGGGAAGGCGAGGCTGAGGCGCTGACGCTGACGGCGAATGCGCAGCCTGCGCTGATGGCGACCTCGATAGCGGCGATGCGCGCGCTGGAGGCCGAAGGGTTTTCGGTGAGCGATGCGGCGTTTGTAGCGGGGCATTCGCTGGGTGAATATTCGGCGCTGTGTGCGGCGGGGGCATTGAGCTTGTCTGATACCGCGCGGCTGTTGCGCCTGCGCGGTGAGGCGATGCAATCGGCGGTGCCGGTGGGTGTGGGCGCTATGGCGGCAGTGCTTGGGCTTGATTTTGCGGCAGCCTCGGCGGTGGCGCAAGCGGCGGCGCAGGGGCAGGTTTGTCAGGCCGCCAATGACAATGATCCCTCGCAGGTGGTGATTTCGGGCCATAAAGAAGCGGTCGAGCGCGCCACGGTTCTGGCCAAGGAAGCCGGGGCCAAACGCGCGGTGATGCTGCCGGTGTCGGCCCCGTTCCATTGCGCATTGATGCAGCCCGCCGCCGATGCGATGGCAGCGGCTTTGGCCGATGTTGCGATCAAAGCGCCTGTCGTGCCGCTGGTGGCAAATGTGCGCGCTGAGGCCGTAAGCGACCCCGATCTGATCCGCCAGTTGCTGGTGGAGCAGGTGACGGGCTCGGTGCGTTGGCGCGAGAGTGTGGCCTGGATGGCCGGTCAGGGCGTGGATGAGATCTGGGAGATCGGCGCGGGCAAGGCGCTGTCGGGCATGATCCGCCGCATCGCCAAGGACGTGACATGTCGCGCAGTGGGCACGCCCGAGGATATTGCGGCGCTGAAGGGCTAAGGGCGCGCCGGGGGATCTTCCCCCCGGACCCCCAGGAGTATTTTTGGCCAGATGAAAGCCAGATGAAGAAAGGTTCGCAGATGTTTAATCTTACTGGAAAATGTGCGCTTGTGACCGGGGCGTCCGGAGGCATTGGTGCCGAGATTGCGCGCGCTTTGCATGCGGGCGGTGCGGTTGTGGCGCTGTCGGGCACGCGGGTGGAGCCGCTGGAGGCATTGGCCGCTGAATTGGGCGAAGGCGCGCATGTGTGCCCCGCAAATCTGAGCGATGCGACTTCGGTCGAGGCGCTGCCAAAGGCGGCGATTACGGCGATGGGGGGCTTGGATATTCTGGTCAATAACGCCGGGATCACGCGCGACGGGCTGAGCATGCGGATGTCAGATGATGATTGGCAATCGGTGATTGATGTGAACCTGACGGCGGCGTTTCGTCTAATGCGCGGATCGTTGCGCATGATGATGAAGGCGCGCTGGGGGCGCATCATCAACATCACCTCTATTGTCGGTCAGACCGGTAATCCGGGACAGGTGAATTATGCTGCCGCCAAGGCCGGGCTGGTGGGCGCGTCGAAATCGATGGCGCTAGAGGTTGCGAGCCGGGGTGTGACGGTGAATTGTGTCGCGCCGGGCTTTATCGCGACGGCGATGACGGACAAGCTGAATGACGATCAGAAGGGTGCGCTGATGGGCCAGATTCCGGTCGGGCGGATGGGCACGCCGAACGAGATCGCCGCGGCTGTGCGCTATTTGGCCAGCCCCGAGGCGGGCTATGTCACGGGGGCCGTGTTGCACGTGAATGGCGGGATGGCGATGATCTGAGGCTGTGGCTTTGACAATCGTGTTATCTGAGGGCAATTCCGCCTTGCGCGGGCATCAGAAACGGCTTGCCATGCAGCGCACCAATCGCTAAGAGCGCAGCAGACGGGCCTTGCGCAAATTGCGTGGGGTCTGCTTGCGGCCTCGTGATCCGTCGGGGGTGTATGAGACGCTCGAACGAGCATAGACTGGGCCTTGGGCCCTAGAATTTTGAGGAATTGACATGAGCGACATCGCAGATCGCGTGAAGAAGATCGTCGTGGAACATCTCGGCGTGGAAGAAGACAAGGTCACCGAGAGCGCTTCGTTCATCGACGACCTGGGCGCTGACAGCCTTGACACCGTTGAGCTGGTCATGGCGTTCGAAGAAGAGTTCGGCATCGAGATTCCCGATGACGCCGCTGAGAACATCCAGACCGTCGGCGATGCGGTCAAATTCATCACGGAAGCCGCGTAACGCGCTTTTGGCGATTGAGCTATTTGAACGGCGCTCCAGAGTGGGGCGCCGTTTTTCGTTTTGAGTGCGGCAAGGTTTGAATCCCGCGTAGCGGGAGCGACTGTTTGATGATCGTCGTTAAGGATTTGTTCAGCATTTTTCCCTTGCTTGGCCAACACGTTCCGTGGCGCGCGACGTAGATGCGCAATGCGTGCGAGAGTGAGGAGCCAAGATTTGACCGTTTATCGTCTTTCTCAAATTCTGGTACGCCCCTTGGCGTGGCTGGCGGCGGCGATCGCGCTTTGGCCTTTGATGGGACATTTTCTGCGTTCGGAGCGGATGTTTGGGGTTTTCACGGATAGCTATAAAACCCATGAAATGACGTCGATTTTGGTTTTGCTTCTGTCTTTTGCAGTGCAGATGCGGCGACGCGATCTGCGCGTTGCAAACCTATTGGCGGCGCTGTGTCTGGGCATTGTGATAGCGCGGTTCATTCCGCAATTCGGGCCGGTTTTCGGAGTTGGCGGGCCTTACATGATGGGCTGGAACACCGCGTTGGTGCTGGGCATGATTGCGGCTGGTTTCCTGATCAGCGAGGCGCGGTTTCATTCGGTGGGGGCGCTGTTGTGTTTTCTGGCAATGGGATTGACCGTGATCTTGATGATTGCAGGCATCTGGCAGCAGCATGAGATACTGGGGCAGATGTCGCTGCCAACGGCCATGATGACGGCTGCGTTGGCCGGGTCAATTGCCGCAATCCATGCCAATCGCGGCGTGATGCGGGTTCTTCTTGGACCCTACGCGTCGGGGCGCAATGCGCGCATGCAGCTATTCCTCGGGATTTTGACACCGCTTGTTTTGGGCGGGCTGTTCATGCGTGTGCCCGATTGGTTGGAGGGGCAAAGCGAGGTCTTTTTGCTGATTGCCGCCCTGACAGGGTTCAATATCGCGCTGATCGTGGTGACGGCGATGGTGATGGAGCGGGCCGATCACAAGCGTCGTCAGCTAGAGAGAATGATGTCGGATCTGGCTTTGCGCGACGGGCTGACGAAGGTGTTCAACCGGGTAATGTTGGAGCGCCGTTTTGTGCGGGCGGTGGCACAGGCAGAAGACGGTAGCGTTCCGTTCTCGATGTTGATGATTGATCTGGATCGGTTCAAGTCGATCAATGATCTGGGCGGGCATGAGCTGGGGGATCGGGTGTTGTCTCATGTGGCGCGGGCGCTGCGGCTGGAGATGCGCTGGGATGATACCCTGGCCCGTGTCGGCGGTGAGGAGTTTGCGGTGATTTTGCCGGGCGCGACTTTGGTTGACAGCTATGAGATCGCCAAGCGTTTGCGCGCCTGTATCGAGGATGTGCGGGTCGCGCGTGAGGATGGGTCTGTGCAACGGGTGACGGCCTCGATCGGAGTGGCGCAATGGATTGCTGGGGAAAGCATGCATGAAATTTATGCGCGCACCGATGGCGCGCTGTATGAGGCCAAGAAATTGGGGCGGAACCGGGTTTTGTTGGCGACAGGGCAGGGCTTTGGCGAGCGGATTGATCGAATGGGTGAGCTTGTGAGTGATGCGCCGTTTCCGCCATCTGCTGAAGCGGTCTGTGGCAGGCCGGTGTCGGACCGTTGCCTAGCGTGATCTGAGTTGAGTGAGGCGGCCGGGCGGATTGCCGGGTTTTGTGGGTGTGTTGAAGTTGCAGGTCTCAAATTTTGCGCGTTTGAGATGAGCCGCCCGGTTTTTCGTGGAACGTGAGAGACGCGTGGTCGCGCGCATTTGCGGGGCCGTCGCGATTTGGGTGGCAGAGACTTGCGCGCTGGGGGGCTTAGGGGGGGTGCGGCTCGTCTGGATGATTGCGCCGCGCGGGCCTCGCGTGTATCAGAACTTTCGAGAGTTTTCAGCGAAAGAGGTCGGGGATGCGCCGGGTTGTTGTTACGGGTCTTGGGATGGTCACGCCGCTGGCATGCGGGGTCGAGGAGACTTGGGCGCGGTTGATCGCCGGGCAATCTGGGGCGGGGCCGATAACGCGCTTTGATGCGTCGGGCGTGGTGACAAAATATGCGTGCGAGATTCCGCTGGGTGATGGCAGCGATGGCACGTTCAATCCTGATGACTGGATGGAGCCGAAGGAGCGTCGCAAGGTTGATGATTTCATCCTTTATGGAATGGCGGCCGCGACGCAGGCCGTGCGCGATTCCGGTTGGGTGCCTGAAGATGAGGAAAGCCGGTGTCGCACCGGTGTGATGATTGGTTCGGGCATTGGCGGGTTGAGCACGATTGCCGATACGGCTGTGCTGCTAAAGGAACGCGGCGCGCGTCGCGTCAGCCCGTTTTTCATTCCCGGCGCGTTGATCAATCTGGTGTCGGGGCAGGTCTCGATCCGGTTTGGGTTCAAGGGACCGAACCATGCGGTCGTCACGGCCTGCTCGACGGGGGCACATGCGATTGGCGATGCGGCGCGGCTGATCATGCTGGGCGATGCCGATGTGATGGTCGCGGGTGGTGCGGAAAGCCCGGTGTCCGAGATCGGGATTGCCGGGTTTAACGCCTGCAAGGCGCTGTCGACCAAGCGGGGAGATGAGCCGCAGACGGCAAGCCGCCCGTGGGACGCGGATCGCGATGGGTTTGTGATGGGAGAGGGCGCGGGCTGTGTTGTGCTTGAGGAATATGAACATGCCAAGGCGCGCGGTGCGAAGATTTACGCCGAGGTTTTGGGCTATGGTCTGTCGGGCGATGCCTATCACATCACGGCACCTGCTGAGGATGGCGATGGTGGGTTTCGTGCGATGAAAGCGGCCTTGGAGCGCGCCGATCTTGCGCCTGCGCAGGTCGATTACATCAACGCGCATGGCACCTCGACGATGGCGGATACGATCGAGTTGGGCGCAGTCGAGCGGTTGCTGGGCGATGAGGGGGTCAAGACGGCCACGATGAGTTCGACGAAATCCTCGATCGGGCATTTGCTGGGCGCGGCAGGTGCAGTGGAAGCGATTTTCTGCGTGCTTGCGCTCCGCGATCAGATCGCGCCGCCGACGTTGAATTTGGACAATCCGCCCGAAGGGGCGCGGTTGGATCTGGCACCGAAAGTGGCGGTGAAACGCAAGATTGACGTGGCATTGTCGAACAGTTTTGGCTTTGGTGGAACGAATGCGAGCCTCGTGCTGGGTAAGGTGCAAGGGTGATGTGGCGCAATATCGTCTCGAATTTTCTGACGCTTGCGGTGATCATTCTGGTCGCATTGGGCGGTTTGGTCGCTTGGGCAAAGCGGCAATATGTTGAACCGGGTCCGCTGGCGCAGGCGATGTGTTTGCGTGTCGCGCCAGGGGCCAATATTCGCGGAGTCTCGGGCGATCTTGAGAGCGGCGGTGCCGTGCGTTCGGCCTATATTTTCCGCACCGGTGCGCAATATCAGAACAAGGCGAGCCAGCTGAAATTCGGCTCGTATCTGATTGAACCCCATTCCACGATGGAGGCGATTGTCAATCAGATCACCGCGGGGGGGCCCTCGACATGCGGGACCGAGTTGGTGTTTCGCATCGGGGTGAGTGGCAATGAGGTGCTGCTGCGCGAGCTTGACCCGGCGACGGGCAATTATGAGAAGGTCGCAGAGTATAATCCCGAGAGCGAAAAGCCGCCCGAAGGGTTTGAGAGCAAAGCCGAGGCTGCCGACGTGCGCACCCGTGTGACGGTGGTGGACGGGGTGACAAGCTGGCAGATCGTGCAGGGGTTGCGAGAGGCGCCGTTCCTGGATGGCACGATTGCCGATGTCCCTACTGAAGGATCGCTGGCGCCCGATAGCTATGAGGTCAAGCGCGGGGCGGATCGTCAGGCGTTGCTGGATATGATGGAGGCACGGCAGGCGAAAATCTTGGCGGATGCTTGGGCTGGGCGCGCGGATGGGCTGCCCTATGCGAACCCGGAACAGGCGCTGACGATGGCTTCGATTGTCGAGAAGGAAACAGGTGTTGCGTCGGAGCGGCCCGAGGTGGCGAGTGTGTTCATCAACCGGCTTGAAAAAGGGATGAAGCTGCAAACGGACCCGACGGTGATTTACGGGGTGACGGGCGGCAAGGGGATGTTGGGGCGTGGCTTGCGCCAGTCTGAATTGCGTAAGGCGACACCTTATAACACCTATGTCATCGACGGGCTGCCTCCGGGACCGATTGCGAATCCGGGACGCGCGGCGATCGAGGCGGCTTTGCATCCCGATTCGACCAAATACCTGTTTTTCGTGGCTGATGGGTCGGGTGGGCATGCGTTTGCCAGTACGATTGAAGAGCATAACAAGAATGTTGCGGCTTGGCGTGCGCTGGAGAAGAAGGCGCAAGAAACCGGCTCAGGCAATTGATTTTATTATAGAAACCCGGTTAAGGCCGGGTTTTTATTTGGCCACTAAAAACAACCCTGGATTTAGCGCTTGACTTTGCGAACGCTCTAAAGTAGTAATTATGCATGCTAGGAGAAGTGGGCAAGCGCCGCGGGGAAACCCGACGGCGTTTTTTCATGTCTCTCGAACGGACCAACTTTGAAGGGTGGGTTCGGACTTCATGAAAAATGAAACTGTGGGTGGGGGCGGTGCTTCGGTCGATCTTCTGGATCTGACGGAAGCGCTCTACAGGGATGTGGCCGAAGAGCTGGCGACGGCGCTGCTGGGGGTGCGGCGCGGCGAGGTAGCTGAGGCGAAAGCGGCGGTGCTGGCGGTCAAGGATTTGCGCACCGCATTCCAATTGGTGATGGAGGAGAGAACGCGTGTCGAGAAACTCCGCAAACAGCTTGCCGGGGTCGCAACCGGGCGCGAAGGCGCGCTTGATTTCGACCTCGCCCGTGCTGAGATCGGGCGCCGCTTGGCTTGCCTGCGCGACGCAGAAGGACGTTGATGCGTTCCTTGAAGGGTTGGATGACAATGCGCTTCTGGCCTTGCCGTGGATCTTTGAGTTTTGGGCGCTGCCCCATCAGCTGCCCCCGAGTGGTGCCTGGAAATCCTGGGTGATCATGGGCGGGCGCGGTGCGGGCAAGACGCGGGCCGGGGCCGAGTGGGTGCGTTCCATTGTGGAAGGTGCAAAGCCGCTCGACCCCGGTCAGGCGCGGCGCGTGGCGCTGGTAGGTGAGACCTTTGATCAGGTGCGAGAGGTGATGATCTTTGGCGAAAGCGGGATCTTGGCGTGCTCTCCCCCGGATCGACGCCCGGTTTGGGAGGCTGGGCGCAAGCGGTTGGTTTGGCCCAACGGGGCGATAGCGCAGGCGTTTTCGGCCTTTGAGCCTGAGTCGCTGCGCGGGCCGCAATTTGATGCGGCTTGGGTGGATGAGTTGGCGAAGTGGAAGAAGGCCGAGGACAGTTGGGACATGCTGCAATTCGCGTTGCGGCTGGGGACGCATCCCCAACAGGTGATCACGACCACGCCGCGCAATGTCGGGGTGCTCAAGACGATTTTGAATAACCCATCCACTGTCGTGACCCATGCGCCAACCGAGGCGAACAAGGCCTATCTTGCCGAGAGTTTTCTGAGCGAAGTGCAGGCGCGCTATGCTGGCACGCGGTTGGGACGGCAAGAGTTGGACGGCGTATTGCTGGATGATGTCGAGGGTGCGCTCTGGAGCAATGCGATGCTGGAGGCGTCTCATGTGGACGCGCCCGGCGATCTGGATCGTATCGTGGTGGCGCTGGACCCATCGGTGAGTGGCAAGGCGGCTTCGGATGAATGTGGGATCGTCGTTGTCGGAGCGTGCACACGCGGCCCGGTGCAAGACTGGCGCGCGGTGGTGTTGGAGGATGCGAGCATTCGCGGCAAACCCACCGACTGGGCGCGCGCAGGTGTGGCGGCGATGGAGCGTTGGGGCGCGGAAAAACTGGTGGCAGAGGTCAACCAAGGCGGTGATTTGATCGAGAGCGTGCTGCGCCAGATCGACCCGCTTATTCCCTTTAAGGCGTTGCGGGCGACGCGTGGGAAATCGGCGCGCGCCGAACCCGTGGCTGCCCTGTATGAGCAGGGTCGGGTGCGCCATCTCAAGGCGGGAAACCTTGGTGCGCTGGAAGACCAGATGGCGCAGATGAGCTTGCAGGGCTTTCAGGGCAAGGGCTCGCCCGATCGGGTGGATGCGCTGGTTTGGGCGCTGCATGAGCTGATTTTGGAACCCGCAGCCCATTGGAAACGACCGCAGGTGCGCGGGCTTTGAGAGGGCTGTCTTCCTCTTGATTTAAATATCCTGCGGGGGGCCGGGGGTGCAAAACCCCCGGTTCGACAGATGAAATTCGAGAGCAAGGGCTGGGATCTTTCCCGGCCCTTTTCTTTGCCGGACCGGGTGCGGTCGCGAGAAGGAGACGGGAATGGGTTGGAAAATGTTTCGCAAATCCGATGCGGGTGGCGCGCCGGAGCAAAAGGCTTCGGCGACGGGACGTATCGTGGCGATGGCGTCGGGGTCTGGGCGCGTGGTGTGGAGTCCGCGCGACACGGCGTCTTTGACGCGCCAAGGCTTTACGGGGAACCCGATTGGCTTTCGCTGTGTCAAGCTGATTGCGGAAGCCGCAGCGGCGGTGCCTTTGGTGTGTCAGGACGCAGAGCGGCGCTATGATATCCACCCGCTGATCGATCTGATCGCGCGACCGAATGCCGGCCAAGGGCAGGGCGAGTTCTTTGAGGCGCTCTATGGGCAGATGATGCTGTCGGGTAATGGCTATCTGGAGGCGGTTGCGGTTGAGCCGGGGCTGCCGCGCGAGCTGCATGTGCTGCGCGCGGATCGGATGAGCATCGTGCCGGGCGCGGATGGATGGCCGGTGGCGTATGACTACACCGTGAGCGGGCGCAAGCATCGCTTTGATATGACGGGCAGTCCCGACCCGATCTGCCATCTGAAAAGCTTTCATCCTCAAGATGATCACTACGGGCTGAGCCCGATGCAGGCGGCGGCGGTTGCGCTGGATGTGCATAATTCGGCAAGCGCGTGGTCCAAGGCGCTGCTGGACAATGCGGCGCGGCCTTCGGGGGCGATCATTTACAAAGGTGCGGATGGTCAGGGCAGCCTGAGCCCGGATCAATATGATCGGCTGGTCTATGAGATGGAGAGCCACCATCAGGGCGCGCGCAATGCGGGGCGTCCGATGCTGTTGGAAGGCGGGTTGGACTGGAAACCGATGGGGTTCTCGCCCTCGGATATGGAGTTCCATGAGACCAAGGCGGGCGCGGCGCGCGAGATTGCGGTGGCTTTCGGCGTACCGCCGATGCTGCTCGGGATTCCCGGGGATGCGACCTATGCCAATTACGCCGAGGCGCATCGGGCATTCTATCGACTGACCATTCTGCCCTTGGCCAGCAAGGTCGCGGCGGATGTGGCGTGGTGGCTGTCGACGCATTTGGGCGAGCGGGTTTTGCTCAAGCCTGACCTCGATCAGATCCCGGCGCTGGCGGCCGAGCGTGACCAGCAATGGAAGCGCGTGGGCGAGGCGCAATTCCTGAGTGACGCGGAGAAACGGGTGCTGTTGGGCCTGCCGCCTCTGGCCGAGGGGTGAGGGCATGGCGACAGGTGGGTCGCGCTATCTCAAGGAGCCTTTCGCGGTGCATGAGCAGCGCATGGAGGCGACCGAGAAGATCATGGAGATCCAGTTCGCTCAGGTCGATCAGCGGCTCGGGCGGATCGAGACGATGATCGAGGGGCTTGAGCGGCGCTTGTGGATGACGGTGTACGGGGTGGTCGCGGTGATCCTGACCCAAGCCGTTCAGGGCGTATTGGACTTTGCGCCGAAGTAAGGAAAAGCACATGACAACAGATGATTACGGGCTGGAGTTAAAGTTTTGCGCGAGCGAGGCGACGACTTTGCAAGTCAGCGATGGATCGGTGATCGAGGGCTATGCCAGCCTGTTTGGTCTGCCCGATCAGGGTGGCGACGTGGTCTGCAAAGGGGCCTATGGGCGCGGTCTTGAGCGGCTCAAGGGGCGTGGGGGCAGCGTCAAGATGCTCTGGCAGCATGACCCTGCTCAGCCAATCGGGATCTGGGACGAGATTTATGAGGATGCGCGTGGGCTTTACGTCAAGGGGCGGTTGCTGCCTGACGTGGCTCGCGCCCGCGAGGCGGTAGCGCTGATCGCGGCGGGGGCGATTGACGGCTTGTCGATCGGTTACCGCACGGTGGCTGCCGAGAAGGACGCAAAAGGCCAGCGGCTTCTTGCGGAACTGGAGCTTTGGGAGGTGTCGCTTGTGACCTTCCCGATGCTTCGCGAGGCGCGTGTGGCGTCCAAGGGTGATGCTTTGGATGGCACGTTGCGCGATCTGGCTGGGGTGCTTTGCAGCGCTGCAGCTGAACTGGCCGCGCGCTGAGCGCCCGGCCCATTGATCGCAATGGAGATGGAGTGAGCATGAAGACCGAGATCAAGGCTCGGGCCGGGACGGGTGTGTCCGAAGGCCCGGACCCGGCAACTGAGGTGAAAGCCGCGCTGGCCGGGTTCCTAAAGGAAGTCAAAGGCTTCCAAGAAGAAGTGAATGTAAAGTTGCAACAACAGGATGAGCGTTTGACCATGCTGCAGACCAAACATATGACCGCAGGGCGTCCCGCCCTTTCCGCCGCCGCCCTTGAAGAGGCCCCTCATCAGAAAGCGTTCGCGGCCTATCTGCGTTCGGGTGATGATGACGGGCTGCGGGGCCTGAGCCTTGAGGGCAAGGGTCTCAATACCGCAGTGGCTGGCGAGGGTGGCTATCTGGTCGACCCGCAAACCAGCGATACGATCCGCGGTGTGCTGAGCTCGACCGCGTCGATCCGCATGATCGCCAATGTCGTCAATGTCGAGGCGAGTTCGTTTGACGTGCTGGTGGATCATTCGGAGATGGGGTCGGGTTGGGCCACCGAAACGGCGAACCTGACCGAGACCACGACGCCCCAGATCGACCGGATTTCGATCCCGCTTTATGAGTTGGCGGCGATGCCCAAGGCGAGCCAGCGGTTGTTGGATGACAGCGCGTTTGATGTCGAGACTTGGCTGGCACAGCGGATTGCCGATAAATTCGCGCGTGCCGAGGCGCAGGCGTTCATTTCGGGCAATGGTGTGGATAAACCCACCGGGTTTCTGACCCATCCGGCTGTCGCCAATGACGCCTGGGCCTGGGGTGGTCTGGGCTATGTCGCGACGGGTGCGGATGGCGATTTTTCTTCGGTGAATCCGGCCGATGCGGTGGTGGATCTGGTCTATGCGCTGGATGCCGAATACCGCGCCAATGCGTCTTTTGTGATGAACTCGAAGACGGCGGGCGCGGTGCGCAAGATGAAGGATGCCGATGGCCGCTTCTTGTGGTCGGACGGTCTGGCGGCGGGTGAGCCTGCGCGTCTGATGGGCTATCCGGTTTTGATTGCTGAGGACATGCCCGATATCGCCTCGGATGCGGTTGCGGTGGCCTTTGGCGATTTCAACGCCGGCTACACCGTGGCGGAACGCCCGGACCTGCGTGTGCTGCGCGATCCCTTCTCGGCGAAACCGCATGTGCTGTTCTATGCGTCTAAGCGGGTGGGCGGCGATGTAAGCGATTTCGCTGCGATCAAGTTGCTGAAATTCGCCGATTCCTGAGAGGCGTGACGGGGCTCGGGGGGCGTAGCCCTCCGGTCCTTGGGCCGGGTGACCGGTTCGGGGCGGGCGCGGGTCTGTCAGCCGCTGCCTAGCTGCTCCCTCCGTTCGAGTGGTGGCGGGGCCTGCGTCCGACATGAAGGATGGCATCCCGATGGAGTCGGGGTGTCATCTCGTGAATTTCGGAGAGAGTCCATGATGTTAAGAGAAGAGACGGCGGTGGCCACAAGCGCACTGCCTTTGGTCGAGTTTCGCGATCACTTGCGGCTGGGCACGGGATTTGGCGACCTTGGGGCGGAGGATGCGGCACTTGAGGCGTATTTGCGCGCAGCGATGGCCGCGATCGAGGGGCGCACCGCCAAGGCGTTGTTGGCACGCGATTTTGTGCTGAGCGTAGAGGCGTGGCGGGGCGGGGCGGTGCAGGCCCTGCCGGTGGCGCCGGTGCGCGCGGTTTTGGAAATGCAATTGGTGGATCGTGCCGGGGCGATTACGATTATCGAGCCCGAGCGCTATCGGTTGATCGAGGATATGCAACGCCCGTGTCTGGAAGCGTTTAGCGCGAGTTTGCCGACAATTCCGACGGGGGGCACCGCGCAGATCCGGTTCACGGGTGGGTTTGGCCCGCGTTGGGCGGATCTGCCGGTCGATTTGGCTCAGGCGGTGTTTTTGCTGGCAGCTCAGTATTTCGAGCTGCGCCATGACAGTGCGGGGGCGGGCAGCGAAATGCCGTTTGGCGTATTGGCGCTGATTGAGCGTTGGCGCACGGTGCGGATGCTGGGAGGGCGGGGATGAGCGTGCCTGTTCTCAACCGAAAGCTGGTGCTGGAAGCGCCCGAGCGGGTGGCCGATGGCGCGGGCGGGTTCAGCCATGCTTGGGTAGCGTTGGGGGAAGTCTGGGCGCAGATGAGCCCGGGCACTGGTGTGGAACGTGCAGGTGAATTTGTGACACTGGCCTCCGTGCCGTGGAAGATCACCGTACGCGCGGCCCCGCAGGGATCGCCGCGCCGCCCCTTGCCCGAGCAGCGCTTTCGCGACGGCGCGCGGGTGTTTCGCATTCTGGCGGTCGCGGAAAATGACGTGGCGGGTCACTACCTGACCTGTTTTGCGCGTGAGGAGGTGGTGGCATGAGCTATGCGATTGGCGCGGCCTTGCAGGGCGCGGTTTACCAGCGCTTGCAGGGCGATGTCGTGCTGAGCGATTTGGTCGGGGCTGCGGTTTATGATGCGGTGCCTGCGGGCACGGTGACGGGAACTTATGTGAGCCTTGGACCTGAAGATGCGCGTGATGCATCCGACAAGACCGGGGACGGGGCGGTGCATGATTTCATCGTGTCGGTGATCACGGATGAGGCGGGGTTTCAGGCGGGAAAACAGGTGGCCGAGGCGATCTCGGATGCGCTGTTGGGGGCGGACCTTGAGCTGTCTCGGGGGCATGTCGTGGGGCTTTGGTTTCTCAAGGCCAAGGCTCGGCGGGTGGATAAAGGTGCAACGCGCCGGATCGATCTGACCTTTCGCGCCCGCGTTGAAGGCTGAGCAAAACTTTCACAAAATCAACATTCTGCCAGCGTCAGATCGGCGCTGGCAGGCGGTTTCTTTCACTAATCGGAGAATGAGCCATGGCGGCGCAGAACGGCAAGGATCTTTTGATCAAACTCGACATCAATGGCAATCAGACCTTTGAGACCATCGCGGGGCTGCGCGCCACGCGCATCACCTTTAATGCCGAAACGGTCGATGTGACCTCGCTGGAAAGCGAGGGGCGTTGGCGCGAATTGCTGGGGGGAGCGGGGGTGCGCTCGGCGCAGATTTCGGGATCTGGCGTGTTCAAGGATGCGGGCACGGATGAGCGCGCGCGCCAGATCTTTTTCGATGGCGAGGTGCCAGAGTTTCAGGTCGTGATCCCCGATTTTGGGATCGTGCAGGGCGCGTTCATGATCACCTCGATTGATTATGCGGGCAGTCATGATGGCGAGGCGAGCTATGAGATTGCGTTGGCCTCGGCGGGCGCGCTGGCCTTCACTGCAATCTGAGGGAGTGACACATGGCGAACCCTTGGACCGGTGAGGTCGAGATCACACTTGATGGTGTCGCGCATCGCGCGAAGCTGACGCTGGGCGCGCTGGCCGAATTGGAGGCTGAGATCGGTGAGGCTGGCGGGATGATAGCGCTGGTCGAGCGGTTCGAGGCGAGGCGGTTTTCCAGTCGCGATGTGCTGGCGCTGATCGTGGCGGGGCTGCGGGGAGGCGGTTGGCAAGGTCGCGCTGAGGATTTGCGCGGTGTCGAGATTGGCGGCGGGCCGATGGTGGCAGCGCAGCGTGCGGCGGAACTGCTGGCGCGGGCGTTTGCAGTGCCGGGTGCGGGGGAAGCATGATGCCGGCGCAGGGGCTGGATTGGGCGGGGCTGATGCGGGTGGGTCTGCATCAGCTTCGGCTGCGCCCGGCGGAGTTTTGGGCGCTCACACCTGCAGAACTGGCGATCATGCTGGGTGAGGGGGTCAGCGCGGCGCGCCCGATGGGGCGGTCGCGGTTTGAGGCGCTGCTGGCGCGGTTTCCCGATCGCGCGGATGGATCTGAAAGGACGAACCAATGATCGAAGTGGATGGGATCGACGGGCTGAGCCAGCAAGCGGCTGAGTTGGAAAAAAGCTTGGGCGGTGTGGGCGCGATGGCGGAAGTGTTCAATTCCGAACTGTCCTCGATGCGCGAGAGTTTGGTGTTTACCGGGCGCGAGGTGAACACGTTGAGCAACTCGTTCGGGCGCACCTTGAAAAGTGCGTTTGACGGGGTGGCGTTTGACGGGGTGCGGCTGTCGGATGCGCTGTCGCTGGTGGCGCAGCGCATGGCTGACAGCGTCTACAACGTCGCCATGAAGCCGGTGCAACAGGCCGTGGGGGGCGCGCTGGCCAATGGGATGAACTCGGCTTTGAGCGGGATGTTCGCATTTGCCAATGGTGGGGCGTTTAGCCAAGGCCGGGTGATGCCGTTTGCCAAAGGCGGTGTGGTCAGCAGCCCGACGACATTCCCGATGCGCGGTGCCACGGGGCTGATGGGCGAGGCTGGCCCTGAAGCGATCATGCCGCTCACGCGGGGGGCTGATGGGCGGCTGGGTGTGGCCTCGCAAGGGGGGCGCGCCGTGAACGTTGTGATGAATGTGAGCACGCCAGATGTGGCCGGATTCGCGCGCAGCTCGACGCAGATCGCAGCGCAGGTCAATCGCGCATTGGCGCGCGGCGAACGCAACCGGTGAGGGACAAGAAATGGCATTTCACGACATTCGATTTCCCGCTAATTTGAGTTTTGGCTCGGTTGGCGGGCCCGAGCGGCGCACCGAGATAGTGACGCTGAGCAACGGGTTTGAAGAGCGCAACTCGCCCTGGGCGCATTCGCGTCGGCGCTATGATGCGGGGGTTGGATTGCGCTCGCTTGATGATGTGGCGCGGCTGATTGCGTTTTTCGAGGCGCGCGGTGGGCAGTTGCACGGGTTTCGCTGGAAGGATTGGGCGGATTTCAAAAGCTGCGTGCCTTCGCGCGATGTGGATTACGAGGATCAGCTGATCGGACATGGTGACGGGGTCACTCGGGTGTTTCAGCTGAGCAAGAAATATAGCTCGGGCGGCGTGGATTATAGCCGTCCGATCCTCAAGCCGGTGGCTGGCACGGTGAAGGCCGGTGTGCAGGGCGCCTATCAAGCGGAAGCGGTGGATTGGGAGGTGGATACGGCGAACGGGCTGGTGACGTTTTATGATCCCCCCGGTGAGGGTGCGCCAATCACGGCCGGGTTCGAATTTGATGTGCCCGTGCGCTTTGATGCGGATGCGATACAGGTGTCGATCCAGTCCTTTCAGGCGGGCGACATGCCGCAGGTTCCGATTGTGGAGGTACGTATCTGATGGCTTTTTCCGAGGCGTTAAAAGCGCATCTTGCCAGCGGAGCCACGACGATTGCGCGGGCCTGGGCGGTGACGCGTGGTGATGGAGCCGTGTTGGGGTTCACTGATCATGACGTGGCGTTTTCCTTTGAGGGCGTGCAGTTTGAGCCCGATAGCGGGATGACGGCCAAGGCAATTGCGCAGGGTACAGGCCTGTCGGTGGACAATAGCGAGGCCTATGGCGCGCTGAGTTCGGAGGCGATCACCGAGGCGGATATTTTGGCGGGCCGATATGACGGGGCTGAGGTGCGCGCCTGGATCGTAAACTGGGCCGATCTGTCTGAATATGCGTTGCTGTTTCGTGGCTCAATGGGGGAAATCTCGCGCCAAGAGGGGGCGTTTACGACGGAATTGCGTGGTTTGGCCGAGGCGCTCAATGTCGAGCGTGGTCGGGTGTATCACCCACGCTGCTCGGCTGTGCTGGGCGATGGGCAATGCCGGTTCGACTTGGACCAATTGGGCTTTGTGTTTGAGGGGCCGATTGCGAGCGTGAGCGACGCGGTGGTGTTCACCTTTGACGCGGTTGCGGGATTTGATGCGCGCTGGTTTGAAAAAGGACGGTTCAGGGTTTTGTCAGGTGCATCTGCGGGTTTGGTTGGACTCGTGAAGAATGATCACACGCTGGCAGGGGATCGTCGTGAGATCGAGCTGTGGCAGCGTATTGGCGCCGAGATTGGCGTGGGCGATCTGGTGCGACTTGAGGCGGGTTGTGACAAGCGTGTGCAAACCTGTCGCGACAAGTTCGCCAACTTCCTGAACTTCCGCGGGTTTCCCCATATTCCGGGAGAGGACTGGCTTGTGTCTTATCCGGTGCAGGGTGGGGCCAACGATGGCGGGAGCCTGTTCAGTTGAGCCTTGATCCGGGGCTGCGCGTAGTAGCGATTGCGCGGGACTGGATTGGTACACCCTATCTGCATCAGGCCTCGCATCGCGGTGTCGGTAGCGATTGTCTCGGGCTGTTGCGTGGCGTTTGGCGCGAGATTTATGGGGCTGAGCCCGAGAGCATGCCGCGCTACAGCGCCGATTGGGGCGAGCCTGCGGGAGACGAGGTTCTTTGGCGCGCGCTGACGCGGCATTTGCACCCAGCGCAAGGCGCGAACCTAGGCGATGTGGTGCTGTTTCGGATGCGTGCTAATGGTGTGGCGAAGCATCTGGGCATTGTCTCGGCGCTCGCCGAGCAGGGCGCGTTTATCCATGCCTATACCGGTCACGGCGTTGTCGAGAGTGCGCTCACGCGTCCTTGGCGGCGGCGCATTGTGGCGCGGTTTCACTTTCCATGAGGGAGCCAGTTGAATGGCGACGATTTTGCTTTCGGCGGCGGGTGCCGCAATCGGTGGCGGCTTTGGCGGAACGGTTCTGGGCCTGTCGGGTGCGGTGATTGGGCGCGCTGTTGGTGCCACATTGGGGCGCGCAATTGACCAGCGCTTGTTGGGCGCGGGGTCTGGCACGGTGGAGACGGGCCGGGTGGAGCGGTTGCGGTTGACGGGCGCGTCTGAGGGCGATGGTCTGGGCTTGGTTTGGGGGCGGATGCGCGTGGGAGGTCAGGTGATCTGGGCCACGCGGTTTATTGAGAGCAGCGAGACGAGCGGCGGTGGTAAGAACCAGCCAAAAATCACGCAATTCAGCTATTCGGTGAGTTTGGCCGTGGCGCTGGGCGAGGGTGAAATCTTGCGGGTTGGGCGCATTTGGGCGGATGGGGCGGAGGTTGATCCCGAAACGCTCAACATGCGGGTCTATACGGGCAGCGAAGACCAGCAGCCGGACCCAAAAATCGAGGCGGTCGAGGGGCTGGGTGTCGCGCCCGCCTATCGTGGCATCGCTTATGTCGTGTTTGAAGATCTTGAGCTTGCCGTTTTTGGCAACCGGGTACCGCAATTCACTTTTGAGGTGGTGCGCCCGGCACAGGGGCCGCTGTTGGATGCCGCCGCGGATTTGACAAAAGGGTTGCAGGCGGTCGCATTGATCCCTGGCACGGGCGAATATGCACTGGCGACAACCAAGGTATATGAGACCGGGTTTGGCGGCGGAGTGAGCTACCCTGCGGGGTCATCGTTGCAAGGCTATTCGGGAACCGGTGTTGCCGGCACGATGCGGTTGGTCAACCAGAACGCGCCCGGGTCTCAAACCGATTTTGAGCGTTCGCTTATGGTGTTGGATGAGGAACTTCCGCGCTGCGGTGCGACCTCGTTGGTGGTGTCTTGGTTTGGCAATGATTTGCGCTGTGCGCAATGCGAGGTGCGCCCGAAAGTGTCGAGCAAGCTCGTCGATGGCCGCGAGATGCCATGGGTTGCATCGGGCCTGACGCGTGTTGATGCGCAAGAAATCGCAAAGCTAGAGGGGCGCAGTGTTTATGGAGGCACGCCAGCGGATGCCTCGGTGATCGAAGCAATCAAGGCTTTGCAAGCCGCGGGCAAAGCAGTGACCTTTTATCCCTTTATTTTGATGGAGCAATTGGCAGGTAACGGGCTGCCAGATCCGTGGAGCGATGCCGCTGAGCAACCTGCATTGCCATGGCGCGGACGCATTACGCTTTCACAGGCGCCCGGGCGCGCGGGCTCGCCCGATGGAAGTGCTGGGGCACAGGCCGAAGTGGCGGCATTCTTTGGTACCGCTGCGCCCACTGATTTCACGCCTGTCGGCAATACGGTGATGTATTCGGGGCCGCCGGAATGGTCCCTGCGTCGCTTTATTCTGCATTATGCACATCTTTGCGCGATGGCGGGCGGGGTGGATGCGTTTTGCATTAGCTCCGAGATGCGCAGCCTGACCCAGATACGTGGCGTGGGGAATAGCTTTCCTGCGGTCGCTGCGTTGCGCGATTTGGCGGCAGATGTACGTCTGATTTTGGGGCCAGAGTGCAAGATCGGCTATGCGGCGGATTGGTCAGAGTATTCTGGCTATCAACCCGGCAATGGCGATCGGTTCTTTCATCTTGATCCCCTATGGGCGGACGAGGCAATCGATTTCATTGGTATCGACAACTACATGCCAATGTCAGATTGGCGCGATGGTGAGCATCACGCGGATGCGCATTGGGGCGCGATTTATGATCTGGATTACCTGCGCTCAAATATCGAGGGTGGCGAAGGCTATGACTGGTATTATGCCTCGCGCGAACACCGAGACGCGCAGATTCGTACCCCAATCACCGATGGCGCGCATGCTGAGCCGTGGGTCTGGCGGTATAAGGACATGCGCAGTTGGTGGGAGAACGACCATCATGATCGAGTGGCGGGCGTGCGACTGGAAACGTCGACCGCGTGGGCGCCAAGATCAAAGCCGATCTGGTTCACTGAAATGGGGTGTGCGGCGATTGATAAGGGGACGAACCAGCCCAATAAGTTTCTAGACCCCAAGAGCTCTGAAAGCTCCCTGCCTCACTATTCCGATGGTCGGCGTGATGATTTCTTGCAGATGCAATACCTGCGCGCGATGGTGAGCTATTGGGGGGAGGCGGTGCACAATCCGGTCTCGGATGTATATGGTGGGGCGATGGTGGATATGGCGCGCGCCCATGTTTGGGCGTGGGACACGCGTCCCTATCCGCAATTTCCAGCGCTGGGCGAGGTTTGGTCAGACGGGGTCAATTACGCCCGTGGACATTGGATTTCAGGGCGCGTGACAGCTCAACCTTTGTCCAATGTGGTCAACGAGATTTGCGCGCGCGCTGGGCTGAGCGACATCGATACCCGTGCAGTTTACGGGGTGGTGCGAGGCTACCGCGTCGATGGCGCAATCAGCCCGCGCGGTGCTTTGCAATCGCTGAGCCTTGCCTATGGGTTTGATGCATTAGAGCGTGATGGCAAGTTGGTATTTCGGATGCGCGATGCCAATGTGGACGGGGTGTTGCGAGTGCCGGAACTGGCGCTTGATGACGCAGCGCAAAGCCTTGAGACCCGTCGGGCGAGTGAGGCGGAAATGGCGGGCCGTGTGCGGCTGACCTATGTTGAGGCGGATGGAAGTTTTGAGACGCGCGCTGCCGAAGCCGTGTTTCCGGATGACACGTCTTCGGCGGCTTCGGCAAGCGAAGTGCCCTTGGCATTGACGCGGTCTGAAGGGATGCGCATTGCGCAGCGCTGGCTTTCCGAGGCGAGGGTGGCGCGCGATACGGCGCGTTTCGTGATGCCGCCGTCTTCTGGGTGGTTGGGGCCGGGCGATGTTGTGTGGCTTGACGTTCCTAACGGAGCACGGCGCTATCGGATCGACCGGGTTGAGCGCGCTGAAGCGATTTCGGTCGAGGCGGTGCGCGTCGAGCCAGGCGTTTACGAGCCATCTGATGAGGCAGAAGAGCAGGTCACGATCAAGCCCTTTGCCTTGCCCGTTCCCGTAGTGCCGGTGTTTTTGGATATCCCGCTATTGAGTGGAGATGAAGACCCCTATGCACCGCATTTGGCGGTCACCGCGCGCCCTTGGCCCGGGGCAGTGGCGGTCTATGACGCCGCGAGTGATGCCGGATACACGCGCAGTGCAACGATTGAGCGGCGCTCGGTGATCGGGCAGACGCAAAATGTCTTGAATGCGGCGCAAGTCGGTCTTTGGGATCGTGGCGTCGCGCTGCGGGTCAAACTGGCTTGGGGCACGCTGGCGAGTGCAAGTGAGGAGGCAGTGTTGGCGGGTGCCAATGCGATGGCGATTGGCGACGGCAGTACAGATAATTGGGAGATATTTCAGTTCGCAGACGCCACTCCGGTGGCACCTGGCATCTATGATCTGAGCCTGCGTTTGCGCGGGCAGTTGGGCAGCGATGGATTGATGCCGAAGCTTTGGCCAGAGGGCTCGGTCGTGGTTCTGCTGTCGGGGGGCGTTGATCAGATTTCTTTGCCGTCATCGCTACGCAACATCGCGCGCCATTATCGGATCGGGTCGGTGGCACGGCCCTATGACGATCCTTCCTATGTCCACACCGTGCAGGCGTTTTCGGGCATCGGGTTGCGTCCATATTCGCCCTGCCACCTTCGCGTCACCAGCGCTGATGGCGGCTGGGAGTTCGGTTGGGTTCGGCGTACGCGGATCGGGGGCGATGATTGGTCGGGCTATGATGTGCCGCTTGGTGAGGCCAGCGAACGTTACGTCGTGCGGGTGATGGAAGGGGCCCAGATACGGCGCGAGGAGCAGATCAACGCCGCTAATTGGACCTATACGCAGGCGCAAAAAAAACGCGGATGGGATCTCGGGTGGCTTCAAGGTCGCGGTGGCGCAGGTTTCAGATGTTTATGGGCCGGGATTGTTCGTGCAAGTTTCGGTGCCGGGCTAAGCGCAATGCGACCCGTGCTAGACGGTGATCTGATCGCGTTGGCACGGGTTGCAATGCTGTGGCCGCATGCGCAGATTCGCGCGCGACTGACCGACGCGATAGCTGAGGTTGAGGCGGCGGATGCACATCGGGAAAAGGTTGGTAAATCACATCCCGATTGGGGGAATGGATCGTTGATGTCTTGGGCTCTCGGCCAACCGATGGGGCCGCGCAATGCGGGTCAGCATGACTATTTAGAAGCACTTTCGGCCGTCTGCGGGGCCCTGATCGATTATCAAGCGCGCTGAAAATTGCGTCATCCCCTTCCTCTACCGGGCTGGCAGCCTATGTGATACGCTGAAACGCGATAACGGAGAGTCCGATGATGAAACATATGGCGCAGGTGGCTGCGGTCGATCCAGTTTGGACGCGGATTTGCGATGAGGCGCGCGCGGCTGTGCGCGATGAGCCGCTTTTGGGCGCGCTTATTCATGCTGGCCTGTTGCATCATCCAACGCTTGAACGCGCCTTGGCCTATCGGTTCTCGATGAAATTGGCATCGGGCGAAATGAGTGAGCAAATCCTGCGCGAGATCGCGGATGAAGCCTACGGTTCAGAACCAGACCTTGGTCAGGCGGCCCGCGCCGATCTGGTGGCTGTGCACGAGCGTGATCCAGCCTGCCATCGTCTGCTGCAGCCGCTGCTTTTTTTTAAGGGATTTCAGGCACTTCAAGCCTATCGCGTTGCACATTGGCTGTTCGTGCAAGGGCGTCGGGACATGGCTTATTTCGTGCAAATGCGGGCGTCAGAACTGTTCGGTGTCGATATTCATCCCGGTGCGAGGATAGGGCGCGGAGTCATGATGGACCACGCCCATTCAATCGTGATCGGCGAGACTGCGGTGGTGGGCGACAATGTTTCGATGTTGCATTCTGTCACGCTGGGCGGGACGGGCAAAGAAGACGAAGATCGTCATCCCAAAATTGGCAATGGCGTGTTGATCGGGGCAGGTGCAAAGGTGCTTGGCAATATCAAAGTGGGTGACAATTCGCGGATCGCTGCGGGGTCTGTCGTGCTTATGGATGTGCCGTGCTGCAAGACTGTGGCGGGCGTTCCTGCCAAAATAGTCGGCGATGCCGGCTGTGATCGTCCTGCATCTGAAATGGATCAGCTTTTGCACAATAGTTGAGTGGAACGCATTGAATTGAAATGAAAACGCCGGGCATCGCGCCCGGCGTTTTTTCATTTTCAGGCCTGTTGTCAGGCCAACATCAGCATCGGGTTTTCCAAGTTCTCACAGATCGATTTGAGCAGGTCAGCCCCAAGCGCCCCGTCGATAACCCGGTGATCAACCGACAGCGTCATCGACATGACCGTGGCCACCTCAATCTCACCAGCGTCATTCACAACGGGCGTCTTGATGCCTGCGCCAACTGCAAGAATAGCGCCGTGCGGTGGGTTGATCACGGCGTCGAAATTCTCGACGCCCATCATCCCAAGGTTCGAAATCGCAAAGCTGCCGCCTTGGTATTCATGCGGCGCGAGTTTGCGGTCACGTGCCCGCTTGGCGAGGTCTTTCATCTCGGCTGACAAGGCAGAAAGTGATTTGCTTTCCGCGTCTTGCAGCACGGGTGTGAAGAGCCCCCCCTCAATGGCGACCGCAACGGCGACGTCCGATGCCTTCATCTTGAACACCCGGTCGCCTGCCCAGACTGCATTGGCATCGGGCACGGCTTGCAGCGCCAGCGCACAGGCCTTGATGATGAAGTCATTGACCGACAGCTTCACGCCGCGCCCTTCAAGCTGCTTGTTGAGTTGCGAGCGGAATTTCATCAGCGCGTCGAGTTTGACCGAACGGCGCAGATAGAAATGCGGGATCGTCTGCTTGGCTTCGGTGAGGCGCGCGGCAATCGTCTTGCGCATCCCGTTCAGCTCGATTTCCTCATACGCTCGTCCCTCGTACATCTTGGCAATCGCCGAGGCTGAGGGTTGTTGCATGGCAGGAGCGCTCGCGGTTGTAGCCGTGGACTGCGCGGCCGGGGCAGCTGCTTTGGCACCACCCTGAGCGGCCTCAACATCGGCTTTCACGATCCGGCCTTTGGGACCAGAGCCGGACAGGGACGACAGATCAATGCCCTTATCCGCAGCAATCCGACGCGCCAGTGGCGAAGCGAAAATGCGTTTACCATCCGTGCTTTGCGGGGCTGCCGGGGCAGGGGCGGCAGCAGCCGCCTTCGCCTTGGGGGCGCTTTCGGCCTTGGGGGTTTCTGGCGCGGGGGCGGCTTTGGGGGCCTTCGTCGCTTCGGCGGCCGAAGCATCCTCACCCTCGTCCAGCATCACAGCGATCGGGTCGTTGACCTTCACCCCGCTCGTGCCTTCTGCGACAAGGATCTTGCCGACCACACCTTCATCGACGGCCTCGAATTCCATCGTAGCCTTGTCGGTCTCGATCTCGGCCAAAATGTCGCCGGAGGAGACGGTGTCCCCCTCCTTGACCAACCATTTTGCGAGCGTGCCTTCCTCCATCGTGGGCGACAGGGCGGGCATTAAGATTTGCGTAGCCATAGTCCTGTCTCCTTACCGGTAGGTCACTTTTTTGACCGCTTCGACCACGTCGTCCGAGGTCAAAAGCGCCAGTTTTTCAAGGTTCGCCGCGTAGGGCATTGGCACATCCTTGCCGGCGCAATTAATCACGGGCGCATCGAGATAATCAAACGCGCGCTCCATGATCACGGCACTCATATGATTGCCAAGCGAGGCGACGGGGAAGCCCTCTTCGACGGTCACGCAGCGATTGGTTTTCATCACGCTTGCAAGCACCGTGTCATAGTCGATAGGCCGCAGGGTGCGCAGGTCGATCACCTCGGCCTCGATCCCCTCTTTTGCAAGCTTTTCAGCAGCTTCCAGAGAATGGCTCATGCCGATACCCCAGCTGACGATGGTCACGTCTGCGCCTGTTCGCCAGACTTTCGCCTTGCCAAAGGGAATGGTGAAGTCCTCGATATCGGGCACTTCGAAGGTCCGCCCGTAAAGGATTTCATTTTCCAGGAAGATCACCGGGTTCGGATCCCGAATGGCCGATTTCAACAAACCCTTCGCATCGGCTGCCGAGTAGGGCTGCACGACCTTGAGACCCGGAATTTGCGCATACCACGCGCCGTAATCCTGAGAGTGCTGCGCGCCCACGCGGGCCGCTGCACCGTTGGGACCACGGAACACCATCGGCGCCCCCATCTGACCGCCCGACATATACAGCGTCTTAGCGGCAGAGTTGATGATTTGGTCAATTGCCTGCATGGCGAAGTTGAAGGTCATGAACTCGACAATCGGGCGCAAACCGCCAAAGGCCGCGCCGACACCCAGACCGGCAAAGCCGTGCTCGGTAATCGGCGTATCAATCACCCGCTTGGCGCCGAACTCATCCAGCAGACCTTGGGAAATCTTGTAGGCGCCTTGATATTCGGCCACCTCCTCGCCCATCAGGAAGACGTTTTCGTCGCGCCGCATTTCCTCGGCCATCGCATCGCGCAGCGCCTCGCGCACGGTCTGCGTTTTCATCGGTGTGCCTTCGGGCCAGTCGGGGCTGGTATCGGGGCGCGGAATGTCGGTGCTGTCATCGGCTGACTTCGCTTGCGCGGGGGCAGAGGCGGGGGCCGCTGGCGCCGCCGCCTTGGGGGCCTCGGCGGCTTCGGCATCCGAAGCATCCTCGCCCTCTTCCAGCATCACCGCGATCGGGTCATTGACCTTCACGCCGCTTGTGCCTTCCGCGACCAGAATTTTACCCAAGACGCCCTCATCGACCGCCTCGAATTCCATCGTGGCCTTATCGGTCTCAATCTCGGCCAGAATGTCACCGGCGGACACGGTGTCACCCTCTTTCTTGAGCCATTTTGCAAGCGTGCCTTCCTCCATCGTCGGAGACAGCGCGGGCATCAAAATCTTCGTTGCCATTGTTGTTCCCCCTCAGGCGTTCTGCGGCGCCGCATCGGCGTAAATGTCGGTCCAAAGCTCTTCGAGCGCGGGCTCGGGGCTTTCTTTGGCGAATTCGGCGGCCTCGTTCACGACGCCCTTGATCTCTTTGTCGATCGCCTTGAGGTCGTCTTCGGTCGCGTGATTTCCGGTCAGCAAAAGCTGGCGCACATGCTCAATCGCATCGCGCTCTTCGCGGATTTTCTGAACCTCTTCGCGGGTGCGATACTTCGCCGGGTCCGACATCGAGTGACCGCGATAGCGATAGGTCTTGATCTCAAGGATATACGGGCCCTTGCCCGAGCGGCAATGCGCCACGGCCTTTTCGCCCGCAGCCTTCACCGCCAGCACATCCATGCCATCAACCTCTTCGCCCGCGATGCCATAGGCAATGCCGCGCTCGTAGAAGTCGGGGGATTTCGTGGCGCGCTGAACGCTGGTGCCCATTGCATATTGGTTATTCTCGATCACGAACACGACCGGCAAATCCCACAGCTGAGCCATGTTATAGGTCTCGGCCACCTGGCCCTGGTTGGCAGCGCCATCACCGAAATAGGTGAAGGTGACGTTGTCATTGCCTTTGTATTTGTCGCTAAAAGCCAGCCCCGCGCCCAGCGGCACTTGGGCTGCCACGATGCCATGACCACCGTAGAAATGCTTCTCTTTGCTGAACATGTGCATCGAGCCGCCCTTGCCCTTGGAATAGCCATCCTCGCGCCCGGTCAGTTCGGCCATGACGCCCTTGGGGTCCATTCCGCAGGCCAGCATATGGCCGTGATCGCGGTAAGAGGTGATGCGTTTGTCACCCTCTTTCGCCGCAGCCTCAAGGCCGACGACCACCGCTTCTTGCCCGATATAAAGGTGGCAAAAGCCCCCGATCAGGCCCATGCCATACAGCTGCCCGGCCTTTTCTTCAAAGCGCCGGATCAACAACATGTCGCGGTAATATTGGGTCAGTTCTTCGGCCGAGACGTTCGCGCCCGCTTTAGCGCTGCTCGCCGATCCTTTCCGTGCTGCCATGGCTGCACCTCCCTTGATCGAGATAGTTCAATGTTAAACCATTCTATATAACACAGCCAACACGTTGGCAATGACCCCACGGCATCGCGGGATAGCAACAGCCATCACGATTCATCTAGGGCAGGGAAAGCGTGTGCATAGGAGGAATTTGGAAAACCCGCGCGCTAGCGGATCACGATCTCGTCCGAGCGCATTTCGCCCAACACATCGCGGGCCTGCTGATCAAGCAGATCAAGATCAAGGTAATCATCCGACAGGCGATGGGTCAGATTGGCCATTCGATCCACCTGCGCACGCAGATCGTCGCGCTCGGCACGCTTGGCATCAATCTCGGCTTCGATCTGGGCGCGCTGCAAGATCCCAAAATGTCCCTGCACGGCTGCAAAGGCAAAATAAGCCCCCAGCACCACAGCAATGGTGAAAAAGATCAGCGGCCCAACGGTGGGGCGTGTCATCGTCATCGTCCTGCCTCGTCTTTCCGGCCTCGTTTATCCGGGCAGCCTATCGCAAGACTGCGCGCAGCCTCTTTGGGCCGTTGGTTCAAACCATGCCATAGCAGATTCGCCAAAGGAATCCCTCTCGCGATCAATTTTGAATAAAATCCGCTGCGCGGCGCAAATGCCGCGCTGAAATCGGGCGCGCCGCCCCGTTGATCGCCGCTGAGGCCCAAACCTGCGCGGGCGTCTTCTTTTGTAGGCGCGCTCTCTTTCTCTTTCACGTCCATTCACTGCGCGCGAGGGTTTGGAACGATCGGACGGCGCAGTATCGGCGAGCACATTGCTGTCACCCTCTTGCATCCGGCGCAAAGGGATGACCCTATTTGATGACATCGCCGTTTTCTTCATCCCGCAGTTGGATGGTTCCAGTGCCGCAACGCTCTGTCTTGTCGCCTTTTCAAAATCCGACCTTTCGCGCGCTCTGGTCGGCGACGCTGTTTTCGAATCTGGGAACGCTGGTGCAGGCGGTGGGTGCGGGTTGGCTGATGGCCAGCCTGACGCCGTCGCAGGATATGGTAGCGTTGGTGCAATCCTCTAACACCTTGCCAGTGGTTGTGTTGTCCCTCTTGGCCGGAGCGCTGGCGGATAATTTCAACCGCCGCCGGATCATGATCTTTGCGCAGGTTTTTGTCGTTCTGGTGTCGGTCGCATTGGCGCTATGCACTTGGGCGGGGCTGCTGACGCCTTGGTTGTTGCTGGGCTTTACCTTTTTGATCGGCTGCGGTGGGGCACTGTTCAACCCGTCCTGGCAGGCTTCGATGGGCGATATCGTCGCGCGTGAAGATCTGTCAGCCGCGGTCAGCCTCAACAGCATGAGCTTCAACATGATGCGCAGCCTTGGTCCTGCGATCGGGGGGATCATCGTGGCGGCGGCGGGGGCTGCGGCGGCATTCGCGCTCAACGCGATCAGCTATTTGCCCCTGATCGCGATCCTGTTTCGTTGGCGCCCCAGCTATCCCAGTGACCCGCTGCCGCGCGAGCCGCTGCGCCTCGCGCTTGGGGCCGGGCTGCGCTACGTCATCTTGTCTCCGGTGCTGTTGCGGGTCATGGGGCGCGGCGCCATCTTCGGGTTTGCCGCGATCTCGGTGCTGGCACTTTTGCCACTGGTCGTGCGTGATCTGTTGCACGGGACGGCGCTTGATTACGGGATTGCGCTTGGGGCATTCGGACTGGGGGCGATTGGCGGCGTCGTGTTGAACGCGCCGCTGCGCGAGCGCTTCTCAAACGAGGTGGTCGTGCGGATATCCTTTATTGGGTTCGCGGTCGCGGTGGCGGCGCTGTCTGTCTCCAACTCGCTGGCGCTCAGTTGCCTCGCGCTGATCGTGGCGGGGCCGTTCTGGGTGCTGGCCTTGTCGCTGTTCAATGTCACGGTGCAACTGGCGACGCCGCGCTGGGTCGTCGGGCGGGCGCTTTCGCTGTATCAGACGGCGACCTTTGGCGGCATGGCCAGCGGGGCCTGGGTCTGGGGCGTTCTGGCAAGCCATCAGGGGGTGAGCGTTGCACTGGCGACGGCCGCGTTCGTTCTGGTGATCGGTGCCAGCTTGGGCGCTTGGTTACGCCTGGCAGAGTTCTCGACCGTCGATCTTGATCCGCTTGGGCAATTCGACGCGCCAGAGCCACAGCTTGATATTCGCGCCCGCTCCGGCCCGATCCTCGTGCTGGTCGAATATGAAATCGACCCCAAAGACACCGCGCAGTTCATGGCGCTGATGCGCGCCCGGCGTCGCATTCGAATTCGCGACGGTGCGCGGCAATGGGGGCTGCTGCGCGACCTTGAAAATCCGCGCTACTGGATGGAGAGCTATCACGTCCCGACCTGGATCGAATATCTGCGTCACAACGCGCGGCGCACCAAGAATGATGCGCTGAACTATCAAGAGCTGTTGACGCTCCACCAAGGGCCTGAGCCGACGCCCCGCGTGCGCCGCCTGATCGAACGCCAGACCGTGCCACTGAAGGACGACACACCACCGCGCCCGCCGACGACCGAGCTGCCCGGCGTCTGAGGGGGGCGATGTGAAACGCGTCGGCGTGTCTGAAGTCGCCGCCCCCCGGTGCGGGATCAGCCTGCGATTGAAGCGGCGTGGATCGAGCTGATCGCGCCCCCCAACATCGCGTCAAATTCCGCGTCTGATTGCTGCGCGCTCAGCCCTTCGGTGAGGGCGCGCGAGAAGGACGCGATCATGCCGGTGTTTTGCGCCAGTTTCGCATTCGCCTCATCGCGCGGATAGCCACCCGACAGGGCGACGACTTTCAGCACCTTGGGGTGATCGACCAGCGGCTTGTACAGATTGGCTTTGCTGGGCAGCGAGAGCTTGAGCATCACCTGCTGGCCCTCGGGCAGGGCGTCAAGATGGCGCAGGATTTCGGCCAGCAGCATGTCTTCGGCCTCAGCCTTATCCTTGATCGAGATCGTGACTTCGGGCTCGATGATCGGCATCAGCCCATGGCTGATCACCTGCGCACCCAGATCAAATTGCTGATCGATAATCGCCTTGATGCCTTGGGCATTGGCCGCCGAAATGACCGAGCGCTCTTTGGTGCCAAAAATTCCGGCCTTTACGGCGCGGGCCAGCAGATCATCAAGGCCCGGAATCGGCTTCATCAACTGCACGCCATTGGCTTCGGCTTCCAAGCCCTTGTCGATCTTGAGAAACGGCACGACATTGCACGTCTCCCACAGGTAGGTGGCGGTAGGCGTGCCATCGATATCGCGATCCATCGTTTGTTCAAACAGGATCGCGCCGACCACTTTGTCACCCGAGAAGGCGGGCGATTTGATGATGCGGGCGCGCATCTGGTGGATCAAATCGAACATCTCGGCTTCCGAGCTATAGGCGTCTTCGGTGATGCCATATAGCCCCAGCGCCTTGGGCGTGGAGCCGCCCGACTGATCGAGAGCCGCGATAAAGCCGTTCCCTTCGCGCATTTTCGCGGTTTGTTGAGCGTTCGACATGGGCCTATACCTCCTCATAGAAATGGGTCTTGGCAGGGATAAGCGCGGCGTTTCGCCATTGCAACGCTGGTGACGCTAACAGTCGCAACTTCGCGCGTTTCAGCCCGCGCGGCGCAAAAACCAGCCTGTCAGGGCTGTCACAAGGGCGCGCGGTGCCAGCCGGGGCATAAAGGTGAAGAACTTGTTGTCCCAGCCCGTGACGACAATGCGCCGCCCCTTCATGCAGCCGTTCCAACCCGCGCGCGCCACGCTTTGCGCCGAGGGCATCGGGGTGAGTTTCATCAGCCATGTCGTGCCGGTGTCTGCGCGCTCGAAAAACGCGGTACGCGTGGCGCCGGGACAAAGCGCGGTGATCGTGATCTCGGTATCAGACAGCTCGCTTGCAACGGCCTCGCTAAGCGACAGAAAATACGATTTCGAGGCGTGATACACTGCCATATTCGGCCCCGGCATGAACGCAGCCGCCGAGGCGACATTCAAAATCCGCCCCGCACCGCGTGCCCGCATTTCCTCGATGGCCAAGCGCATCAACTGCGTCGCGGCGGTGATATTGACTGCAATCACCTCATCCTCGCGCGCATCGCCCGCCGCGCCAGTGGCGAACAATCCGTGACTGCCAAGGCCTGCGTTATTGATCAGCACATGGATCGGGCCATCGGCCAGTGCCTGCGCGCGCGTCCAAAGGTCCTGCGCCGCACCGGGTTGGGACAGATCGGCGGGGCAGGGGCGCGCACTCACCCCCGTTGTCCCTTCGATCTCGCGGGCCAGATCCTCAAGCGCGCCAAGATTGCGCCCCGACAGGATCAGGTTATAGCCGTCGGCCCCCGCGCAGCGCGCCAGTTCAAGACCGATGCCCGACGAGGCCCCGGTCACCAGCGCCCAACCGCGCGGGCCGCTCATGTTAGCCGCGCTCCAAGGCGGCGACGCCGGGCAATTCCTTGCCCTCCATCCATTCCAAGAACGCCCCGCCCGCAGTCGAGATATAGGAGAAATCCTTGGCAGCATCGGCCTTGTTCAGCGCCGCGACCGTATCGCCCCCACCTGCAACCGAAATCAACTTGCCCTCGCGGGTCAATTCGGCGGCCTTGGCGGCGGCTGCGTTGGTGGCAATGTCAAACGGCGCGATTTCGAAGGCACCCAGCGGGCCGTTCCAGATCAGCGTTTTGCTGCCCTCGAATACCTTGGCGATCTCGGCCACCGTTTTCGGCCCCGCATCCAGAATCATCGCATCGGCCGGGCAGGCGTCTTTGGCCACGGTTTCGCAGTCGGCCCCCGCCTTGAATTCACGCGCCACAACCACATCCAGCGGCAGATGAATCGTGCAACCAGCTGCGCGGGCTTTGTCCATGATCTCGCGCGCTGTATCGGCCATGTCATGTTCGGCCAGCGATTTGCCCACATCGATGCCTTGCGCGACAAGGAAGGTGTTGGCCATGCCGCCGCCAATGATCAGATGATCGACCTTGGCCACCAGATTGCCCAGCAAATCCAGCTTGCTCGAGACTTTCGCCCCCCCGACCACCGCCGTCACCGGGCGTTCTGGATTGCCAAGTGCTGCGTTGAGCGCCTTAAGCTCGGCCTCCATCAGACGGCCCGCGTAAGACGGCAGCACATGGGTGATGCCCTCGGTCGAGGCATGCGCGCGATGGGCTGCCGAAAACGCGTCATTGACATAGACTTCGCCCAGCGCGCCCATCGAGGCGGCAAGCTGTGCGTCATTGGTCTCTTCGCCCGCATGAAAACGGGTGTTTTCCAGCAACAGAACTTCACCAGCTTGCAACGCGCCCACGGCCCGTTTTGCAGGCCCGCCGATGCAATCTTCAGCGAAATTCACCTTTACACCCAGCGCCGCCTCAAGGGCTGGCACCAGCACTTTCAGGCTCATTTCGGGGACAACCTGCCCTTTTGGGCGCCCAAAATGCGCCAGCAGCACCGGCTTGCCGCCCTTTTCAAGGATATCGCGCACAGTGGGGACAATCTTTTCGATCCGGGTGGCATCGGTCACTTTCCCGTTTTCCACCGGCACGTTGATATCGACACGCACCAAAACGACCTTGCCCGCAAGATCGACCTCGTCGAGGGTTTTCCAAGCCATAAAAAATCTCTCCCATTCGTCGCTGGATCGCGATGCGTTTATCACGCGGCTGTGCGCTCGCGTAAACTTGCCGATATGGGGTGCCAAGGTCAACGTCCTGTCGCTCAATTGCGCAGCTTTACCCTTGCGAGTGACCCGCTCGCACCCCTATGGTCGCGCCAAATGCCAAAGGAGGTTTTTCATGGCCGAGATCAAAGATCCCGAAAACACCATCATCATCGAGCTCAAAGACGGTCCCGTCGTGATCGAACTGCTTGCTGATGTGGCCCCCAAACATGCCGAGCGCATGAAGCAACTGGCGCGCGATGGCGCGTATGACAACGTGGCGTTCCACCGCGTCATTGACGGTTTCATGGCGCAAACGGGCGATGTTGCCCATGCGAATATGGAAAAAGACTACAATCCGGGCCGTGCGGGCACCGGCGCGTCGCAATATCCTGATGTGCCTGCAGAATTCTCTAAACTGCCCCATGATCGTGGCACGCTGGGCGCGGCGCGTTCGGCCAATCCGAACTCGGCCAATTCGCAGTTCTTCATCAACTTCTCGGACAATCACTTCCTGAACGGGCAATACACCGTTTATGGCCGGGTGATTTCGGGCATGGAGCATGTCGACAAGATCGCGCGCGGCGAGCCGCCGAAATCGCCTGATCGGATGGTTTCTGTAAAGGTGGCTGCTGATGCGTAATTTTACCCGCCGCACCGTTCTGGCCGCCGCGCTTGCACTCGCAGCGCCTGCGGCATTTGCCGACAGCGACAGCTCGGGCGCGGCCGATACCGGTGGCCCGAAACTGGTGCTGGAAATCGGTGGCTCCACAACGGGCAAGGTCGTGATCGATCTGCTGCCCGATGTCGCCCCCAAAGCGGTCGAACGGCTGGAAACGCTGGCCAAAGACGGCAAATATGACGGCGTGGTGTTTCACCGCGTGATCGACGGTTTCATGGCGCAAACGGGCGATGTGCAGTTTGGCAAAAAGGGTGGCGACACCTCGATGGCGGGGATGGGCGGCTCTGACCTGCCCGATCTGCCCGCTGAATTCTCCAACCGTTCGTTCCAGCGCGGCATTGTCGGCATGGCGCGTTCGTCTGACCCGAACTCCGCCAACTCGCAATTCTTCATCATGTTCGCACCTGCGCCCAACCTTGACGGTCAATATACCGTCGTGGGGCATGTGGTTTCGGGCATGAATGTGGTCGACAAGATCAAGAAGGGCGATGCGGCGAAAAACGGTCTGGTCGAAGATCCCGACTTCATCGCCTCGGCCACGGTCGAAGAATAAGCGCACCCCGCGCATCTAATGAGTCTCAGATCAAACGGGCGGTGCCTTCGGGCCCGCCCGATTTGTATTTTTCCCTTGTTCCATTGATAAAATAACGCCCGCGTGAGCGTGTCGCGGGTTTCTGCACCTGCACCTGTCTCGCGGCTGAGACAGATGAGGCAATGCCCCGGTGCAAGCCCGCTATGCAGGCGCGTTCAGCGTTGTCACGCTGATCCCATGCCGCTCTTCATGAGGAGGGAGCGGAGATTTTTGGGAGGAAGACACATGGCCAATGATATGGCACCAGAGTTCAAGGGCGTTTCGGTTTCGCCGTTCCGCGAGCGTTACGGCAACTTCATCGGCGGCAAATTTGTCGCCCCCGTCGGTGGCAAGTATTTTGACAACGTCACCCCGATTACCGGCGGCAAAGTCTGCGAAGTCGCCCATTCCAGCGAGGCCGATATCGAGATGGCGCTGGATGCCGCGCATGCTGCCAAAGACGCTTGGGGCAAGACCTCGGCGGCAGAGCGCTCCAACATCATTTTGAAGATCGCCGACCGTCTAGAGGAAAATCTCGACCTGCTGGCAGCCGCCGAGACCTGGGATAACGGCAAGCCGATCCGCGAAACGACGCTGGCCGATATTCCGCTGGCAATCGACCATTTCCGCTATTTCGCGGGTGTGCTGCGCAGCCAGGAAGGCACGATGTCGCAGATCGACGAAGACACCGTGGCCTATCACTTCTATGAGCCGCTGGGCGTTGTCGGACAGATTATCCCGTGGAACTTTTCAATCCTGATGGCCGCTTGGAAACTGGCCCCTGCGCTGGCCGCTGGCAACTGCATCGTGATGAAACCAGCCGAGCAAACCCCGGCAGCGATTCTCGTTATGGCCGAGCTGATCGCGGATCTGCTGCCCGCCGGTGTGCTCAACATCGTGAACGGCTATGGCGCCGAAGTCGGTGCCGCGCTTGCCAGCTCCAAACGCATCGCCAAGATCGCCTTCACCGGCTCGACCGTCACCGGGCGCAAGATCATGCAGGCGGCGACCGAAAACCTGATCCCGGTCACGCTGGAGCTGGGGGGCAAGTCGCCCAACATCTTCTTTAGCGATGTGATGTCCAAGGATGACGCCTTCCTCGACAAGGCGATCGAGGGGTTTGTTCTGTTCGCCTTCAACCAAGGCGAGGTTTGCACCTGCCCAAGCCGCGCCCTGATCCAAGAAGACATCTATGAGGCCTTCATGGAACGCTGCATTGCCCGCGTCGAGGCGATCAAACAGGGCGATCCGCGTTTGATGGAAACGATGGTCGGCGCCCAAGCCAGCCAGCAGCAACAAGACAAGATCCTCTCGTATCTCACGATCGGTCGCGAAGAGGGGGCCGAGGTGCTAATTGGCGGCGCGGCGGCGCGCTTTAACGGCGAGCTGTCCAACGGCTATTACATCCAGCCCACGATCCTGAAGGGCCATAACAAGATGCGGGTCTTCCAAGAGGAAATCTTTGGCCCCGTCGTGTCGGTCACGACCTTTAAAGACGAGGCCGAGGCGCTCGAGATCGCCAATGACACGATGTATGGTCTGGGCGCGGGCGTGTGGTCGCGCGATGCCAATACCTGCTATCGCTTTGGCCGCAGCATTCAGGCCGGTCGGGTCTGGGTGAACAACTACCACGCCTATCCGGCGCATGCTGCGTTTGGTGGCTATAAGCAATCGGGCATCGGTCGCGAAAACCACAAGATGATGCTTGATCACTACCAGCAGACCAAGAACATGCTGGTAAGCTACAATCCGAACAAGCTCGGGTTCTTCTGATCGGCTTGCCTCCCCAAGCCGGGGCCGCACCTTTCGGGGTGCGGCCCCTTTTTTATCTCTGAATAGCCCAAAAAGGCCGCCATTCGCGGCGCATTGCGCGAATTTCGTAAACGCGATTTTAGCGAATTGCCTCTATCCCGATGGCACCTTGCCAATCGGAGCCATGCCATGACCCTACGCCGCCAGATATTGATCCTGCCGATCTTCGTGGCCCTTCTTGCCTGCGCATTAATGGAGATCGGGACCATCTGGATGAGCCAGCAGGTCGATACTATGACCCGCGCCAATCTGATGGATGGCGCTGACGCGCGGTTACAGGCCAAGATCGCATCGGCAGAGCACGAGGCGTTGGATCGCGCAAAGCTGATCGCGGGCCTGCCGCAGGTGCAAGCGGCAATGGCTGCGCGCGATGATGGCGCGCTTGAGGCGATTTTGGCAAAAAACTGGCCGGTTTTGCGCGATGAAACCGGGATTGATCAGCTGCAATTTCATACCGCACCCGCGACCTCGCTGATCCGCATTCACAATCTCGACAAACGCGGCGATGACCTGTCAGCGTTCCGCAAAACAGTGGTTGATGTGAATACCTCCGGCAAGGCGATTTCTGCGCTCGAAGCGGGCAAGGCGGGGATTGGCGCGCGTGGCGTAGTTTCCGTCGTGCATAACGGTGTTCAAGTTGGCTCGGTTGAGGTTGGATTGAATGTCGGGCAAAGCCTGCTTGATGAACTCGCCAAGACCACCGGGGTGAACTACGAATATTACGCCTATCAGTCACAAGGCCCCGCCAAGATGCTGGCCAAAACCGGGGACAGCCCCGCATTCCTGAGTGCCGCACAGCTCACAGAGCTGCATGCGGGTGGCACACTGGAGGGGGATATCAACATTGCCGGCGCGCAAAACTTTCTGCGCGCGTTTGCCATTCGCGACTATAGCGGTGATGTGGTCGGGGTGTTTTCGATGGCCTCGCCTTCAACGCAGGTCGCGGCCCTCAACGCAATGATGACGAAAATATCGCTCGTCCTTGCGGCTGTGACCTTTGTGGTCTCGGCGCTGATTGCATGGCGGCTCGGCGGGGCGATCGTGCGCCCGATCTCGGGATTGGCCAAGGCCACGCAAGGGATTTCGCAAGGCGATCTCACCACACAGGTCGCAGGAACACATCGCAACGATGAACTGGGAGACATGGCCCGCGCCCTCACGGTTTTTGCCGAAAACCTCGAAAAGAACGCGCAGATGCAAAACGCCTTGCGCATCGAAGAGGAAAACGCCCGTCAGGCAGAGGCCAAGCGTCAGGCCGAGGCGCGCGAGGCGGAAATAAATCAAGCCGCAGCCAAGGAAGAGGCCGAGGAACTGCGGCGCCAGGTCCAAGCAGAGGAACAAGCGGCCCTGCGCGAGCGTGAAGAGGTCGCGCGGCGCCAGCTTGAGGAACAGGCGCAGATCGTTTCGGTTCTAGCGGCTGGCCTCAATGCCTTGGCGCATGGCAATCTGGCCAGCACGCTTGAAGATGCCTTGCCGGGCGAATACGAACAGTTGCGCATTGATTTCAACGCAGCTGTGGCCCAGCTCGCGCGCTCGCTTTACCAGATTGAACAGGGCGCACAGCTGATTGATTCCGAGGCGCAAACGGTTGCCACTTCGGCGGACGAACTGGGCCAGCAAACTGAACGCAACGCCGCCACGCTAGAGCAAACCGCCGCTGCGCTGAATGAATTGACCGTTTCGGTGCAATCTGCAGCCGAGGGCGCACAATCAGCGCGTTCGCTGGCCAATGACGCGCGCGGCCATGCCGAAAGCGGTGCGCAGATCGTGGAAAACGCGGTCTCTGCGATGGCGGGGATCGAAAGTTCGGCCAAGTCGATCTCGCGCATCACATCGGTAATCGATGATATCGCGTTTCAAACCAACCTGCTTGCGCTCAATGCCGGGGTTGAGGCGGCACGTGCGGGCGAGGCCGGGCGCGGTTTTGCCGTTGTCGCCTCTGAAGTGCGCGCGCTGGCGCAGCGATCCTCGGATGCGGCCAAGGAAATTTCGGAACTCATTGCCTCGTCAGATGTGCAGGTGCAATCGGGCGTTACTTTGGTGGGGCAGACCGGCGAGGCGCTTGGGCGGATCGTGACGTCGGTGCGCGATATTCACGACCGAGTCAGCACCATCGCCGTCTCGTCGGGCGAGCAAGCCAGCGGCATTTCCGAAATCAACTCCGCCTTACATCTGCTCGATCAGGCAACTCAACGCAGCGCGGCGATGTTTGATCGCACCACGACCGCGAGCCGGGCCATGCTGGGGGAAAGTGCGCGCCTGATGGGATCGGTCGCAGCCTTTACGCTGCCCGATCCGGCAACGATCAAGGCGGCCCAAGACCCAACCGCGATGATCGCGGCGCAATAAGGTGTCGCGCGCTAACCGCTGCCGCGTGCTAACCGGTGCGGCGAAAATCAATCGGGGTTTTGCCGGTTTTGGCGTGAAAGGCGCGGGTGAAATAGGCCGGGCTGGTATAGCCCAGACTGGCCGCGATCTCTTTGACGGGCAGTTTTGTGTCGCGCAACAATTCGCGCGCTTCATATAGCCTGCGCTCTTGCAGCATTTCGGACGCGCCTTTGTTGCAGCTTTCGCGACAGGCGCGCGTCAGATGCGTCAACGTGACCCCCAACTCATCCGCCATCTCACCAACCCCGATGCCCGAGCGGAAATTCCGCTCTACCAAGGTAGTGAAGCGTGCCACCAACCGACGCGCGCCCGAGGGCTGGATCGCAGCCGTCTGATTGGAGGCAATCTGGCGCTCCAGCCAGACGCTCAAAAGCCCAAGCTGGTGCTGTAGCGCCCGGTCTGCGGCAGGGCGGTCGCTGTCCAACTCACGTTGCACCGCCTCAATGATCGACCCGATCTCGCCTTGTGCGACCCCGTCGCGCACTCGTAAATGCTGGATCGCATGGGGTAGCACGACATCGCTGTCACGCCCAAAATGCACGATCTGTCCTTGCGGTTGTGAGCCCAATTCATAGGAATGCATCACCCCGGCGGGAATGAAGATCACGTTATTGGGGCCGTAGCCGCGCGTCACACCGCCCAACGTGATACGCCCCTGGCCACGGGTGAACCACAGCAAGCATGGCTCAGAGCGTGCGCGCATCGCCTCGACGCGCCAGCGCCCGGCCTTGGCCAAGCGACTGATCTGGCTAATGCGCACCGCGGAAGGCGCGGCTGGCAGGGAACTGCGGGCCGCCTCGGGGCCGCGTGCGTCTGCCGGATTCCGGGGCTTGGATTGCGAAAACTGCGACAGCGGCGGGGTCGAAAAAAGTTTCACTTTTGCGATCTTTCGAAGGGCGGAATGCGTTAATATTACCTTGTAACCCGCTTTCAACCAATAGTTTTTCAACATTGTCCCTGCATCGCTGTGGCGGCAGGGTCACGCACACGCGATCTTGTGCCAAGCCTTCATGCGAGCACGAAACCAAGTGCGTTGACGCTTGGCATATTGGCGAGAAGCCGCCTGTGCACGGCTGCGCGCGGTCTCCAGATCGACCTCATCGCGCAGATAGGCGATCAATTCGGGCGCTCCGATTGCACGCGCCCAGAGCGCCTCGGGGTCCCAGATCGGTTCGACGGCGCGCACCTCATCCAACGCGCCCTGTTCCAGCATCAGATCAAAGCGGCGATCAATGCGATCTGCCAACCAGTCGCGATCGGCCTCCAGCAGCAGGGGCACGCAATCGCGCAGCGCCAGCAGCGGCGCGGGGGTGCGTGCCTGCCAAACCGCAAGCCCCTCACCTGTCGTGCGCAACACTTCCCAGGCGCGCTGCACCCGCATCGGGTTTTGCGTATCGATCTGCGCGCGCGTGGTGGCGTCCAGTTCGCCCAAAAGCGCGCCATGCCCCTCACGGTTGCGTCGCGCATCTGCCTCGGCGCGGATGGCGGGCGGGGTGGCGGGAATCTGCGCCAATCCTTGCGTGAGAGCGGTGAAATACAGCCCCGTCCCCCCGACAATGATCGGGCGCGGGCCGCCTTGGGCGTGATCGGCCAAGATCGTCGCCACCTCTTTGAGCCAATGGCCCACCGAATAGTCGGCCCCCGGCGCAATATGACCATAAAGGCGATGGGGCGCGCGCGATTCCTCATCGACCGAAGGGCGCGCCGAGAGCACCCGCCAGCACGACCAGACCTGCAACGCATCGGCATTCACCACCACGCCCCCCGCTGATTGCGCGATTTCCAACGCCAGCGCGGATTTGCCGCTGGCCGTCGGTCCGGCAATCAAAACCGGGATATTTGACGCGATTTCAGGCAGGTTTTGCAGCATAATAAAGCCGATCACAGGATCACAAGGGCAGGGCGGGTGCGATCCCTCGCCACGAGAGGTTGAACCCGGCCCCCATTTGCGACATTTTGCGCGCCGATGACAACCGTCTGACCTGAGGGGACCGCAATGAGCGACGAGACGCTACCGCAAACCAAATATAAACGTGTCCTTCTCAAGATTTCAGGCGAGGCGCTGATGGGCGATCAGGGCTATGGCCTGCACCCGCCGACCGTGGCGCGCATCGCGCGCGAGGTGCAATCGGTCCATGAGATGGGCGTCGAGATTTGCATGGTGATCGGGGGAGGCAATATTTTCCGCGGGCTGGCAGGCTCGGCCCAAGGGATGGAACGCACGACCGCTGACTACATGGGCATGCTGGCCACGGTGATGAACGCGCTTGGCATGCAGGCGCAGCTTGAGGCATTAGGGCTGCACACCCGCGTCATCAGCGCGATCCCGATGGATGAGGTCTGCGAGCCCTACATTCGCCGCCGCGCCGTGCGTCACCTTGAAAAGAAACGGATTTGTATCTTTGCTGCGGGCACCGGCAACCCCTATTTCACCACCGACACCGCCGCGACCCTGCGCGCCAATGAGATGAATTGCGAAGCGATCTTCAAGGGCACCAAGGTGGATGGCGTCTATGATAAAGACCCGATGAAATTCGACGATGCCAAGCGCTATGACACGGTCAGCTATGACGTCGTGCTGCAAAAGAACCTGGGCGTGATGGATGCCTCGGCGATTGCTTTGGCGCGCGACAATAACAAGCCGATCATCGTGTTTTCGCTTGATGAGCCGGGCGGGTTTCGTGGCATCCTTGCGGGGCAGGGCACCTACACACTTGTGCAGGGTTAAGAGCCACGCAAATGCTATCTTTCGCCTCGGCACTGCGCTAAACCAGTGCCCGAGGCTGCAACCAAGACGGAAAAACCAACAATGTCCGACGAGATTGAGATCGACACCGATGACCTTGAGCACCGCATGAAAGGTGCCATGACTTCGCTCAAACATGAATTTGCTTCGCTGCGCACGGGGCGGGCTTCGGCCTCGATGGTCGAGCCGGTGATGGTGGATGCCTACGGCTCCATGACCCCGATCAACCAGGTCGGCACCGTGAACGTCCCCGAGCCGCGCATGGTCACCGTGAACGTCTGGGACAAGGGTCTGGTCGGCAAGGTTGAAAAGGCGATCCGCGAAAGCGGGCTGGGGATCAACCCGCAGACCAACGGCACGATCATCATGCTGCCGATCCCTGAATTGAACGAGGAACGCCGCCGCGAGCTGACCAAGGTCGCAGCGCAATATGCCGAAAGCGCGCGCGTCGCGATCCGCAATGTGCGCCGCGACGGGATGGACCAGATCAAGAAAGCCAAAAGCAACGGCATGTCAGAAGATGACGTGAAGTTCTGGGAAACCTCCGTGCAAGAACTGACCGATACCCACACCGCGCTGGTGGATAAGGCACTTGAGGGCAAACAAGCCGAAATCATGCAGGTCTGAGGCGAAAGAATCCCCGAAATGGCGCTGCGAGACGACAAGCCGGCCAAGAAGGCCCCCGCATCTGTTATGACCGATTATGGCGTGCGCCATGTCGCGATTATCATGGATGGCAATGGGCGCTGGGCCAAACGGCGTGGCTGGCCACGTTTGGCGGGCCATCGCAAGGGCGCTGAGCAGATCAAGAAAATCGTGCGCGAGGCCCCTGATCTGGGCATCCGCTACATGACGATCTACGCCTTTTCGACCGAGAATTGGAAACGCTCGCTGATCGAAGTGCTTGGCCTGATGAAGATGTTTCGCTTTATGATCCGGCGCGAGGCGGATGCGCTGGCCACTGAAGGCGTGAATCTGCGCTTTATCGGGGATCGCTCGCGCCTTGATCCGGCGTTGCGCGAAACGATGGACGCGATCGAAGCACGCACCAAGACCAATACTCGCCTGACGCTGGCGGTCGCAATCAATTACGGCGGGCGCGATGAGCTGCGCCGTGCTGCCGCCCAGCTGGCGCTCGATTGCGCAGAGGGTCGCATTGCCGCCGAGGATATCGATGATGAAGCGTTGGCCGCGCGGCTTGACACGGTGGGCATGCCCGACCCTGATCTGGTGATCCGCACATCTGGTGAAACCCGGATTTCCAATTTCCTGTCTTGGCAGGCGGCCTATGCTGAATATGAGTTTACCGAAACGCTTTGGCCTGATTTTACGGTCGAAGAGCTGACCGACATCTTGGCCCGTTTCAGCGGGCGTGAGCGCCGCTTTGGCGGGGTGCAACCGTGAGCGCGCCAAAGCTGGGCGGCAAATGGGGCGATCTGGCGCCGCGATTTGCGTCAAGTCTGGCGATGGTCGTGGTGGGTGTTTTCGCGATTTGGTGGGGCGGGCCGGTCTTTGCAGGGCTTGCTGTCGTGGTCAGCGCGCTGATGATCTGGGAATTGATGATGATGCTCGCGCCCAATCGCGCGGGCAATGCGGTCGGGTTGGCGCTTGTTGCGGCGGCAGTGCTGGTGGCGGTGCTCTGGCTGCACAGCCCGTTTGCGCTGCTCTATCTGCTGATCGTGCCGATCCTTGCGCTTGCCTATGCACGCGGGCGGCGTCTGGTTGGCGCGGCCTATGCGTTTGCGATCATGCTGACAGGTTATGGTCTGGTGGCGCTGCGCGAGGGGGCAGGGCTTAGCGTGATCTTCTGGATCGTCGTTGTGGTGGTTGTCTCTGATATTGCTGGATATTTCGTGGGACGCCTGATGGGTGGCCCGAAATTCTGGCCCAAGATTTCGCCGAAGAAAACATGGTCTGGCACCGTTGCGGGCTGGGTTGGGGCTGCCCTTGTCGGGGTGGTTTTCGTGCAGTTCGGGGCCGCGACCTCGCTGATCTGGATTTCGCCGCTTCTGGCGTTTGCCGGGCAGATGGGGGACATCGTGGAAAGCGCGCTCAAACGCGCGGTCGGGGTCAAGGATAGTTCTGCGCTGATCCCCGGCCATGGCGGCGTGCTGGATCGTTTTGACGCGCTGACGGGGGCGGTGGTTTTTCTTATCTTGTTGTCGCAAGTGATGCCGCTGCCGCTCACGGAAGGCTAAGCGATGCGCAGAATTTCGATATTCGGGGCGACGGGTTCTATTGGTGAAAGCACGTTTGATTTGCTGATGCGCCAAGGTGGGCCAGAGGCGTTTCACACGGTCGCGCTAACGGGCGGGCGCAATATCAAGCGGCTGGCCGAGATGGCGCGTGCGCTGCGGGCCGAGATCGCCGTGACCGCCTATGAGGATTGCTACGCCGATCTGGTTGAGGCGCTTGGCGGCAGCGGTATCGCTGTGGCCGCAGGCCCCGCAGCACTGATCGAAGCCGCCCACCGCCCCGCCGATTGGGTGATGTCGGCGATTGTGGGCGCGGCGGGTCTTGCGCCGGGCTTTGCGGCGCTGTCTCAGGGGCGCACGCTGGCGCTGGCCAATAAGGAATCGTTGGTCACCGCTGGCCCGCTGCTGCTGGGCGAGGCGCGCGCGCATGGCGCCACGATCCTGCCCGTGGATAGCGAACATTCCGCAATCTTTCAGGGCCTCGTGGGCGAGGATATGGCGGCGGTCGAGCGCATCATCATCACGGCCTCAGGCGGCGCGTTTCGCGACTGGCCGATGGAAAAACTGGCCGCGGCCACGGTCGCGCAGGCCTCATCCCACCCCAATTGGGACATGGGTCAGCGCATCACGATCGATTCCGCGTCGATGTTTAATAAGGCCTTGGAAGTCATTGAGGCTAAAGAATTCTTCGCCATAGCGCCTGAGCGAATTGAGGTTGTCGTGCATCCGCAATCCATCGTGCATGCGTTGGTGGGGTTTAATGATGGCGGGCTGATGGCGCATATGGGCGTGCCCGACATGCGCCACGCGATTGGCTATGCGCTCAACTGGCCGACGCGGCATAAACTGCCGGTGGAACGGCTCGATCTGGCCAAAATCGGCCAGCTTGATTTTCGCGCTCCCGATCCGCTGCGCTACCCGGCCTTGCGTCTTGCGCGCGAGGTGATGGAGATCGGCGGGATGGCGGGGGCGGCTTTCAACGCGGCCAAAGAGACCGCGCTGGATCAGTTTATCGCGGGCCGGATCGGCTTTCTCGATATGGCGGGTCTGGTCGAGGATGTTTTGACGGACATGAGCGCGCGGCAGGGCCTTGGAAATGCCGCGATGAGCCTAGATAACGTGCTGCACACCGATACCGAAGCGCGCAGGCTCGCCCTCGCGCTCTGTGATCAAAAAAGGATTTGAGTTTTGGATCTTCTGCCCCAGTTCGGCAATCTGCTCTATACTGTTGTCGCGTTTGTCGTGGCGCTTTCGATCATCGTGGCGGTTCATGAGTTTGGCCATTACATCGTCGGGCGCTGGTCGGGCATCAAGGCCGAGGTGTTTTCCTTGGGCTTTGGCCCCAAGCTGCTGAGCCGGGTGGATAAACATGGCACGCGCTGGCAGATCGCGGCGATCCCGCTGGGCGGGTATGTGAAATTCCTTGGCGATGCGAATGCGGCCTCGGCGGGCGCGGATGAAGAAGAGATGGCGCAACTCAGCGATGCCGAGCGTCGCCACACCATGCATGGCGCCCCGCTTTGGGCGCGCGCAGCGACCGTGGTGGCGGGCCCGGTGTTCAACTTTATCCTGTCGATTGCCATCATTTCGGGGCTTACAATGTGGTCAGGGCAGGCGACAGATACGCCTGATATCGACACTATCGTGGCCCTGCCCCAAGGGGCGGTTGGGCTGCAGCATGGCGACAAGATCGTGGCCGTGAATGGGATCAAAATTTCGGATTACGCCGCCTTGAACAGTGCGATTGATCAGATGCCTGCCGGGCCGACAGTGCCCTACACGGTTGAACGCGCAGGAAAAACGCTGGATGTGACGGGACCGCAGCTGTTTCCGGCACGCTTTGCCGGGATCGCGCCAAACTCTGCCGCTTATGATGCGGGACTGCAGGGCGGTGATGTGATTACGGCGATTGACGGCACTCCGATCTGGCGGTTTGCGGATTTGCAAGACGCGGTGAAGGCGGGCGATGGGGCGCCGATGGTGCTGTCGATCTGGCGCTCTGAAAACGGCGGCGCGCCCAAGGTGTTTGACGTCACGCTTGTGCCGCGCCGCACTGATATTCCCAATGGCAAAGGCGGGTTTGAGACCCGTCTGTTGATCGGCGCGACGGGCAGCTACATGTTCACCCCGATGACGGTCGCAGTTGGTCCGGTAGACGCGCTGACGGGGGCGGTGAAATCCACCTATGGCATCGTCGCGCAGTCGGTTTCCGGCATCAAGGCGATGATCGCGCAGCAGATTTCCTCGTGTAACCTGTCAGGCGCGCTGCGCATTGCGGAAACCTCGGCTGCGGCGGCCAAATCCGGCCCGCTGGAGTTCATCTGGTTTATCGCGGTGCTCTCCACGGCGGTGGGGTTTCTCAATCTGTTCCCGATTCCGGTTCTGGATGGTGGTCACCTGATGTTTCACGCCTATGAGGCGCTGGCGGGCAAGCCCCCGTCCGAGTGGCTGATGAACGTGTTCATGTCGGTGGGGCTGGCTTTGGTCGCTACGCTGATGCTGTTTGGTCTGTGGAACGATATCACCTGCTAAGGTCCCGCTCGGCGCGGCTGCCGCAATTTTGCCCTAATTGGCTCTGAATTGCGCCATTTTCAGGCGATAGGTGTTGAATATGTGGGTTTGTGCCGAAAAAGGATCGCGCTATGGGTATGGTGATTGCGGAAAGCTACCGCGGTATGGGCGTGATCTTTGAAATCGTCGCGGATCGCCTTTTGGTACCGGTTGCGGTGATTGTGGCGCTGATGGGGGCGGCTTTGGTCGGGGTGCAGCTTCTCGATGTCCTCGGCATTGATCCCGCCCTGCTGCACCGCATCTAAAATAGCATATATCTTTCGATCAGTTGTGGCCCTTGCGTAACCCAACGCAAATAGTTGCGTCATGGGGGGCTGTGCACTTTGACAAGACGGGCCTGCTTCGGTAGTCACTTTACAAAAGAAAAGTGAATACTTGGCGGGAGAGGGCGATGTCGATCGGCTTGCAATCAGTGCTCAGAATCTGTGCGACGCGAAATGCCCTTCGGGCGAGCGTGGTTTTTCCTGCGGTAGCAATGGCTTGCTTGGCTGTGCCCCAGGTAGCCCAAGCGCAGCAATATAGTTTCTCTTCGGTAAAAGTGGTGGGCAACGAGCGTATCGAGCCCGCTACGATTCTGGCATATGCGAGAATCGCTCGTAATCAGGCGGTTTCTGCGGCCGATCTAAATGCTGCCTATCAGCGCATTTCTGGCTCGGGCCTGTTTGAAACTGTGTCGCTGACGCCTCAGGGCCGCACATTGGTTATTCAGGTGCAGGAATATCCCACGATCAGCGTGATCAACTTCGAGGGCAACAAGCGCATCAAGGATGAGCAGCTGGCCTCGATCGTGCAAAGCAAACCGAACCGTGTCTATAAACCCTCAGAAGTTGAGGCGGATGCCCAGCGTCTGGTGCAGGCCTATTCCCAAGATGGCCGGATGGCGGCGCGCGTGACGCCCAAGGTGATCCGACGCTCGAACAATCGCGTCGACATCGCTTTTGAAATCAAAGAGGGCAAGATCACCTCGGTTGAGCGGATCTCGTTTACCGGTAACCGGTCTTATTCGGATCGCCGTTTGCGTCAGGCGCTTGCGACCAAACAAGCTGGCTTGTTCCGCACCTTCGTGAAAAATGACACATTCAACCCTGATCGTGTTCCGCTGGATCAGCAAAAGCTGGTCGATTTCTATCAGTCGCGCGGCTTCAAAGATGTGCAGGTAACGGGTGTATCCTCGCAGATGACGCGCCAGCGTGATGCCTTTTTCATGACGTTCAACGTGATTGAAGGGCAGAAATTCCACTTCAACAAGGTCGATACCGTTTCAGAAATTCCCGAGCTGGATTCTGCGAAATTTGCCAAGCTGGCAAATATCAGCACGGGGCAAACCTATTCGCCCCAAGCGATTGATCTGGTTGTGACGCGGATGGAACAGCAGGCGATCAAGGACGGCGCGCAATTCGTGCGTGTCGAGCCGCGTATTACCGAAGACCAGCGCACCCAATCTGTCAATGTCACCTTTGCATTGGTGCGCGGGCCGCGCGTTTTCGTGCAGCGCATTGATATTGAAGGCAATACCAGCACGCTGGATCGGGTGGTACGGCGCGAATTCCGCACGGTTGAGGGCGACCCCTACAACCCGCGCGAAATCAAGAACGCCGCTGATCGCATTCGTGGCACCGGCTATTTCAAGAATGTCGATGTCAACACCAAGCAAGGCTCGTCTCCCGATCAGGTCGTTGTGGGTGTGAACGTCGAAGAGCAGCCCACCGGCTCGCTTGGTTTCGGCGCGTCCTATAGTGCGACGGACGGTGTCGGCGTGAACGCGTCCTTGCAGGAAAACAACTTCCTTGGGCGTGGGCAATACTTGGGCCTATCGCTTGGCACGACGACGGATAACAACTCTTCAAGCCTGCGCTTCGTTGAGCCGCGCTTCTTGGGACGGAATGTGAAATTCTCGTTCGGGGCGTATTACAACACCTCGAGCAGTGCTTCGAACACCAATTACGACACCAAACGCATGTCGATTTCGCCGGCGTTTGAATTCCCGGTCTCCGAGCGTGGCCGTCTGGAAGTGCGTTATAAGCTTGGTCAAGATGAGCTGAAAAATGTCACGACCGCCTCATCGCCGATTTTGCAGAGCGAGGAAGGCAAGCGGGTCTATTCCGGTCCGGGATATACTTACACGTTCGACACCTCGATTGATCAGATTGACCCGCGCTACAACATGAAGTTCACGGTCTCGCAGGATTTCTGGGGGCTGGGCGGTGATATTACTGGCGGCATCACCTCGGCCAAGATTCAGGGCGAGCGCAAGATCATGAACGAAGAGGTCACGCTGCGCGCCTCGCTTGAAGGCGGCGCGGTTCATGCCTCTGGCGGCACCACGATCCTGCAACGCTATAGTGGCAGCCAGATTCGCGGCTTTGAAAGCTACGGCATCGGCCCGCGTGATACCGCTGCAGCCAACCAAGACGCGCTTGGCGGGAATTTCTACTGGGTCGGCAAAGTCGAGGCACAATTCCCGATCGGCCTGCCCGAAGAATATGGCGTCACCGGTGGTGTGTTCTTCGATGTCGGCTCTGTCTGGGGGCTCGACAATACAGCGGGAGCAGGGACCGTGGATGACTCCATGCATGTGCGCTCTGCTGTTGGGGTGTCGATCTTCTGGGACTCGGCGATTGGTCCGCTGCGCCTGAATTTCTCGAAAACGGTCAAGAAAGAAACCTACGACAAGCCGCAGAATTTCGACCTGACTTTGTCGACGCAATTCTGATTGGTCTGATCGGATGAGAGGTGCGTTTGCTCTGGCTCTGGTGTTGGCGGGTTTCGCCGCGCCGGGGCTTGCGCAACAGGCTCCGTCTGCGTCCCCGGTTCCGCCTGCGGCGCAAACCCCGGTTCTGACGCTGGACTGGGAGCGTTTGTACGACAATTCGCTCTGGGGCAAACGGGTGGCGCGCGAGATCGAGACCGCGTCAGCCGATCTGCGCACCGAAAACAACCGCATCGCCGCTCAGCTTGAGGCCGAAGAACGCGATCTGACAGATCGCCGCCCCAAGATGGACCCGGCCGCATTTCAAACCGCTGCGGATGTGTTTGACAAACGCGCCACTGCCATTCGCGCCGCGCAAAAGGCCAAGGCGGATGCGATCCAGCAGCAACTCAACAACGAGCGGCAAGGGTTTTTACAAGCTGTAATGCCCAAACTGGACGAGGTTTTGCGCGCGCGCGGCGCCGAGGTGGTTCTGGATTCGCGGGTGATCATTCGCGGCCTCGCCTCGGCGGATGTGACTGCGCAACTGGGCGAACGGATCGATTCCGAGGTCGGCGATGGGGCAGGGCAGGTGACCGCCAGCGTTCCCGCGACTGGTACGCAACCCGATAGCAAAAATACGGCGCCCGCGGCCCCCGATGCGCCCACAGGCAGCACGAATGGGGATGGGGGCGTTTTTGTGGATGACAGCCTCAATTCGAATGCCAAAACGGGTGCTGATCCTGCGCTGAACGGGGGCAGCCCACCCGATCCGACGCCGCCTCTTGGTCTGCCGATGCCCAAGTTGAAGAACTAACCATACCCCGGCAATCCTTGCCAAGTCCCTGATCCGTTGCTAGCAACGACTCAATCGAACGGGCCGCACCAGACGCAGCCTGAGTTGAAGGAGCCTTTTCGATGACCGAACCCGCCCCCTATACCGAAGCTGATCTGGCGCTGATCAAGCGTATCATTCCCCATCGCTACCCTTTCCTGCTGATCGACAAGGTGCGTGACATCGTGCCGATGAAGGGCGCGGTCGGAATCAAGAACGTGACCTGCAACGAACCCCATTTTCAGGGCCATTTCCCCGATATGCCGATCATGCCCGGTGTCACCATCGTAGAGGCGATGGCGCAGACCTCGGCCGTGGTGGTGGGGATTTCGCTCAACGTGGTGGATCGCGACCTGCTGACCTATTTCATGGGCATCGACAAATGCAAATTCCGCCGCAAGGTCGTGCCGGGCGATGTGCTGGAGTTGCATGTCAACGTGAAACGCGGCGGTGGCAAGATCTGGAAGTTTGAGGGTCGCGCGATGGTCGAAGGAGAGTTGGCCTGCGAAGCCGAGTTCACCGCGATGATGGACTTGCAGGGCTGAGCGGCATGACCATCGACCCAAGCGCGCAGATCCACGCCTCGGCGGTGATCGAAGAGGGCGCCACAATTGGCCCGGACTGCCAGATCGGCCCGTTCTGCGTCATCGGCCCCGAGGTGGTGCTGGGGCGCGGCGTGACGTTGCAGTCCCATGTCGTCATTCAGGGCGCCACGGAAATCGGTGAAGGAACCGAGGTCTTTCCCTTTGCCTCGCTAGGACAGATCCCGCAAGATCTTAAATTCAAAGGCGAAAAGACACGCCTCAAGATCGGGGTACGCAACCGCATCCGCGAATATGTCACGATGAACACCGGCACCGAGGGCGGTGGTGGCCTGACGCAGGTCGGCGATGACTGTCTGTTCATGTCGTCCTGCCATGTCGCGCATGATTGCAAGATCGGGGACCGGGTGATCTTGGTCAATTCGGTCGCCGTCGCAGGTCATTGCGTATTGGAAGATGACGTGATCGTGGGCGGGCTGTCGGGGGTGCATCAATGGGTGCGCATCGGGCGCGGCGCGATTATCGGGGCGCTCTCGATGGTGACGGCCGATGTGATCCCGCATGCGCTGGTTGCGGGGCCGCGTGCCACGCTTGAGGGGCTCAATCTGGTGGGGCTCAAGCGCCGTGGCACCTCGCGCGAGGAGCTGTCGGCGCTGCGCGCGACATTTGCTGAGCTGTCCACGGGTAATTTCCGCGACTCTGCGCGCCGTCTGTCTGAGGGCAAGGTCGAGGGCGATTTGGCGCGTGAGGTGATTGATTTCATTCTCGGCCCGTCCGATCGCAGTTTTCTGACGCCGCATAAATGAGCGGGTCCGGGGATATTGCGCTGATCGCGGGACAGGGCGTTTTGCCCGGTCTGATTGCGCGAGCCGCGCCGGGACTGCTGGTCTGTGAGATGGAGGGCACGCCAAGCGAGATTGGCACACCCGAGACGCTGCGCTTTCGCGTCGAACGTCTGGTGCCGTTTCTCGATACGCTGGCAGATCGCGGGATCAAGCAGGTGGTGTTTGCCGGCGCCTTGCAGCGCCCGCGCGTCGATATGGAGCTGATCGACCCACGCTCGGCCCAGCTTGTGCCGCGCCTCGCGATGGCGATGCAGGGGGGCGATGATGCGACCCTGCGCGCGGTGATCGAGATTTTCGAGGATTGGGATTTTCAGGTCGTGGGCGCGCATGAGATCGCGCCCGATCTGGTTTGTGCCCCTGGCGTGATCTGCGGTGCGCCCAGTGACCGCGACCGCGCCGATATGGCTCGCGCCGCCGCCATCGTCGCCGATCTGGGGCGCGCCGATATTGGTCAGGGCGCGGTTGTGGCGGGCGGGTTGTGCTTGGCGGTCGAAACTTTGCCGGGTACCGATGCGATGCTCGATTTCGTGCACCTTCACAAAGGGTTGCGCGATGATCTTAAGGCCGCATCCGGGGTGTTCTATAAGGCCCCGAAACCGGGCCAGGATCGCCGCGCGGACCTGCCAGTCATCGGTGTGCGTACCGTGCAAAAGGCGGCCGCAGCCGGGCTGTCGGGCATCGCCTTTGAGGCGGGCGGCGTGATGTTGCTGGAACGCGACGCGGTGATAGCCGCTGCGCAGGACGCCGGTCTGTTCCTATGGGCCTGTGCGCCATGAAGCTGTTCGTGATCGCGGGGGAGGCCTCGGGGGACAAGCTTGGCGGGGCACTGATGGAGGGGCTTGCAAAGCTTGCTCCGGGCATCGAATGGCAAGGGATTGGCGGGCCAGAGATGGCCGCGCAAGGGTTGGACAGCCGCATCGCGATGGAAGAACTGTCGGTGATGGGCCTGATGGAGGTGGTGCCGAAATATCGCCACCTGAAACGCCGGATTGCCGAAACCGCGCAGGCGGTGGTGGAGATGCGCCCCGATGCGCTGATCACCATCGACAGCCCCGATTTTTGCCTGCGCGTGGCGCGGCTTGCGCGCGAACAGCACCCTGATCTCAAGGTGGTCCACTATGTTGCGCCCTCAGTCTGGGCGTGGCGTCCGGGGCGTGCGGCTAAGATGGCGCAGGTGGTCGATCATGTGCTGGCGGTGCTGCCCTTTGAGCCGCCCTACATGCAGGCCGCCGGGATGAGCTGCGATTTCGTTGGCCATCCGGTGGTGGCCGAACAGCGCGCCAGCGCCGCCGAGGCCGCGGCCTTTCGCGAAACCCACATGATCGGCCCCGATCAACCCTTGGCGCTGTGTCTGCCCGGTTCGCGCGCGGGCGAGGTCAAGCGGCTGGGCAAGCGATTTGACGAGGCGCTGATGCAGTTGCGCGATCGCGAGCCGGGCTTGCGCGTGGTGCTGCCCACGGTGCGCGGCGTGGCCCCGATGGTGCGTGAAATGTCTGCGCGCTGGCCCATCGCCCCGATCGTGGTCGAACAGCCCGCCGACAAACGCGCGGCCTTTGCCGCAGCCAATGTCGCCCTTGCGGCAAGCGGCACGGTGAGCCTTGAATTGGCCGCCAATCGTGTGCCGATGGTCATTGCCTATGACGCCAGTTTCCTTACATGGCATCTGATCTGGAACCTGATGATGAAGGTGGACACCGTGACGCTGGTCAATCTGGTGTCGGATACGCGCGCGATACCTGAATTTCTGGGGCCCGACTGCAAGCCGCGCGCAATCTCGCGCAAGCTGCTGCAGGTGCTTGAACAAGACGATGCGCGCGCAGAGCAATTTGCGGCGATGGAGCTGACAATGGAGCGCTTGGGCGAGGGCGGAGACCCGCCGGGCCTGCGCGCCGCGCGTTCGGTTCTGGAGTTTCTACAAAAGACGTAAGCGCGCAGTTTCAGGAACATGGCGCGGGGTGTTCGCGTTGCGCGACAAGAGGGCGAGCAATTCCGTCTGCGCCCCATTTTTCAACCAAAGGTGATTGATATGGCCGCAGCGAAACCTTCTCAATTGTCGCTGATCGAAGTCACGTCGCTGGGCGTGGGCACGATGATCGGCGCGGGAATATTTGCGCTGTTTGGCGAGATTTCGACACTTGCGGGCGGGTATGCCTGGGCTGCTTTTCTGGCGGCGGGTGTGATCTCGGGATTGGCGGGCTATTCCTATTTCAGCTTGTCGAAAATTTCGAAGACCAATGGCGGGATCGCGGAATATCTGACGCGGGGCTGGAACGGCGGGCTGACGGGGTCGGTGATTTCGCTGTGCTATTTTCTGTCCATCGCGATCGTGCTGGGATTGGTGGCGAAGTCTTTCGCGCACTACTCGGTGCAGGTGTTCGGACTGAGCAACGCGATGACCGACCCGCTCGCGATTGCGATTATGGTGGTGTTTTTGCTGGTGAATGCCGCAGGCATCAAGTTCATGGGCATCTCCGAGAAGATCCTCGTGATCGCCAAGTTGGTCGTTTTAGTGGGCTTTACCGTCATCGCCTTCACCCATTTCAACGCCTCGGTCTATAGCGGAAATCAGGGCACGGTGGCCTTTGATTTCGGGAAATTCGTCAATGCGGTTGCGCTGGCGAACCTGTCGTTTGCGGGATTTGCGGTGATTGCCAATGCTGGGGGCAGCGTGCGCGCGGGTGCGGACACGATTGGGCGCGCGATCTTCATAGCGATTGCTGTGGTGGCACTGGTCTATGTCTCGCTCGATATCGCGGTGTTTGGCTCGATCTCACTGGATACGATCGAGACCGCCAAGAACTACGCCTTGGCCGAGGCTGCACGGCCAGTCTTGGGGCAGGCGGGGTTCGTGGTGCTGGGGCTGACAGCGATCATTTCAACGATGACCAATATCAACGCCAATACCTTTTCGGCTGCCAATACGATTTCCTATATGGGATCGGCCGGGCAGCTCAGCCCCAAACTCTCCAAGCGGCTGTTTTTGCGCCAAGGCAATATCGCGATGATCCTGACCGTAGTGATCGTGATGGCGATGATCTTGACCCTTGATCTGGGCCAGATCGGCGATGTTGCGAGCCTGACCTTCTTGCTGGTGCACAGCTTTATTCCGCTGGGCAATGTGCTCAATCAGCGGCAAAGGACGGGGGCCAATCCGGTGTTGCTGTGGCTGGCGGTGATTGGCAATGGCGGGTTGGGGCTGTTTTTCATCTATCACCTCTTTGGTGGGCATGATCTGGAACTGCTGGTCTTTGCCGGGGTCGTGCTATTTGCGCTGGTGTTTGAGGTGATCAATACCCGTATCTTTGGCTCGAAAGCGGCGTGAAGCCGGGCATATGTCCGCCGCGCAAAGACCCGTCCAACGAGTGGCGAGAGGGCGTGTTCCTGCACGCGCTCTCACGCTTGTTAAGGCCTTTGTGACAGCAAGCTGCGACAGTTGGTCACGAGAGGTTCACGCATCATAACGTATCCGTGAACGTAGAATTGCGGTAAGTTATGATCTCCAGCCAAAGACCAAACCTATCGGAGAGCTGATGAGACAGACCGCATTGTGTATTACGGCACTCGTCTCGGCCGTAATGATGGGCCAGCTACCTGCGTATGCGCAGCAAGCCGCACCCGAGGAGGAGACACCCGCAATCGGTGCGCAATCACGCCCCGCTGGATCGGCCCCCGCCCATATGAGCGACCCGGTTTCCGACAGTACGGCGGATCATTCGAAATTCATGAAGCTCAAGGGGCCCTTTGCCTCGGGCTCTCAGGTCACCGAGGCTTGTTTGTCGTGCCACACTGAGGCGGGCAATCAGGTGATGCATTCGGTGCATTGGAAATGGGAATATCAGAACGAAAAGACCGGGCAATTGCTGGGAAAAGCGCATGAGATGAACGCGTTTTGTGGCAATGTCGCGTCTAATGAGGTGCGCTGTACCTCTTGTCACACCGGCTATGGCTGGACCGATATTCGTGCGCAGATGCCCGATGATCCGACCAAGGTGGATTGTCTGGTCTGTCATGACAAATCGGGCCAATACACCAAGCAAGATAACTTGGCGGGCGAGCCTCCGCTGGAACCCGTCGCGGCGGGCGCGAAAACCATCACCGGCGAGCCCGCCTGGCCCGTTGATCTGGCCGAGGCGGCGCAATCTGTCGGGCCACCTCCGGGGCGCGACAATTGCGGCAATTGCCACTTTTACGGCGGTGGCGGCGATAACGTGAAGCATGGCGATCTGAGTTCGGTGCTGTTCAACCCGCCGCTGGATGTCGATGTGCATATGTCCCCCGATGGCGGCAATTTCGCCTGCGCAACCTGCCACGTTTCGGACAAGCATGTGTTTGAGGGCTCGCGTTATCAGACCGATGTGGTCGATCCCCATCCCGACCGGATGGCCGGAAGCGCCCATGATGCGGCGGCGTGCCAGTCCTGCCACACGGACACCCCGCATAAGGGCCCGAACGCGTTGATCGCAGCCAAGCTGAATGATCACACCGATACGCTGGCTTGCCAGACTTGTCATATCCCCAGCTTTGCGCGCGGTGGCGTCGCGACCAAAACCAAGTGGGACTGGTCGACGGCGGGCAAGCTCAAAGATGGTAAACCCTATTCGGAAGAGAATTACGTTCAATCCGATGGCAAGCATCTGCATACCTATCTGACGATCAAGGGCAATTTCGAATATGGTGAGAATGTCGTGCCGGTCTATGCTTGGTCCAACGGCGTCATGACCTACACGTTGCCCGAGGAGAAAATCGACCCCTCCAAGGTTGTCGAGATCAACAAGATCGGCGGCACGCCGGGGGCTGCGGATAGCCGGATTTTCCCCTTCAAGCGTCTTGATGGCTCGCAAGCCTATGACAAGCAACGCGAAGTCTTGCTCTATAACCATGTCTATGGCCCGGGGGATGGCACGGCGCTGTGGCAATATTACGATTGGAAGAAATCGCTTCAGGCCGGGATGGACTATGTCGGCGCGGAATATTCGGGCGATTTCGGCTTTGTCGATACCTACATGTATTGGCCCATCACCCATATGGTCGCGCCAAAGGAAGACGCCGTGCAATGCGAAAGCTGCCACGCGAAAGATGGCCGGATGGCGAATATCGCAGGGATTTATGTGCCCGGCGCGGAGATCAATCTGGGCGGTAAAATTGGCCTAGCGGTCTTTTTGATGGCCTTGCTGGGGGCGCTAGGCCATGGCTTGCTGCGCGTGATCAGCCGCTCCAAAGGAAAAGGGGATCATCATGGCTGAACATTGCGTTAAGGTCTATTCGCGGTTCAACCGGCTGTGGCACTGGTCGCAGGTTGTCTCGATCATGCTGCTGTTCTTCACTGGGGCTCGGTTGTTGGGGCTGCATCAGTTGGGTCCGTTCGGCCTTGCGGTGATGGTGCACACGGTCGTGGCGCTGGCCTTGCTGGTGCTTTGGGCTTTTGCCTCGTTCTGGCTGTTCACTACGGGCGGCTGGCGGCAGTTCGTGCCGCGGCTTTCGGGGATGTGGCAAGTCTCGCGCTTTTACGCCTATGGTGTCTTCAAGGGGGAAAAGCATCCCTATAAGAAAAGCTTTGAACATCGACATAACCCACTTCAGGCTGCCTCTTATTTTGTGCTGAAGATGGCGTTGTTCCCGGCGATCTGGAGCTCGGGCTTGGCGTATCTCAGCTATGGCTTTTGGGATCATCTTGATGGCGGGAGCTTTTTCCTCCAGATCATCGCGAACTTCCACGTTCTTGCGGCTTTCGCGATTGCAAGCTTTGTGGTGATCCATGTCTATCTGCTCACCATCGGTGGCTTCCGCCACCATGTGCGCCCGATGGTAACGGGGTATGAGCAGGTCGACCTGACTCCCGAGGCAGAGGCTTATTTCCGTCAAACCGGGCGCGTCATCGACTGACATGGCGGCTTCTGATCCAACGCAAAAGGGCCTCTGGAAACAGGGACCCTTCTTCATGGTATGGTGTGTGGCTTGGCGTCTGTCGGAGCCTCCGGCGGGAGTATTTCTGGCTAGATGAAATGGGGGAGTGCGGCTGTGGCTGTCGCGAGTGATACGCCGGCTTAAACGCCGCCTTCTGCTGCAAGTCCGGGCGCGGGCGCAAAAGAAAAAGCGCCGCAAAAGCGACGCTATTTTCAGATCAATGTGTCATATTCTAAGGGTTTAGGCGCCCCAAGTGCGCACCGGGCCGCAATCCATATGCACGAAATTCGAGCGCGAATATTTGCCGACGCCGCCCGCGTGGCAGGCAGACGCGGCACGATACATCTGGCTGACCGAACGCGACTTGAGCCGCAGGTCGGTGGCCTGGCCTTGCATATGCAGCGAGTGTTTCGCCACGCCCTTGGAATGCGAACGCAACATCGCGTTGGTCTTGGGCGAGCGGTATCCCGAAAGCAAGAGATAGGGCTCGTTGATATCCATCAGGTTATGCGCTGCGGCTGCGATATCAATCGTGCGCGCGTCGATGGTTTTGAGCTGATTGGTGCGCCAGTCGCGCGCAAAATAGGTCACTTCTTTCAGGGCCTCGGGAATATATTCCCCTTCGATCCAATAAATCGTATCGAGGCTCTCACCGGTGCGCCCGTTATACATTCGAATGCGTCGGATATCGCCGGCACCTTTAAGAAGACCAAATGCGCTGCTCATCGTCGGCGCTGCGGTTACCATGGTCGCAGCGAAAGCGCCCAATAGTCCGCGCCGGGAGATCGTCGTCATGCTCACTGTCCTGTCGTTGCCTGTCCTTCGTTTCCACCCTGTTCGTCGGGTGACTAACGAAAGCTTAAACCCAAACTTCGCCACTGTTATGGCATAGACCGTTGGGGCGATAAAGAATCGAATTGTCGAACACGCGCACGTGACTAAAAATCGGCAGGAACCCGCCTGTTAGCGCCAAGATTCTGGCTGTTGCGCGGGTGCATCTTTCGATTGATACGCGCCGCTTTCGCGCAGTTTTGACAAAGCTTTTCTGGACTCGTCCACCTTAATTTGAAACATCGGTAGTGGGTTTTCTGGTGTTGGGACAAGTTTTATGGGGTTCGGTTTGCGCGGTGTCGCTCTTGCGGCAACAGTCTCGGGGATAGCGTTTGGCGCGCTCGCTCAGGGCACGGCCCAGATCGCGGCCCAAGGAGCAATGTCTCCGATCAGCGGAATTGAGTTGAGCGGTTTCACCCAAGCGATCGCCGAAGCGGCTGCCTTTGACCCCGCGCTTGCCGCGTTTTACGCCGCGCGCGATTACCGCCCGATCTGGACCTCCGCTGATGACGCGCCGCGCCGCGCCGCGCTGTTTTCCGCGCTCGATGTCTCGGGAATGCAGGGCTTGCCGCAGGCGCATTACGATCCCGAAGGGCTGCGTGCGCGGTTTGGCGCAGTGCAATCGGAACGCCAGCGGGGCTTGTTAGAGGTCGCCCTCAGCCGCGTGTTTCTCGACTATGCCCATGATGTTTCCCATGGCGTTCTGGATCCGTCCAAAGTGCTGCCCGATATCAAGCGCGAGCCGATGCGCGCCGATCCACAGGCCCGCTTGACGGCCTTTGCCACGAGCGCCAATCCGGCGCTGTTCCTGCGCGCGCTGACGCCGAAAATGCCCCAATATGCGCAGCTTTTGAAAGATAAGCTCGACCTGCAAGAGCAACTGGCAGAGGGCGGGTGGGGGCCGCGCGTTTCGGCGAAAAAATTGCAACCCGGAGACACGGGCCTTGCGGTGATTGCGCTGCGCGACCGGTTGCAAAAGATGGGCTATCTTGGGCGTTCGGCCACGGCTGTCTATGACGCCGCCATCCAAAAAGCGGTGCAAGCCTACCAGGCCGATCAGGGGCTGACGCCCGACGGTGTGGTGGGGCCGGGCACGCTGGAAGAGATCAACCAATCGCCTGAAGATCGCATGAAGTCGATCCTTGTCGCGCTGGAACGCTTGCGCTGGATGAACGGGCTCGATTTTTCTGGGCGCTATGTCTGGGTGAATATCCCTGATTTCTCGGTGCGCGTTGTGGATAACGGCAAGACAATATTCCGCTCGGTCACGGTGGTGGGGCAGAATAACCCCGATCGGCGCACGCCCGAGTTTTCCGACGAGATGGAGCGGCTGGTGATCAACCCCGCTTGGCATGTGCCCCGCTCGATCGTGACCAAAGAATATCTGCCGATGATGCAGCGCAATCCCAACGCGGCGGGGCAACTGGATTTGATCGACTCGCGGGGGCGTGTCGTGCCGCGTTCGGCGGTGAATTTTGCCGCCTATAGTGCGAGCAACTTCCCCTTTGCGATGAAACAGCCGCCCTCCAACCGCAACGCACTGGGGTTGGTGAAATTCCTGTTTCCCAACAAATGGAACATCTACCTGCACGATACGCCGTCAAAATCGCTGTTCGAAAAAGAGAGCCGCGCCTTTAGTCATGGCTGCATTCGGGTAGGGCAACCCTTTGATCTGGCGTATGTTTTGCTGGGTGCGCAAAGTGACGATCCGCGCGCGGAATTCAAGCGTATCCTGAATACCGGGCGCGAGACCACGGTGCCTTTGAAACAGCCCGTGCCAGTGCATCTGGTCTATTTCACGGCCTTTCCAACGCCCACCGGCCATGTGGAATATCGCCGCGATGTCTATGGCCGGGATGCGGCGCTTTTCGCGGCCTTGCAACGGGCTGGGGTGGAATTGCCCGGATCGAAGGGTTAAATCTAGCGCGACGGGTGTCAAGCAGGCCCGCCGCTAAGGTTTGACCCGACAAAAGGACCGCTCTCATGTCGCAGACAATCGCGCAGATCGCGCAGGCGCTTGAGGCCGAGGCCGTGGGCGATTTGAGCCTTGTGGTGCATAGCGCCTCGGAACCCGCAAGCGCGCGAGCCGATCAGATCGCTTTGGCAATGAACCCGAAATATGGCGAAGGTCTGGGGCAGGGCCATGCACAGGCTGCGATCTTGTGGCAGGGGGCAGATTGGCAAAGCTACGGGTTGAAGGCTGCGATATTCGTGACGCGCCCGCGGCTGGCCATGGCGGGGCTGTCGCGCGCCTTTGATCCGGGCCCCGAGATTGCGCCGGGCATCCACCCAAGTGCGATAATTGATGAAAGTGCTGTGATCGGGTCGGGCGCGGCGATTGGACCGTTCACGGTGATCGGGCGCGATGTGGTGATCGGGGCGAATGTGCGCATCGCCAGCCATGTCAGCATCGCGCAAGGTGCCCAGATCGGCAGCGATGCGCTGATTTTGGAGCAGGTGCATATCGGCGCACGTGTGGTGATTGGTGAGCGCTTCATCTGCCAACCCGGTGCGCGGATCGGGGCGGATGGGTTTTCCTTTGTCACGCCCGAGCCGTCGATGGTTGAAGAAGCGCGCGCAAGCCTTGGTAAACACGCTGAAATTCGAGATCAATCTTGGGTGCGTATCCATTCCCTCGGCACGGTCGAAATCGGTGATGATGTCGAGGTTGGCGCGAACTCTTGCATTGATCGCGGCACGGTGCGCGCGACGAAAATCGGGGCGGGCACCAAGCTCGATAACCTCGTGCATGTTGCCCATAACGTACAGGTCGGGCGTGATTGCCTGCTATGCGCGCAGGTCGGGATTGCGGGCTCGACCTCGATCGGGGATCGCGTGGTGCTGGCCGGGCAGGTCGGCGTGTCGGACAATATCTTCATCGGTGATGACGTGATTACCGGGGGCGGCACGGATGTTTTCACCAATGTGCCCTCGGGGCGCGTGGTCTGGGGCAGCCCGGCGGTCAAGATGGAAACTCAGGTCGAAATCAACAAATCGCTGCGTCGATTGCCCAGATTGTTTGCGCAAGTCAAAGAACTTCGGGAAACTGTTACGCGACTCACGCAAAAAGGGGGCGATACGTAGCAGAGCATGAGGTCTAAGGTGCACGATCAGGTTTTCGCCATCATCGCCCAAGAAGCGCATCGCGCGCCCGAAGAGTTGCGCGCCGAGATGACGCTGGAGGAATTGGGGCTCGACAGTCTTGGACTGGTCGAGGTGATCTTCGCCATTGAAGAGCGATTTGACATCACCGTCCCCTTCAACGCCAATGAGACCGCGCAAGAGCAGTTCGATATTACCTCGGTCGGCGCGATTGTGCGCGCGGTCGAAAAGCTGGTCGCCGGAGACACGCCCTCAGCGGCGGTCGCGTGATGCACCGCGTTGTCATCACCGGGGCGGGCACGATCAACGCGCTGGCCGAGGGGGTGGGCGCGACACAGGCCGCGATGGCGGCGGGGCGATCAGGCATCGGGGCGCTGCAATTCAGCGATGTTGAGCGGTTGAGCGTGCAGATCGGCGCGCAGATCCACGGCTTTGCCCCTGAGGATCGCTTCGAACTGGGCAAGCTCGCGCTGTATGATGCGTTCACGCAATATGCGCTGGTTGCAGGGGCCGAGGCGATGGCGCAGGCGGGGCTGGAAAACGCCCCCGATCCTGCGCGCTGGGGCTGTATCATCGGCTCGGCTGGCGGTGGGCATGGCACCGCCAATGACGCCTATCGCGCGGTGTATGCGCAGGGCAAGAACCGGGTGCATCCGCTGACCGTGCCCAAGCTGATGGCCAATGCCGCCCCGGCCCATCTTGCGATCCGCTACCACCTGCAAGGCCCCGGTTTTGCGGTGGCGACGGCCTGTGCGAGTTCCAATCACGCGATTGGGCTCGCATTTCAGATGGTGCGCTCGGGTATGGTCGAGGGCATGCTGGCGGGCGGCGCCGAGGCAATGCTGAATTTCGGCGGGCTCAAGGCGTGGGAGGGGCTGCGCGTGATGTCGCCCGATGGCTGTCGCCCGTTTTCCGCGGATCGCAATGGCATGGTGCAGGGCGAAGGCGCGGGCGTTTTCGTGCTGGAGACGCTCGAGGGGGCGCTTGCGCGCGGTGCGACGCCGCTGGCCGAGATCGCGGGATTTGCGATGAATTGCGATGCCAGCGATATCGTGATGCCCGATCAGGACAGTGCGGCGCGCGCGATTGCGGGAGCGCTGAGTGATGCCGGGATGGCCCCCGACGAGGTCGGCTATATCAACGCCCATGGCACGGGCACAGCCGCCAATGACCGGATCGAGACCGCCGCAATCCGGCAGGTGTTTGGGGCGGTGGCTGATCATGTGGCGGTCAGCGCGACCAAGGCGATGCACGGCCATTGCATCGGGGCGACGGGCGCGGTGGAGCTGGTGGCCTGTTTGATGGCGCTGCGCGCGGGGGTGATCGCGCCCACAATCAACTACTCAACGCCTGATCCCGCCTGTGATCTTGATGTTGTGCCCAATGTCGCGCGCCATGTTCAGGTGGGGGCGGTCTTGTCCAACGCCTTTGCCTTTGGCGGCTTCAACGCGGTGCTCGCCCTGCGCGCAATATAAAAACGCCGCGCGGGCAAGGCGCGGCGTTCTTATTATTTATCAGCCACTTGTGCAGCGATCTTAACGCAGATTACTTGACTGCGCCGGTCTCTGCATTGGATTTCACAACCGCATCATAGGCATTGGTGAATCCTTTGAGCGAGATGTCCGCCGTGACCTTTTGGTTCGGAGAGGCTAGCGGCACGATGGTGATCGTCGCCTTGCTGCCCTTCTTGTAGGCGTCCAGTTCGGCTTGCGTCAGACCGATGCGGGCAAAGCAACCCATCGGCTGGCAGAACGTGTAGGGATAGACCCGGGGCGCGCTGGTATCGACCTGAATCGTCAGGTTTTGCGTCAGCAGCGTATCCATCGGCACCATGATCGTAGCGCCAGCAACGGCCTTGCCCCCAGAGGGCAGACCGAACAGCGAAATATCTGCGACATTGCCGCCATTCGCATCCTTGATCACCTGATACATCTGGCAGGGATCCTTGCCATCTTTCGTCTTGATGCACTGCATTTCCCAGTCATCGTAGGTGGCTTTGACGTAGGTATTATTCTCGGGTTGCTGCGGCTCGGCCGGGGTTGCGGCGGGCGCTGCCGGGGTCGTTGCATCGGCAGCGGGTGCCGTTGCATCGCTCGCCGGTGCTGCAGGGGCCGGGGTTGCGGCCGGAGCTGCAGGGGCAGCCGGAACTGCAGGTGTGGTATCTTGTGCATAAGCGCCTTGCGCCATACCCAGCGCCAGCGCCAGAACGAGCGGCTTCGTCAGTTGAGACATGGTTACTCTTCTCCTGAACATCATTGCGACAGGGTTTACCATGCTCTTTCAGGCATGTCAGGGCCAATCTGGCACTTTCAGATCACGGATAAGCGCGCAGCAGCCGATCACGTGAAAACGGGGCGGATCGCAGCCGCGCGGGGCACGAAATATCGAAAGGGGCCACATTGGACCCCTTCCTTTGTTCCCCCTGTCGGACTGGCCGACTTCATTATTGAACCTGACGCTATTGCGGAAATTTTCACAGGTCAACAGGCAATTGTGATCAAGGTTGAGCGAGGGATGCGCCCCGAATGCTGTCTGCGAAGCCTTTGGCGCATATGAAAAAAAGACCGCGCCAAAAGGGCGCGGCCAAGTCTGACAGGGAGGAAGTCCACGATCCCAAAAAGAAGCTTGGGGAGGGGACAGGAACAGACTGGCGCAGAAGGGTTAATTTAGTATTGTCAAGGCGACGGAATTTGGCGGAGGCGGTGGATATGACGGGTGTTTTGACCGAAGACGGGGTGTTCGTGGGCGGTGGCGGCGAAGGCTATGGCGAGGCGCAACAGCTGACCCTGAAATATGGCAACCGTCACGGGTTGATCGCGGGCGCGACGGGCACGGGCAAAACGGTCACGCTGCAAGTTCTCGCAGAAGGCTTTTCCAGCGCGGGCGTGCCAGTCTTCATGGCCGATGTGAAGGGCGATCTGTCGGGGATCGCGGCGGCGGGCTCGGAAACGGGCAAGCTGCACAAACCTTTCATGGAGCGCGCCGCGACCATCGGATTTGACTTGAACTATCGCAGCTATCCCACTGTTTTCTGGGATATGTTTGGCAAAAAAGGCCATCCGGTACGCACCACGGTTTCCGAAATGGGGCCGCTGTTGCTGAGCCGTCTTTTGGGGCTGAACGATACGCAGGAAGGTGCGCTGAACATCGCCTTCCATCTGGCGGATAAAGAGGGTCTGGCGCTGCTGGATCTGGATGATCTGCGCGCGATGCTGCGCTATGTCGGCGAGCAGGCCAAAGAGATTGCGCTGGAATATGGCAATGTCGATGTGCGCTCGGTCGGGGCGATTCAGCGTCAGCTTTTGGTGCTGGAAAACCAAGGCGGCGATCAGTTCTTTGGCGAGCCAGCGCTGGAACTGAGCGATCTGATCCGCACTGATTCCAATGGCATGGGCCAGATCAACCTTCTGGCCGCCGATCAATTGATGGCCAGCCCGCAGCTTTATGCGACGTTCCTGCTGTGGCTGCTTTCGGAATTGTTCGAGGAACTGCCCGAGGTCGGTAATCCCGACAAGCCCAAGCTGGTCTTCTTCTTTGACGAGGCACATCTGCTGTTTGACGACGCGCCCAAAGCGATGGTGGATAAGGTGGAACAGGTCGCGCGCCTGATCCGCTCCAAGGGGGTTGGGGTGTATTTCATCACGCAGAACCCGACCGATGTGCCCGATGGTATTTTGTCGCAACTGGGCAATCGGGTGCAGCACGCTTTGCGCGCCTTCACCGCGCGCGATCAACGCGATCTGCGCCGCGCGGCGGAAAATTATCGCACCAACCCACGCTTCGACACAGAAATCGCGATCAAAGAGGTTGGTACCGGCGAGGCCGTGACTTCATTTCTGCAAAACAAAGGCGTGCCAGGCATGGTCGAGCGCACCTTGGTGCGCCCGCCGCAATCGCGTCTTGGCCCGCTCACCGATGCCGAACGGGCCGATATGATGGCCAATTCCGGTTTCGGGGCGAAATACGACACGCCGGTGGATCGCGACTCGGCGCAGGAAATTCTGGCGCGCCGGGCGGATGCTGCGGCGAAAGAGGCCGCTGACGCAGAGGCCAAAGAGGCGGCAGCGAAAGCGGGGGCGGAGGGCAAGCTTGAAGACAGCTTTGCCGAGTTCAACAACGCGCGCCGTTATGAGCCTGCGAGCCAAGCCAAGCCGCGCAAAAAGACGACACGATCAAGCCGGTCCGATTCGGTCGTCGCGACCTTTGGCAAGTCGCTGGCGCGCCAACTGGGCACCAAAACCGGTCAGGCGCTGGTGCGCGGTGTGCTGGGATCGCTGTTTAAATCGCGCTAGCGTTCAGGCGGTATCGGCGTCGCGCGCCAGCAAGCGCGCCTCGCCCATCACCGCGATCAACAGATCAATGTGGTGGGTCAGGCTGTAGCTGGCCTCACCCGCGCGGCGCAGCGCGTCTTGCTCTGTCTCAATCTCGATCAGCTGCGAAAGGGCCGCCGTGGGGCGGGGCAGGACGGGCACGCGCAACAGCCGCTTGAGATCGCGTTTGCGGTTATACTCCTGCGCGCCAAAGCGGGCCGCGCGCACCAGCAATTGCGGGCGGCGCAACGCAGCGAGGCTTTGGTGCAGATCGGGGATGAGCGGGGTGAGAATGGGCGCGGTCATGGCGATCTCCTGTGACTGATGCGATCCACCTATACTCAACCTATACGGGTGTTGCGTGTGGGCCAGTTGCACCGTGCGCCATGCAAAGCTTTGTTTAGGAAGTTTAAGGAATTCTTGCTCTCGCCCGATTTATTAACGAACGGGTAACCAAAGCAACCCACGGTTGTATGCAACAGACCCGCCGGGTAACACCGGTTCCATCTGGGGGAGCACATGAATTCGATCGCACCAGTCTTGGCGGATTTACCCGCCTGGCTGCCTGACCATGCCCGGCTTTACCTGCGCCATGTGGAGCAGGGCGTGCCGATCCGGGCGCTTGCTAGGGCCGAAGGGTGCGCCGCCTCGACCATTCTGCGCCGCGTGCGCCGGATCGAGGCTCGGCGGGATGATCCGCTGGTCGATGAAGCATTGGCAACGCTGGGCCGCACGGCCGGTATCGGCGCCGCCAATGAGCCTGCCGCCCCACATACCACCGTCCTTGATAAGGACGAAACGCCCATGACTGCCCCTTTTCGCCCCAGTGAAATCCCTGCTGACGAAGCTGCCTTGATGCGTGAGGCAAAGCGCATCTTGCGCCGCCTGTGCGAACCCGCTGCGCTATTGATCGTTGCCGCTGACATGGACAAATCGGTCGTTTTGCGCGGCACGGTGCGCACCGCCGTGTTGGAACGCGCCGTCGCGCAGGCGTTTGCGCTGAAGGACTGGATCGAGGTGGCCCATGCGGGCCGTGTCACCAGCTATCGGGTGACGCAGGCGGGGCGTGCGGCGCTCAAGCGGTTATTGGAACAAGATCAACCGGTTGGCGGTGAAAGCGAAGACGGCGCGCAGCCCTTTGGGGCGCAGCATCGCAGCTTTGAGGCGCGTGAGGGTGTTGCGCCCGATGGGGCGCGCCGCCGGATGCGGATCAATTTGGCCGAAAGCCCTTTGGGGGTGTTGGCACGCCGCCGTGACAAGGATGGCGAGCCCTTTCTCAGTGCCGAATTGGTCGCCGCCGGAGAGCAGCTTCGTGAGGATTTCGAACTGGCGCAGATGGGGCCGCGCGTTGGCCAGAACTGGGAGCGTTTCCTGACCGGAGGCGGTGGGCGCGGGCAATATCGCCCTGATCTGACACAGGGCGGTGGTGGCTCGGAGCGCGCACGCGAACGCGTCGGGTTGGCGCTGCGCGATCTGGGGCCGGGGCTGGGCGATATGGCGCTGCGCTGTTGCTGCTTTCTCGAAGGTTTGGAGGCGGCCGAAAAGCGCCTTGGATGGTCTGCGCGGTCAGGCAAGATTGTGCTGCGCATCGCGCTACAGCGGCTCAAACAGCATTATGACGAGACCTATGGCGGGGCGAGCCCGATGATCGGGTGACGCCGGGCGCGCGGGGCAAGCGCGAGGGGCGCTGCCCCGCTGGCTGCGCCAGCCCCCGGAGTATTTCTGGCTAGATGAAACGAGGGAGACGGCGCGCGCGGCGCAAATTGCGTGATCTGCGCCGCGTGCAGTGCCGCCTTGCACCAAGCTGCATTTGCATCGCGCCCGCAATCGGCCTATGTCAAAGCGAACCTGCAATCGCAAAGGGACGTCCTATGCGCGATCTCAAGATGCCCGGCGAACGCCATCCCGAAAAGGCGCATCGCACCAGCAATGCTCAGCCGAAGAAACCTGACTGGATCCGCGTCAAGGCGCCGGTCTCTGAGGGCTATAAGAAAACCCGCGAGATTTTGAAGACCAACAAGCTGGTTACGGTCTGCGAAGAGGCGGGTTGTCCCAATGTCGGTGAATGTTGGAGCCAGGGTCACGCCACGATGATGATCATGGGCGAGATCTGTACGCGCGGCTGTTCGTTCTGCAACGTTGCCACGGGGCGCCCTGATGCGCTTGATACATTCGAGCCGGGGCGAGTGGCCCATGCGGTGCAGACGCTGGGTCTGAAGCATGTGGTGATCACCAGTGTGGATCGCGACGATCTGGACGATGGCGGGGCAGAGCATTTCGCCCAGACGATTCGCGCCGTGCGCCATCGTGCGCCCGACACCACGATCGAAATCCTGACCCCCGATTTCCTGAAATGTGCGCCCGAAGCGTTGGAAAAGGTGGTCGAGGCGCGCCCGGATGTGTTCAACCACAATCTGGAAACCGTGCCGGGCCTCTATCCCGGTGTGCGCCCCGGCGCGCGCTATTTCCACTCTTTGCGGCTGTTGCAGCGGGTTAAGGAACTGGACCCGGCGATGTTCACCAAATCGGGGATCATGGTGGGCTTGGGCGAAGAGGCCCATGAGGTGCGTCAGGTGATGGATGACATGCGCTCGGCCGATGTCGATTTCCTCACCATCGGGCAATATCTACAGCCCACGCCGAAACACCATGCGGTTGAACGGTTTATCACCCCTGATGAGTTCAAGAGCTACGAGAAAGCGGCCTTTGGCAAAGGGTTCTTGATGGTTTCGGCGACGCCGCTGACGCGCTCTAGCTATCATGCGGGCGATGATTTCGCGCGGATGCGTGACAATCGGATGGCAAAGCTCGGGCGGGTATAAACGCTGTGAGGGACCCAGCTTGCGCCGGCCCGCGTTAGGGGCTGCACTACTGTCTGAAAGGTCCCTCGATGCAGCGTTTTCATTGTCCCGCCTGTGCCAGCGAAATCTGGTTTCATAACACCGATTGCCTGCAATGCGGGGCGGGCCTGCTTTGGCGTCCCGAAGCAGGCGGCGGGGCGTTTGTGCAAACCGGGCCGGATCACGCAACCTGTGCCAATCGCGCAGTCATCCGGTGCAACTGGGAGGCCATGGCGGGGCAACGGCTGTGCCGCTCGTGTCGTCATACCACAGTCGTGCCGGATCTGAGCGTGCCGGGCAATGACGTGAAATGGGCGCGGTTTGAAACCGATAAACGTGCGCTTTTGGCATTGCTTGGGGCGCTGGGATTGCCGCTTGGCGATGCCGAGGGCGCGCCCAGCCCGCGCTTTGAGTTTCGCGCCGATCCGATGGATCCAAGGGCGCCTCGGGTGCTGACGGGGCATGCCGATGGGGTGATTACGCTCAATATTGCCGAGGCCGATGATGCCGAGCGCGAGCGTATTCGCAGCGAGATGGGCGAACCCTACCGATCTTTGCCGGGCCATCTGCGCCACGAGGTTGCGCATCATTTCTGGCAGGTTTTGGTGCAAAACGATCCCCAGCGATTGCAGGACATCCGCGCTGTCTTTGGCGATGATCGCGCCGATTACCGCGAGGCATTGGCTGCGCATTACCGCAATGGCCCGCGCCGCGACTGGGCGCAGTTCTATGTCTCGGCCTATGCCTCGTCGCACCCGTGGGAGGATTTCGCCGAAAGCTGGGCGCATGTGCTGCATTTGCTTGATGGGATCGAGACAGCGACCGCCTATGGCTTGCTCGGCCCCACGGGGCTGCCGAGCAACGCGGGCGCTTTGCTGGGGGTGCCAATGAAGCGCCTTGCCGGGCCTTGGATCGACCTGTCGATTGCGCTGAATGCAGTCAATGCCGCGATGGGCCATTCCAGCTTTTACCCCTTCGTGCTGCGCCCCCCGGTGATTGCCAAGCTCGAAGCGATCCGCGCGCTGATTTCACAGGCCGGGCAGGGCACTGGGGGGCTTTGAGCCCATTTCAAGATCACGACAGATCACAGGCATGCGAGAGGGCTGCGACAAACTGGCCGTTTGCGTGGACGGGGGCTGAGCGCGGGCTATCCCCATCTTAGCGGCGCCGTTCGGGTGACCGTTATCGCCCTTATCGCGATATCTGCCCTCTTCTTCGGACGCTAAAAATGGAACGCACATTCGCCGATCTTATGGCGCGCCTTGATTTCGCGCTGATTACCAGTCTCCACATCATTTACCCGCCTTTGACGATTGGCTTGTCGCTGCTGATTTTCTTTGCGGAATGGCGCTGGCTGCGCACCGATCAAGAGAAATGGTATCGTCTGACGCGGTTCTTCGAAAAACTTTTCATCATCAATTTTGGCGCAGGCGTGGCGACTGGGGTCACGATGGAATTGGCCTTTGGCATTTTGTTTGGACCTTTCTCGACCGCAGCCGGGCCGGTCTTCGGCCATCTTCTTGGGTTCGAGACGATCACGGCGTTCATGTATGAGGCTGGTTTTGTCGGGCTGATGATTTTTGGCTGGCACAAGATCGGGCGCGGGATGCACCTGTTTGCGACGTTCAACGTGGCGGTGGCCTCGTTCCTGTCGGCGTTCTGGATCATCGCGGCCAATAGCTGGATGCAAAGCCCGGCGGGCGTGAAAATGGTCGGCGGCCAGTTTTTGGTGAGCGATTGGGTGCAGATCATCTTTAACCCTGACTCGATGACGGCGATTCCTCATATGATCATTGCCTGTCTCGAATTGAGCCTGTTTTTCGTGGCCGCCGTTTCGGCGTGGCAGTTGCTCAAGCAGCGCCATGTGTCGGTCTTTGCCCCGGCATTGCGCGCGGGTTTGCCGGTTTTGCTGATTGCAGCGGCAGGGCAAATCTGGATCGGGGACAGCCTTGGGCGCACCGTGGCCGAGGAACAACCCGCCGCGCTGGCCGCGATGGAGGGCCATTTCAAAACCGACAATGCCGATGGCACGCCCAATACGTCCTGGAACGTGGTGATGTGGCCCAATGCCGACAATTCGGGCACCAAATGGGCGCTGCCGATTCCGCATGTTCTCAGCCTGCTCGAAGATCATAAATGGGTCAGTCGTGTGCCCGGTCTCGATCAATTCAAAGCCGAAAATCGCCCCCCCATCCTAGTGCCGTTCTATTCGTTCCGCGTGATGGTTGCGATTGGTGTCGCGCTGTTTGGCGTGGCCCTTTGGGGGGTGTGGCTGTGGGGGCGCGGGCGGCTGGCCAATCGCAAAATCACCGATTTTGAGAACCGCTGGTTCCTGCGCGCCGTGGTTGTCTCAGCCTTCTTGCCCTATCTCGCGATCTGGACGGGGTGGTGGACGCGCGAAGTCGCGCGCCAGCCCTGGATCGTTTACGGCATGATGACGGTGAGCGAGGGGCGCTCGCAAATCAGCTCTGCCGGAGAGATCGCGTGGTTCGTTTGTTTCTCGATCTTTGGCTTTGGGGTGCTGATCTCGACGGCGTATTTCCTGTTCAAGGTGATCGCAAAAGGCCCCGATATGAGCGCCAAAATCCCGCGTGAAAACGAAGAGGACCACCAACCGCTGGGCACTCTGCCCCCCATCGAAACCGCGGCGCAAGGCCAGTGAGGAGCGATAAAATGAAAATTTTCCAGATGTTAAAGACGCTTCTTGTCGCGCTCTCGGTGCTGATCAGCCTTGCTGGCCTGCCTGCCTTGGCGCAGGAAAATGTCCCCGTCGGACATGAGGGCGCGCCCAGCGTCAAGGGCACGCAAGCCAATGAGCTGCCCGGTTCGGGTGGCTTCTGGAGTGCGCAATCGCAAACCGGCTCGGTGCCGCTGTCGTTTCACCAGTTGCGCGACAAGGTGCAGGCCGATGACCCCGCCCTCAGCGCCGGACAAAAGCACGAATTGCTGCGCAACGCCTTGTACGAGCATAATATTCTCGCGCTCGCTTGGGCTGTGGCGCTGGCGCTGAGTGTCACGATTTATCTGATCCTCGACGGGGCAGACCTGGGCGCGGGGATCATCTCGTTGTTTTATGGCAATGATCAGACGCGCGGGGCGATCATGGCCTCGATGGCGGGGACGTGGGATGCCAATGAGACTTGGCTCGTGGTGGCCGGGGGGATCTTGTTTGGCGGGTTTCCCTTCATCTATGGCTCGGTGTTTCACTATCTGATGTTGCCGCTGATGGTGCTGCTTTTGGGGATCATGCTGCGCGCGGTCTCGTTGGAATTTCACCATCACGCAGCGCGCTCGCAGCGGTTTTGGGGCTTGGGCTTTGCCGTGGGCTCGCTGGTTGTGGCCTTTCTGATCGGGGCGGCGGGTGGCGCAGTGCTGGACGGGGTGCAACTGACGCCGCGCACGGTGACCTATGCGGGGGGCGGCACGGTGCTGACCTTCACAGGCGGTCTGTTTGACTTCATCAGCCCGTTTTCCATCTGGACCGGGATTGTCGGGGTAATCACCTCGGTCTTTGCTGGGGCGCTGTATCTGCGCGCGCGCTTTGTCCATGACAGCCCGGTGCGCGCAGATATGAAAGACTGGGTGAATGGCAGCTTTATCGTGCTGGTGATTGCCTCGGTGATCACGCTGGGCTGGATCTGGCTGCGCTTTCCTTGGGCGGCGCAGAAATGGACGGGCCCGTGGATCTGGGGCTGGGGGGTGATTGCGGTCTGGGTCTTGTATGCGCTGTGGAACATCTGGGACGCGACGCGCCGCGAGCGCGATCTTGCCGCGATGGTGTGGTATGCGGTGATGACGGCCTCGTCGCTGGGGGCGATGGCGCTGACGGTTTACCCTTGGCTCGTGCCGGGGACATGGACGGTTTATGATGCTGCCGATCCGTCGCTGTCTTTGGTCGGGTTTACGGTGGCGATGGGTGGGTTCATCCCGGTCATCCTGATCTATAATTGGTATCAGATCTGGGTGTTTCGCGACCGGCTATCGGCCTTGGGCACATACGATCATCACTGACGTTTACGCGGCCTCAAGGGGACTTGGGGCCGCGTTTTCTTGCCACGGGGCGCGAGGTTACGCGCTGCGCCAGACCGGGTTAGACCACGCACGTTTGCCCGCCGCGTCAATCACGCTGACCCGGAACCAAGGCGATTTGGACAGCCGCGACAGCGGGATCTCGACGCGGGTCAGCGACTGGCCATGCTGGGCCACCGCCGCCGTGCCTTGCCCCTGCACGATCACCGAGGCTACCGCCGAGCATTCGACCGTGACCGAGGTCTCATTCCACGTAATCTGGCGCAGCTCCGGCCCTTGGCTGGAATAATAATGCCCCGATTTCAGCGCCGCCAGCAGCGCCTCGGGGGTGTTTTCGCGCGCACCCACCCGCACCCAACCGCCGAAATGATCGGGCTCGGTGAAATGGGCGTCGTCGGTGGCGATCAGGTTAAGCCGCCGCCCTTCGCCGAGCAACAGATCGAGCGTATGAAACCCGTCCGCGCGATCGCAGCCCATTGCACAGCCGTGGTTATAGGTTTCAACCGCATGCGCGGTCTCAAGCGCGCGCGCATCCGCCAGCGTCAAGCCCGACCAATGCGGATGTGCCACCGCCACGAACGCCCCGGCAGCGACGGCGCGCGCGGCAATCTCGGGGCCGGTTTCCTGATCGGGATGCGCATCAAAGCTGAACACCTTTCCGGGCGCGAAATCGGGCGGCAGTCCGACCGCAAGGATATGCCACAACTCGCCATTTTCCATCGCGCCCGAATGCAGTTCCGCGCCTAAGATCGTGGTGAAATCGGCATCGCGAAACGGCACGGTGTCGGCAATCGGATAGCCAAAAAAGCCAATGAAATGATCGGTCAACGCGATAAAATCATAGCCTTCGGCACGGTAGCGTCGGCAGACTTCGGCGGGCTCAAGCGCGCCATCTGACAGGTTGGAATGGGTGTGCAGATTGCCGCGCCAAAAGGGCAGGCTTGTGTCGTAAAGCGGGGTCATCGGGGCCTCTGTCATCGCTCTGTGTTTGGGCGAGACTAGGGCAGGGCGCGCGCGTGCGAAAGGGGCGATTACGCGCTCTCGGTAATCTGATAATCGCGCGCGATGCCCGTGCTGACCTGGCCCCAATGCGAGGCTTTGGTGCGCGCCTGATGGGCCTCGAAATCGGCCCGGCTGGCAAAGCGTTCGTGCAGTTCCCACACCAGCGGATCGCTTGATTGGGTGACTTCGAAATGCTCACAGCCCGGTTCAAGATGGGTGAGGCGGATATGCTCGGGCAGGTGCGTGCGCAAGATGTCAAGCTGCGCGCGATCGGTGCAGATCAGGCGGCCAGTGAGGGTCAGCGGCATGGCAAGTCTCCCGAGGGGTGAAAAGGCCCGGAGCGGCGCCGTCCGGGCATCAAGGCTAGGCGATCGTGTGCGCATTTGTCGAGCCTGATCACAAGTGCATCACCGTGGTTTCATCGGCGATCAGCTTTTTCTGACCCTCAGCGGCACCCGGAAAAGCGGCAAGCGGTGAGGGCGGCAAGTGAAAGGATCGTGGCGAGAAGAGGCTGTTTTATGGAAATTGCCTGCGTCGATCAACTGAATGTCTCGTGGTGACGCGGGGCTCAACAGAGATCGCGGATGCGGCTGGGGCAGGTTGACGCGCGAGGGATGCGAATAGGGGGGGTACCTCGGCAGCCCTTGGACAGGGACCTCGTGCGTTCGCGGCTAAATTCCTTTCACTGGAAAGAATTTGCGGCCCCGTTGGGGCCGCCGCCGCTCACTCCCACTCAATCGTGCCGGGGGGTTTGGAGGTGATGTCATAGGTCACGCGATTGATGCCCTTGACCTCGTTGATGATCCGCGTCGCCGTTTCGCCCAAGAATTCATGGCTGAACGGGTAGTAATCGGCGGTCATGCCATCGACCGAGGTCACTGCACGCAGCGCACAGGCAAAATCATAGGTCCGCCCGTCGCCCATCACGCCCACGGTGCGCACCGGCAGGATCGCCACGAAGGCCTGCCAGATCTCGTCATACAGACCGTGCTTGCGGATCTGGTCGATATAAACAGCATCGGCCTTGCGCAGAATGTCCAGCTTTTCGCGGGTGATTTCACCGGGGCAGCGGATCGCCAGACCGGGACCGGGGAAGGGGTGACGCCCGATGAACGAGGCGGGCAGGCCGAGCTCGTGACCCAGCGCGCGCACCTCGTCCTTGAACAGCTCGCGCAGCGGCTCGACCAGTTTCAGACCCATCTTCTCGGGCAGGCCACCGACATTATGGTGGCTCTTGATTGTGACCGAGGGGCCGCCGGAAAACGACACCGATTCAATGACATCCGGGTAAAGCGTGCCCTGCGCCAGATACTCGGCATCCTTGATGTCATTGGCGTATTTCTGGAACACGTCGATGAACAGCCGTCCGATGGTCTTGCGCTTCAGCTCGGGGTCGGAAACGCCCTCAAGCTCGCCCAGGAACAGATCGCTTTCATCGGCGGCGATCAGCTTGATGTTGTAGTTGTCGCGAAACATCTTGACCACTTCCGTGGCCTCGTTCTGGCGCAGCAAGCCGTGATCGACAAAGACGCAGGTCAGTTGATCGCCAATCGCTTCATGCAGCAGGATCGCGGTGACCGAGCTGTCCACGCCGCCCGACAGGCCGCAAATTACATGCGCATCGCCCACCTGTTCACGGATCGCATCAATTGCTTGCTGACGGTATCCCGCCATCGTCCAGTCGCCCGTAAAGCCCGCATCGCGCACGAAATTCTCGTACAAGGTCGCGCCGTTGGGGGTGTGATGCACCTCGGGGTGGAACTGCGCGGCATAAAAGCGGCGGCTCAGATCGGCGGTGATCGCGTAGGGTGCACCCGGCGAAGTGCCATAAACCTCAAAGCCCGGCGCAAGGCGGCTGACATGATCACCATGGCTCATCCAGACTTGTTCGCGCCCAGAGCCATCCATGAACCAGCCTTTGAGCAGGTCGATACGGGTTTGCGTGGGCGTGACGTAAGCGCGGCCAAATTCGGCCGTGTGGCTTTGACCGGCCTCAACCAAGCCACCCAGATCCTGCATCATGACCTGCTGGCCATAGCAGATGCCAAGGATCGGCACGCCCATTTCATACGCGCTTTTCGGTGGGCGCGGAGAGCCCTCACGCGTTACGCTATCGGGACCGCCCGAGAAGATGATCGCCATCGGGGCGAAGTCTTTCAGGAAGGCGTCGGTGACGTTCTGATAGGGATGGATTTCGCAATAGACGTTGAGTTCACGCAGGCGTCGCGCGATCAGCTGCGTAACCTGGGACCCAAAGTCAATGATGAGAAGGCGCTGGTGCTGTGTCATAATCTTGCCATTAGGGCGCGACGGTGCGGAAGGCAAGAGGGGCGTACTCGCTATGCGCTATCATCGTGCCGAAAAGGGGGAATAACGCGCCACTTAGAGGAACGCTTTGCGCAGCATGTTCAGCGCGACGAGCATCAGGAAGACGGCAAAAACGCGTTTGAGCTTTTTCGGGTCCAGCTTATGGGCAAGCGTTGCGCCCAGCGGCGCGGTGATCATGGTCATTGCAATCACGATCAGGAAGGCGGGGATGTTGATCGCGCCGATTGAATAGGGCGGCGCATCGGCCACGGGTGTGAGCAAAAAGCCAATCGCAGAGGGCAGGGCGATGGTCACCCCAAAGCCCGCCGAGGTCGCCACAGCGCGGTGAATTGGAATGCCATGCAGGGTTTGCATGGGCGTGCCGATAGACCCGCCGCCAATCCCCAGCAGCACCGATAAAAACCCCATCAGCGGCCCGAACCACGCCCGAAACAGCCCTCCCGGCAGCCCGTCAGCGATCTGCCAGCTCGATTTGCCAAACATCATGTAGCTTGCGATGATAAAGACCATAATCGCAAAGATGATCTGCATCGTGCTCGTGCTGAGCTGATGCACGACCAACACCCCGATCACCGCACCAATCGCAATCGGCACCACCCATTGGCGCAAGATTTGCCAATCGACCGCGCCGCGTTTGTTATGCGCCATCACCGAACGGATCGAGGTCACGATGATCGTCGCTAATGAGGTCGCCACGCAGACCTGCATCAGATCATCCGAGCCATAGCCCAGCCCGCTGAACAGGTAGAAAAACGCGGGCACGAGAACGATGCCCCCGCCCACGCCCAGCAGCCCCGCCAGAACGCCCGCGAACGCCCCCACCGCCATCAAGATTGCGACAAGCGGCAACAGCGTGGACAGATCGGGCATGGGGCAATCTCCTAAGGGTTACGCCTCGTTAGCCTGCTCACGCGGGGCTGACAATGCGATCTCGAAAAGTTCAAGCCCCGCGCCCTCGCGCGTGGCCCCTTCCGAGAGGATCTGGCGAAAGCGGCGCGCGCCGGGGCGGGCGTGAAACAGGCCCAGCATGTGGCGTGTGATCTGATGCAGCCGCCCACCCGAGGCGATATGGCGCGCGATATAGGGTTTCATCGCCTCGGCCACCTCAAACGGGTCAACCGGGCGACCATCGCCCCAAATCTCGGCATCCGCCGCGCCCAGAACCTCCATCGGCTGGTGATACGCCGCGCGCCCCACCATCACCCCGTCCAGCCCCTGCGCAAGCTCGGCCTGCGCCTCCGCGAGCGTGGCAATCCCGCCATTGATCGAGATGTGCAACTGGGGGAATTCAGCCTTCATGGCATGCACCAGCGGATAATCGAGCGGTGGTATTTCGCGATTGTCCTTGGGCGAGAGCCCCTGCAACCACGCTTTGCGGGCGTGGATTGTGACGCGCGAGACTCCGGCGGCGGCGATCTTGGACAAGAAATCTGGCAGCACAGCCTCAGGGACTTGATCATCCACGCCGATGCGGCATTTCACCGTTACTTCAACAGGTTGTGCGGCGATCATTGCGGCCACGCATTCAGCCACAAGATCGGGCGATTTCATCAACACCGCGCCAAACGCCCCCGATTGCACGCGATCCGAGGGGCAGCCGCAATTGAGGTTGATCTCGCCATAGCCCCAATCCGCCCCAATCCGCGCTGCCTGCGCCAGTTGCGCGGGGTCCGAGCCGCCCAGTTGCAACGCCACAGGATGTTCGCGCACATCGAAGCCCAGCAGCTTGTCACGATCACCATGAATGACGGCAGGCGCCGTGACCATCTCGGTATAAAGCAGTGCATGGCGCGAGATCTGACGGTGAAACATCCGGCAATGACGATCCGTCCAGTCCATCATCGGGGCAACGGACAGGCGGGCGGCGCGTCGGATGTCTGATCCGGCTTGCTTTGGGATGTTGGCGTTTTCGGGCATGGCTCCCGGGGTCCTTAAGTTTCGCCTCGTTTGCCCGTTTTCAGCGGGGGGATGCAATACCTTGTTGCCTTTGAGACGACATCTAGCGCGTCTCAGGTGCATTTCATCACCGAACGCGGCCCCCCATCACCCCGTCGCGACTGTTGAAATCTCGTCTGCGCGCGATAGGTGAGGCGCAAGCGAGAAACTGCGTCCTGCCAAGCCGCTTGCTTGGGGTGGGGCGTGAAACTCTGGGGATGTTATGGAACTCAATTCGGATTTTTCAAAACGGGTATTGGTGCAATCCGAGGCGTTGGCGTGGGTCGGCTCACCCTCGGCGGGGGTCGCGCGGCGCATGTTGGATCGGATTGGCGACGAGGTGGCGCGCGCAACCAGTGTCGTGAGGTTTGAGCCGGGGCATAAATTCACTCCCCACACCCATGGCGGGGGCGAGGAGTTTCTTGTGCTCGAGGGGGTGTTTCAAGACGAACATGGCGATTATCCAGCGGGCACCTATGTGCGCAATCCGCCCGGCACGCGCCACACGCCGGGCGCGCAAGAGGGCTGCACGATTTTCGTCAAGCTCTGGCAGTTCGACGCCGCAGATCGCGATCAGTTTCGCAAGCATATCTCTGAGGGGCGCAGCCCGGCCGGGCCGGGAGTTGAGCGGGCCGAATTGCACCGCGATGACCGCGAGGTCGTGAGCCATTTCACCCTCGCGCCGGGGGCCACGTTGCGCGTTGATGAGCCGGGCGGAATTGAGCTGTTCGTGCTGCGCGGCGAGATCGGCGAGCAGGGCGATACGCTGGGGCAGGGCGCGTGGCTGCGTCTGCCCGATGGCGCGCCGCTTATTGCCATTGCGGGCGATGCGGGCTGCGATCTTTGGATGAAGACCGGGCATCTGCGTTTTGTGGCTGCTCCTGATGCGTAAGCGTGCAGGGACGCAGCAAAGCCCCCTGTCGGTCAACCGATGATGCAGACGCAGGTTGCGATTGTCGGGGGCGGGCTGACGGGCCTTGCGCTGGCGCATCAGTTGCAGGGCGCGGGTGTCGCGTTTGAGTTGTTTGAGGCGCGCGCGCGCTTTGGCGGACGCATCAAGGCGTTTGAGAGCGCGCAGGGTCGGGTGGATATTGGCCCCTCGTGGTTTTGGCCCGGTCAACCCCGGATCGCGGCGCTGATCGACGCTCTTGGACTGGCGAAATTCGCACAATATGACCAAGGCGCGCTGTGTTTTGAGGATGCCAGCGGCCCAGTTCAACGCGGGATGGGGTATGCCTCGATGTCGGGCTCATGGCGGCTTCAGGGCAGTCTGGTGGCGTTGATTGACGCGCTCGTGGCGTGTTTGCCGCAAGATCGGGTGCATACGGGCGCAGAGGTTACGCGGATTGCGCGTTCGGGTGCGGGGGGGAAGATCACGCTGGCGGACGGGCAATCGTGCAGCGCCGGTCAGGTCGTGCTGGCGGTGCCGCCGCGCATCGCGCAGGCGCTGCCTTTCGCGCCCGCGCTGACGCCTGCGCAACTGAGCGCGCTTGACGCGATCCCGACCTGGATGGCGGGGCATGCGAAATTCGTCGCAGTTTACGACAACGCGTTTTGGCGTGCCGACGGGCTGTCGGGCGATGCGATGAGCCGGCGCGGACCGCTGATGGAAATCCACGATGCGTCAGGGGATTCAGGGCAACCCGCTGCACTGTTTGGATTTTTCGGGCTGGATGCACGCGCGCGGCAGGCCCAGGATACCACGCTGGCGCAAGCCGCGCTGCATCAATTCGCTCGGTTCTTCGGCCCGCGCGCGCTGAGCCCGCAGGCGCATTACCTTCAGGATTGGGCGCGCGAGCCACTGACGGCGCGCCCGCGTGACCTCGATCCGCTGCGCGCGCATCCCGACTATGGGTTGCCCGCCGTGTTGGCAGGGGTGTGGGACGGACGGCTGCAGTTTGCCTCTAGCGAAACCGCGCCTGAGATTGGCGGTTATATGGAGGGCGCCTTGGCCGCGGCAGAGCGTGTGGCCGCGCAGGTGCAGCGCACCTATTCGCCGGGCCCGAAATAGCGGCAACCTTTGCGGCCAAAGGGTGCGGCGCAGGCTCCGGAACGAATGCCAAGGAGTGTAGCGAGTCTGCGAGGGCGGTATCTCGACCAGACGCGGCGGTCTCGAAACCAAGCTCAAGGCGCGAACTTGCTGCGATTGCGGAAAGGGGCGGGTTCCAAGTTTCATTGCTTTTCGTTACAGTTTTGTCCTAATATGTGTCTTGGTGTAATGTCTGGGGGCGGCGATCATCATGCATCAACTCGAGGCCGATGCGCTGACGTCGCCGCGCGCGCCGTCGTTTATTGTGACGCTCTATGGCGATATCGTCGCGCCGCGAGGCGGTGTGCTTTGGATCGGGACGTTGATCGAATGCTGCGCGGCGCATGGTCTGAGCGAGGGGCTGGTGCGCACGGCCGTTTCCCGGCTTGTCAGCTCTGGGCGTCTTGAGGGCGAGCGCATCGGGCGAAAAAGCTATTACCGCCTTACTGACATGGCCGAGGAGGAATTCGAGGCGGCTGCGCGGGTTCTCTATGCGCCGCCGCCGCAGCCGACAGGGTGGCTTGTGACCCTAAGCGAGGCTGAGACTGTCTCGACGGATTGGCTGCCAATTGGGCCCAAGGCCTTCATCGCGCCGCGTCGCAATGATGTCCTGCGCCCTAATGCTGCGGTGTTATCTTGCGATACGGTTGCAGGGATAGGGGCGCTGCGGGACTTTGCGGCCCAAGCTTGGCCTTTGGCCGAGGTGGGCGCGAAATATGACGCGTTTCTCTCGGTGTTTGAGCCGATCTTGGCGCATGTGTGGGAGGCTGGCGCGCCGCCGGGGCCAGAGGCGCTCGCGCTTCGGCTGCAACTCGTTCATGCCTATCGTCATGCGGCTCTTGTCGATCCGCGCCTGCCTGAGGCGGCTTTGCCCGAAGGTTGGCCGGGGGGGCGGGCGCGCGCGCTTTTCGTGCGCGGATATCTGGCACTGACCCACGCGGCCGACCAGCATATCGGTTTGACGTTCCACGATTCGCGCGGGCGGTTGGCGACGGCGACGGCAGCCACAGAGCTTCGGGAAGATCGTCTGCGCCGAGAGTGTCTGGCTTAAGCTGCTGACTTTCCGAGACATATTTCGCCCCACAGAAACGTATTACGGATTTTCGAAGGTTTCTCTTTTCATGTGATATGATTCTTCCTATATTGGTGACCGAACGGTCGGTTTATTCTGTTCACGCTAAGGAATAGGGGAGGATTCTATGAGCGAGGCCTTTATTTGTGACGCCATTCGCACGCCAATCGGGCGCTATGGTGGCGCTTTGTCGAGCGTGCGTGCCGATGATCTGGCCGCGATTCCGCTGCGGGCCTTGCAAGAGCGAAACCCCGGCGTCGACTGGACGCAGGTTGATGACGTGATCATGGGCTGCGCCAATCAGGCCGGCGAAGACAACCGCAATGTCGCGCGCATGGCCACGTTGCTGGCAGGGCTGCCGGTCGAAGTTCCCGGAACGACGGTGAACCGGCTGTGCGGCTCGGGTATGGATGCGATTGGTCTTGCCGCGCGCACTGTGCGGGCGGGTGACGGGGATCTGATGCTGGCAGGCGGTGTCGAGAGCATGAGCCGCGCGCCCTTCGTCGTGGCCAAGGCCGAGACGGCGTTCTCACGCAATGGCGAAATGTATGACACGACGATCGGGTGGCGCTTTGCGAACCCGAAGATGGACGCCGCATATGGCACCCACACGATGCCGCAAACCGCAGATAACGTCGCCGCCGATTACAATATCAGCCGTGAGGATCAGGACCGTTTCGCCGCCGAAAGCCAGCGCCGCTGGGAGGTTGCGCAGACGGCCGGGATTTTCGCAGAAGAAATCGTGCCGGTGACCATTCCCCAACGCAAAGGCGAGCCGAAAATCGTCAATACCGATGAGCATCCGCGCCCCGGTACAACGGCAGAGCTGTTGGCCAAGCTGCGTGGCGTGAACGGCGCGGATCTGACGGTGACGGCGGGCAATGCCTCGGGTGTCAATGATGGCGCGGCGGGCGCGATTGTCGCCTCGGAGGCAGCGGCGAAACGCCATGGGCTGACGCCGAGAGCGCGGGTCGTGGCGATGGCTGCGGCCGGTGTGCCGCCCCGGATCATGGGCGTCGGTCCGGTGCCTGCGGCACGTCGGGCGCTGGCGCGCGCAGGGCTGAGCCTTGAGCAGATGGATGTGATCGAGCTGAACGAGGCGTTCGCGGCGCAATCTTTGGCGGTGCTGCGCGAATTGGGTCTGCCCGATGACGCCCCCTTTGTGAACGCGAATGGCGGGGCCATCGCGATGGGGCATCCTTTGGGAATGTCGGGCGCGCGGCTGGTGCTGCACGCAAGCAATCAACTTCACCGCACGGGTGGGCGCTATGCGCTGTGCACGATGTGCGTTGGGGTCGGGCAGGGGATCGCCATGATCCTCGAACGGGTCTGAAGGGAGATCGGAACATGTATGCTCAAATGGTCAAATCCACTGGTGACGCCGTCAAATCGCGCGAAGAAATGAGCGATGACGAACGCCATTTCCAAGACAAGGTCGATGCCAATATCAAGGTCGAGCCGCGCGACTGGATGCCCGATGATTATCGCAAGACGCTGATCCGCCAGATCGGTCAGCACGCGCATTCCGAAATCGTGGGCCAGCTTCCCGAGGGCAACTGGATCACCCGCGCTCCGACGCTGGAGCGCAAGGCGATCTTGCTCGCGAAGGTTCAAGATGAGGCCGGGCACGGTCTGTATCTGTATTGCGCCGCTGAAACGCTGGGGGTCACGCGCGACGATCTGACCGAAAAGCTGCTGTCGGGACGGATGAAATATTCCTCGATCTTCAACTATCCGACCCTGACTTGGGCGGATATGGGCGCTGTGGGCTGGCTGGTCGATGGCGCGGCGATCATGAACCAGGTGCCGTTGCAGCGCACCTCTTACGGGCCCTATTCGCGCGCGATGGTGCGGATTTGCAAGGAAGAGAGTTTCCATCAGCGGCAGGGCTACGCGATCATGATGAAGATGGCGCAAGGCTCTGCGGCGCAGCGCAAGATGGCGCAAGATGCGCTTAACCGCATGTGGTATCCGTCTTTGATGATGTTCGGCCCCTCGGATAAGGACAGCGTGCATTCCGCGCAGTCGATGGCCTGGAAGATCAAGATCAACACCAATGACGAGCTGCGCCAGAAATTCGTCAATGAGACGGTGCCGCAGGCGGAATATCTTGGGCTTACGATTCCCGATGAGAACCTGAAATTCAACGAAGAGACGGGCAATTACGACTTTTCGCAGCCCGACTGGGACGAGTTCTTCGAGGTTCTCAAAGGCAACGGCCCCTGCAACACCGATCGTCTGAATGCGCGCCGTAAGGCGTGGGACGATGGCGCATGGGTGCGTGAAGGGCTTCTGGCGCATGCCGAGAAGCGGGCAGCAGCCAAAGTCGCAGCGGAATAATTGCGTTTCGGAGGAGGAAAACATGAAAAAGGAATGGCCGCTTTGGGAAGTGTTCATCCGTGGTCAGCACGGTTTGAACCACCGTCATGTCGGGTCGCTGCACGCACCCGATGCGGAAACTGCAATCCTCAACGCGCGCGATGTTTACACGCGGCGCAATGAGGGGCTGTCGATCTGGGTTGTCGAGGCCCGCCATATCTCGGCCTCGGCACCGGGCGATAAGGGCCCGCTTTTTGAGCCTTCGGAAAGCAAGGTTTATCGTCACCCGACCTTTTACGACATCCCCAAAGACGTGGGGCATATGTGATGGCACAGGTCGATCAAAAGGCCCTGCTGGAATTCGTACTGCGTCAGGGCGACAACACGTTGGTCCTTGGCCATCGGGTGTCTGAATGGTGCGGTCACGCGCCTGTTCTCGAAGAGGATATCGCGCTAGCCAATACGGCGCTTGATCTGATCGGGCAGACGCAGATGTGGCTTGGTCTCGCCGCCGAGATCGAGGGCGAAGGCCGTACGGCAGACGACATGGCGTTTCTGCGCGATGCGTGGGATTTCCGCAATCTGCTGCTGGTAGAACTGCCCAATGGCGATTTCGGCCGCACGATTTTGCGTCAGTTCCTGTTTGACGCTTTCAGCGCGATCTATTTGCCGCTTTTGACCAAAAGCGCAGACCCGCGCGTTGCGGAAATCGCGGCCAAGGCCACCAAGGAAGTCGCCTATCATCTTGAAAGATCGGCGCAAACTGTTGTTGGTCTGGGCGATGGCTCTGAGGAAAGTCATGCGCGCATGCAAGAGGCGCTGGATTATCTGTGGCCCTATGTTGGCGAGATGTTTGCCAGCGATGGCGTCGATCAGGCCATGGCCGAGGCCGGTATTGGCCCCGACCCGGCGGGCTTGCGCGCGGAATATGACGCGTTGATTGGCCGCGTTCTAAGCGAGGCGACACTGCGCATTCCCGAAGACAGTTTCGCCCATAAGGGCGGGCGCAACGGCTATATGCATACTGAACATTTGGGTCATCTATTGACGCAGTTGCAGTGGTTGCAGCGCGCCTATCCCGGCTGTGAGTGGTAAGCGATGTCGCGCCCCAGTGTAGAGCAGATCTGGGAATGGCTTGATGGCGTTCCCGACCCCGAAATTCCCGTGATCTCGGTTGTCGATCTTGGGATCGTGCGGGATGTGGAATGGCAGGGCGATACGCTGGCCGTGAAAATCACGCCGACTTATTCGGGGTGCCCGGCAACCAGCGTGATCTCGTTTGATGTCGAGGCCGCCTTGCGTGCGCATGGGATCGACAAGATCGAGATTCAGCGCCAGCTTAGCCCGGCATGGACGACAGATTGGCTAACCGAGTCCGGGCGCGAAAAGCTGCGCGCATTCGGTATCGCTCCGCCCATCGATGGCACGGCTGCCGATGGCGTGTTGGCCGGGCGGATTTCAAAGTTGAGCGGTGAGGGCAATCTCAGCGTTGCCTGCCCACGCTGCGGATCGACCAATACGGAAAAAGTGAGTCAATTCGGCTCTACCCCCTGCAAGGCGTCCTACAGATGCAAGGATTGCCTCGAGCCGTTCGACTATTTCAAGTGCATCTGAGCCAAAGGAGGAGAGGCTCATGTCCCGTTTCTACCCGCTGGAAGTGACCGAAATCCGCAAGGAAACGCGCGATGCGGTCGTTGTCACGCTGAAGCCGCAAACGGATGCGGCAGCGCAATTTGATTTCACCCAGGGTCAATATCTGACCTTTCGCCATGATTTCGACGGTCAAGAACTGCGCCGGTCCTATTCGATCTGTGCTGGCCTTGATGAGGGCTGTCTGAAAGTCGGCATCAAGCGCGTGGACGGGGGGGCGTTCTCGACTTGGGCGAATGAAACCCTCAAGTCGGGCGACGTGATTGAGGCGATGCCTCCGATGGGCAAGTTCTACACGCAACTGGACCCGGCGCAGACCAAAACCTACCTTGGCTTTGCGGGCGGTTCGGGGATCACGCCTTTGCTTTCGATCGTGAAAACCGTGCTTGCGCGGGAACCGCAATCGACCTTCACGCTGGTCTATGCCAACCGTCAGGTCAGCTCGATCATGTTCCGCGAAGAGCTGGAAGATCTGAAGAACACTTATCTGGGCCGCTTCTCGTTGATCCATATCCTCGAAAGCGAAAGTCAGGATATCGAGCTGTTCACCGGGCGCATCGACGCTGCAAAAATGGAGGCCCTGTTCCGGATGTGGATCGATGCCGAGACCGTCGATACCGCGTTTATCTGTGGCCCCGAGCCGATGATGCTGACGATTGCCGAAAGCCTGCGCAAGCACGGTCTGGATGACAGCCAGATCAAGTTTGAACTGTTCGCGTCCTCGCAGCCGGGTCGTGCGCAGGCGCGTGCCGTTTCGCAAGACAGCGCAAGCACGGCCAATAGCTGTGAAGTGTCGATCACGCTGGATGGCGCGACCCGCAGCTTTGCAATGGCCAAGGATGGCACGGCCATTCTGGATGCAGCGCTCGCGCAGAAAATGGATGCGCCCTATGCCTGCAAGGCCGGGGTCTGTTCGACCTGCCGCGCCAAGGTGCTTGAGGGCGAAGTCGAGATGGACGTCAACCACGCGCTTGAGGATTACGAAGTGCGCGCGGGTTATGTGCTGTCGTGCCAATGTATCCCGCTCTCGGACAAGGTGGTGCTTAGCTATGACGAATGATGCAGAAACGATGTCGGTCGCTGAATACCTCGCGCAGGGCGGCAAGGTCACGTCGCCTGAAAACGTCTCGCCACGCTATCGGGCCGAGTTGATGCGCATGATGTCCTCCTTTGTCGACAGTGAGTTGGCGGGATCGGCGGGTTTTGCCAATGCGATCAACTGGGCACCGGGTATCAAGGAACGGATCGCGGCCAGCCGGATTACATTGGAAAAAGCCTCTAATGCGGAAAAAGTGCTGGATCTGATGGAAGATTTCGGCACCGACAAGGCGCTTTACAATCAAAGCCACGATTGGGCGGCCCGCGGGGCGCGCGAGGATCGAAGCGCCCCGACCCGCCGGGGTGGCGACATGCGGTTGTCGGTATTTCACTACCCTCTGTCGGGCTGGGTCGATGCCTGCGTGATGAACGCATTGATGGGCCTTGCGACCTGTGTGCAGATCGAAGAGATGGTGGGTGTTTCCTACACGCCGTTTGCCGAAGTGATGCGCGAAATCACCCCGATTGAGACGCGCCATATGGAGCTTGGGTTCGAGGGGCTCGAACGGATCGCCGCCACCGCCGAGGGAAAGGCCGACATCGCGGCTTCGCTTGCCTATTGGCAGGATCGCGTGGCCGAGACCTTTGGCGTTGCCGCCTCGGAGAGGTTTGATCGCCTCTCCGCGATGGGGCTGCGCCACGCACCGAATGAAGTGCTTTTGGGGCGCTGGAAGGCACGCAGTGCCGAGGCGCTGGCGGCACTTGGACTCGCATGACATGGAAGGACAAGGCATGAAGGATACGGCTGTGAAACCACGCCGTCTGCAAAGCTATCTTGAAGGAGCTTGGCGTGCAGGCACTGGCGAGGGGCGCCCGGTTTACAATGCCGCGACCGGTCAGATCCACGCGCTGATCGGGACCGAGGGGCTTGATTTCAAGGCAGCACTGGAATGGGGGCGTCGCGTTGGCGGGCCTGCTCTGCGCAAGCAGACGATCCATGAGCGTGCCTTGATGCTCAAGGCCATTGGTTTGAAACTGATGGAGATGAAAGAGGAGTTCTACCTCGAGAATTTCGCCACCGGTGCGACCCGCAAGGATGGCTGGATCGACATTGATGGCGGCATCGGCACGATGCTGACCTTTTCGTCCAAGGCGCGCCTTGAACTGCCCAATGCGAAACTGATCACCGAAGGCCCCGTCGAGAGGTTGTCGCGCGACGGGTCGTTTGTTGCCCAGCACGTGCTCAGCCCGATGGAAGGCGTCGCGGTTCATATCAACGCGTTCAATTTCCCGATCTGGGGGATGCTGGAAAAGATCGCGCCGTCGCTGATTGCGGGGATGCCTTGCATCGTCAAACCGGCGTCCCAGACCGCCTATCTCACCGAGCTGGTGGTGCGCCGGATGCTGGAAACGGGGCTACTGCCAGAGGGCGCGTTGCAGTTGGTGACGGGCTCGGCCGGGGATCTGCTGGATCATGTGAGCGAGCAGGACGTTGTGACATTCACCGGCTCTGCGGGCACGGGGCGGATGCTTAAGGCGACGCCGGCCATCGTGCAGAATTCCGTACGCTTCACGATGGAGGCGGACAGCCTGAACGCCTCCGTTCTTGGGGCAGATGCCGAGCCGGGCACGCCGGAATTCGATCTGTTCGTCAAGGAAGTCGCGCGTGAAATGACGGTCAAGGCGGGGCAGAAATGCACTGCAATCCGGCGCGCGATCGTTCCAAGCCGTTTCGAAGACGCCGTGATCGAGGCGCTTTCCGCGCGTTTGGCCAAGACGGCGATTGGTCTGCCCGACGGCGAAGGCGTGCAGATGGGGGCGCTGGTTTCGCGCAAGGATCGCGACGGCGTGCGCGAGAAGATCCGCGAAATTGCCGCCGATTGTGAGATCGTTTCGGGCGATCCCGAAAACGTCACGCTTGTGAGCGGTGATGCGGGGCAGGGTGCCTTCATGACACCGGTTCTGATGCGGGCGCGCGACCCGATGTCGGCGGATGCGGCACATGGTATCGAGGCGTTCGGTCCGGTCGCTACGGTGATGGGCTATCAAGACGCGGATGAGGCGGTGGCGCTGGCGCGCAAGGGGCGCGGCTCGCTTGTGTCTTCGCTGTTTACCAATGATCGCGATATTGCGCGCGATGTCGTCACGGGGCTTGCCCCCTATCACGGTCGCGTCCTGATCGGGAATCGCGGCTCGGCCAAGACCTCGACGGGACATGGCTCGCCGCTGGCGCCTTTGGTGCATGGCGGTCCGGGGCGCGCGGGTGGTGGCGAGGAAATGGGCGGCATTCGTGGCGTCAAACATTTCATGCAGCGCACCGCTATTCAGGGCACGCCCGAGATGCTGTCGGCGGTAACCGGGCAATGGGTCGACGGGGCGCCTGCGCAATCCGATGGCCATCCGTTCCGCAAATCGCTTGCTGAGCTGCGCATCGGCGATCAGGTCCTCACCAAGTCGCGCGAAGTCACGCAAGAGGATGTCGAGCATTTCGCCCATTTCACGGGGGACACGTTCTACGCCCATATGAATAGCGACGCGGCCAAGGCCAATCCCTTCTTCGAGGATCGCGTGGCGCATGGCTATCTGATCGCGTCCTTCGCGGCGGGCCTGTTTGTCGACCCCGAGCCGGGCCCGGTTTTGGCCAATTACGGCGTGGATAACTTGCGCTTTCTGACACCGGTTTATTTCGGGGACAGCCTGCAGGTGCGTCTGACCTGCAAAGAGATCAACCCGCGCGCCAATGGCGAATACGGCGAGGTGCGCTGGGATTGTCGGGTGAGCAACCAGAAAGACGAGGTCGTTGCCCAGTATGATGTGTTGACACTGGTGGCCAAGACATGGCCGCAAGCGGCCTGATCTACGAAGACGCGACATGAAAAAAGGGCCCGGGGAAATCTTCGGGCCCTGATACTAACTTGTGTTGATTAGTGCCAAAAACACGGCTCTAGCGAACGGCTTTCACACCTTCCAGGATCAGCGTGGTGGCAACATCGGCGTAATCCTCGCGCGAGATCGGCCCGCCTTCCTTGAACCACATATAGACCCAGTTCATCATGCCAAACAGCGACATCGTCACGGGCATCACCAGCGGGCGCTCTGGGCGGTCAAGTTCGGGATGAATCGCGCGCAGCACGTTTGAGAAATAGCCCACGATCTTGCGCTCAAGCTTGGTCAGTTCTGCCTTCTGCGCATCCGAGAGCGCCGGTCCCGCATTCAGCTGAACCTTGTGTTGATCGTCAGCGCCACGATAGGCGTCCAGCACCACCATCACCAAAGCCTTGAGCTGCTTATGGGGGGGCAGCGTGGCGTCATTTGCCTCGGCCAATGCGTAATCGAGGTCTTCAAGATGGGCCTGAATGATCGCGAAAATAAGCGCGTCTTTCGAGGGGTAGTAATGATAAAGCAGTGATTTCGACACGCCCGCCTCAAGCGCGATCTGCGACATCGAGGCTTTCTCCATCCCCTGAGAGGCAAAAACTCGGGCGGCATCGAGTAATAGGTTATGTTGCTTTTCTTCAAAATCGCTGGCGCGTGTTCTGGCCATGGGGGTCAGCCTCCTGATGGGCCTGAATGCTGAAGGGGGCAAGTTTGCCCCCTATAGACTAGTGAGTATGTGATTGACCAGTCGGTCGGGTTATTCTTTGGGGCGATTGTCGATCACACGTTTGGCTTTGCCCTCAGAGCGCGCGATCTGTCCGGGATCGTGCACTTCGATTTTGGACGAAACGCCAACCACCGATTTGATGTGATGAGCAAGCTCTTTGGACGCCGCAGACCGGGCGTCAGCTGAGGCGCGTTCGGGCGTGGCTTCGACATGCACGATCATCGCATCCATCCGACCCGCGCGCACCAGTTCAATCTGGAAATGCGGCGCAAGTCCTTTCACTTTCAGGATTTGCTCTTCGATCTGTGTCGGGAAGACGTTGACGCCGCGCAGGATCATCATGTCGTCGCTGCGCCCGGTGATCTTTTCGATCCGCCGCATTGAGCGCGCAGTGCCGGGCAATAGGCGCGTCAGATCGCGGGTGCGATAGCGCACCATCGGCAGACCTTCCTTGGTGAGCGTGGTAAAGACCAACTCGCCCATCTCGCCGTCGGGCAGAACCTCGCCGGTGACGGGGTCGATGATTTCGGGGTAGAAGTGATCCTCCCAGACATGCAGCCCGTCTTTGGTCTCGACACATTCATTCGCAACACCCGGCCCCATCACTTCGGATAGCCCATAAATATCAACGGCATGCATGTCGAAGGCCTGCTCGATCTCTTCGCGCATCTTGTTGGTCCAAGGCTCGGCGCCAAAAATGCCGACCTTGAGAGAACTTTCGCGCGGGTCGATCCCCTGACGGCGGAATTCATCAAGGATCGACAGCATATAGGACGGGGTCACCATGATGATGTCGGGCTTGAAATCCTGCATCAACGTGACCTGACGCTCTGTCATCCCGCCCGAGATTGGCACAACCGTGCAGCCCAGACGTTCCGCGCCGTAATGGGCCCCAAGCCCGCCCGTGAACAGCCCGTAGCCATAGGCGATGTGGCAGATATCGCCGGGCCGCCCGCCCGAAGCGCGGATCGAACGCGCAACCACATCGGCCCAGACATCGATATCGCCCTTGGTATAGCCCACCACCGTGGGTTTGCCGGTCGTGCCCGACGACCCATGCACGCGCACCAGACTTTTGCGCGGAACGGCGAACATGTCGAACGGGTAGTTGTCGCGCAGATCCTGCTTGTAGGTGAAGGGGAATTTCGACAGATCGGACAGTGTTTTGAGGTCTTCGGGATGCGCGCCGTGCTCGTCAAAGCGTTTGCGATAGAAGGGCGAGTTTTCATAGGCATGGGTCAGCGAGCGCCGCATCCGGTGAAACTGCAGCGCGGAGATTTCGTCACGCGAGGCGGTCTCGATCGGATCGAGCATTTCTTTGCTGGGTTTTAGGTTGATCATCTGGTTTCCTCCCAAAAATCATACGTCTTTTGTCGGCGTTTCATCCGACAGATGCGGTGTGCCCAAGCTGCGCGAATGGCCGCGGAATTCTGCGATCAAGGTTCCGTCCGCGCGCGCGATATGCACGTCATAGATGCCCGAGCGCCCGCGCCGCGACACCTCCTTCGCGGTGGCGATCAACTGATCACCGCTCGCCCCCGGCGCGATGTAGGTGATCGAGCAATGCTGTGCGACAGTGACCTGATTGTAGGTGTTGCAAGCGAAGGCAAAGGCGCTGTCGGCCAGCGTGAAAATATAGCCGCCATGCGCTGTTCCGTGCCCGTTGGTCATGGCGTTGGTGATCGTCATCGCCAAAGTGGCGGCGCCCGGTGCGATGTGGCGCAGCTCCATATCGAGGCGTTGCGAGGCGGAATCGTCGTTCCACATCGCGGCGGCGCAGGCCTCGGCCAGCTCTTGCGGTGTCATATCCGTCAGCGGTTTCATATCTTTGGCCATGATCAATGCCCCGTGAAATTGGCGGAACGTTTCTCCAGAAAGGCGGTGACGCCTTCGGCATAATCGTCGGTGAACCCGGCTTCGCGCTGGCAGTCGCGTTCCCGATCGAGATGCGTGTCGAGATCGCTTGTCGCGGCCTCTTGAATAAGACGCTTGGTCAGGCCCAGACCTGTGGTCGGACCGGCTGCGAGTTTACTTGCAATGGCCAAGGCTTCGGCTTGGAGCGCGTCATCCTCTACGGCGCGCCAGATCAACCCCCAGTCAGCTGCCGTCTGCGCGGGCAGGGGCTCGGCCAGAAGGGTGAGGGCCTTGGCGCGCGGCTCGCCCAGAATGCGCGCCAGAGACCAGCTTCCACCGGCATCCGGGATCAACCCGATCTTGGAAAACGCCTGAATGAATTTCGCCGATTGCGCGGCAAGAACGATGTCGCAGGCAAAGGCAATATTCGCGCCAGCCCCCGCCGCCACGCCGTTGACGGCGCAAATGACTGGCTTTTCAAGGCTGCGGATCAGCCGCAGGAGCGGGTTGTAAAACGTCTCGATGGTCGCGCCCAGATCGGGCTTGGGTCCACCCTTGCGCGGATCGCGGTCGCCCAGATCTTGGCCTGCGCAAAACCCTCGTCCGGCCCCGGTCAGAAGCACCGCGCGAATCGCGTCATCGTCGCAGGCGCGTTCCAGTTCGCCGCGCAGCGCGAGATGCATCTCTTCGTTAAAAGAGTTCAACTTTTCCGGGCGGTTGAGCGTCAGCTTCAGGACGCCAGCCTCCTGAAAGGAAAGCAAAGTTTGTGATGATGTCATGTCTGTCTCCCTGGCTCTTTTTCGAGCCCCTCAAACAAATAGTTGCATAAACCGTCCGGTCGGTCAATGATACGAATCGAACTCTGGGAGGAGACATGACGGATTTCTTTGATCGCCATCGCGACTTGCTGGATCGTGCTGTTCATGCGTGGCGCGTGCGTGAATTCTGGACGCCTTTTCCCGAAACGCCTAGCACAAAAATTTACGGGGCCGATGCGCGCCGGGACGGCCATGCGGCTTATGAGGCGCTGCTTGGCGGCGCGTTCATGCTGCCCGGCCATCCCGAGACCGCACGCCTTGGGGCAGAGCAGTCCCCTTGGGGGCAGGATGTGGCAATCAGCTATCCTGCGGTGCCTCCGGCCGCGCTGATCGCGGCATCGCAGGCGGCGGGGGCGCAGTGGGGCAAAGCCTCAATGCAGGCGCGCGTGGGGGCGTTGATCGAGGCCCTGATCCGGCTGAACCAGATGTCATTCCTGATCGGCGAGGCGACGATGCACGCCACGGGGCAGGCTTTTCCGATGGCGTTTCAGGCCGGTGGCCCGCATGCGCAGGATCGTGGGTTTGAGGCAATCGCAGCCGCCTGGATCGAGATGACGGCAACGGCGCAAACAGCGATTTGGGAGAAGCCGCAGGGCAAATCCGACCCGCTGGTGATCGAAAAGCGCTGGCATCTGGTGCCGCGCGGCGTGGCTTTGGCGATCGGGTGCAACACCTTTCCGACGTGGAACAGCTATTCGGGCGTATTTGCCAGTCTCGCCACAGGAAACACGGTGATCGTCAAGCCGCACCCGCACGCGATCTTGCCGCTGGCGCTGACGGTCAAGGTCCTGCGTGAGGTGTTTGCCGAGGCCGGTTTGCCGCAAGACGCGGTGCTGCTGGCCGTTGACGCACCCGGTGCCGAAATCACCAAGGAGCTTGCGACCGACTCGGCTGTGGCGATCATCGACTACACGGGCTCATCCAGCTTTGCGGATTGGCTGCGCACGAATGCCACTCAGACGCTTGTTTTCACAGAAGAAACTGGCGTGAATTCGGTCTCGATCACCGGCACGGACGATTTCGCCGGGATGTGCGCCAATCTGGCTTTCTCGCTGTCGCTGTATTCGGGGCAGATGTGCACCGCGCCGCAAAACATCTACATCCCGCGCGGTGGCATTCAGACAGCCGAGGGCCACAAAAGCTTTGACGCGGTGGTCGCCGGTATCGTGGCGGCGATCGACGCCTTGTTGGCAGATCCCCAAAGCGCCTCGGCAATTTGTGGTGCCATCGTGAACCCCGCGACGCTGGAACGTATCGCGGCTGCGCGTCACGCGGGGCAGGTGGTGCGCGAGAGCGACGAGACTGGGGCAGGGCGCTCGGCTACGCCGCTTTTGGTGGTGGTGGATGGGGCGGGGTCTGGCCTGCAAGACGACGAATGTTTTGGCCCGGTGAGCTTTGTAATCCCCTGCGAGGATGCGCAAGATGCGATTGCGCGTGCCTCAGGCATCGCGACGCGCAAAGGCGCGATCACAGCCGCGCTTTACGCCAATGACCCGGACTTGATCGAGCAGGCCGCGATGGCCTTTGCAGCAGCCGGGGTCAATCTGTCGGTCAATCTGACCGGCAATATCTATGTCAATCAGTCCGCTGCATTTTCCGATTTCCACGTCACCGGAGCCAATCCGGCCGGAAATGCCAGCCTGACTGACACCGCCTTCGTCGCGTCCCGGTTCCGGCGCGTGATGATCCGCTGGCCGAAAGCGGCATAAGGAGAGACGCCAACGGCAAGCTTTGGTTTTGGAGAGTATGGGAGGACTATCTATGAAACTGTTAATGACAACGGCTGTAAGCGCACTTGTGGTGTTGGGAAGCACTGCGGCGATGGCTGATATCAAGCTGGGGGCAAGCCTGTCGGCTTCGGGCCCGGCGGCCTTCTTGGGCGATCCAGAGGCCAAGACCATCGAGATGATGGTCGAGCAAATCAACGAAGCTGGCGGGATCAACGGCGAGAAGATTGATCTGGTGCTGTATGACGATGGCGGTGACCCGAACAAGGCACGCACCTTTGCCACGCGTCTGGTCGAGGATGACGAGGTTGTCGCAATCATCGGCGGCTCGACCACCGGCACGACGATGTCGATCCTGTCGGTTGCCGAGGATGCAGAAGTTCCGTTCATCTCGCTGGCGGGTGCCATTCAGATCATCGATCCGGTGCATAAATGGGTGTTCAAGACGCCCCATACCGATCGCATGGCCTGTGAAAAGATTTTCAGCGATATGCAGCAAAAGGGGATCACCAAGATTGGCATGATCTCGGGGACGGACGGGTTTGGTGCCTCGATGCAGGCGCAGTGCAAGGATGTTGCGCCGAAATACGCAATCGAGATCCTATCGGATGAAACCTACGGGCCTCAAGATGCCGATATGACCCCGCAGCTGACCAAGATCCGCAATACGGACGGTGTTCAGGCCATTCTTAATCCCGGTTTCGGTCAAGGCCCGGCTATCGTGACGCGCAACAAGGCCCAGCTTGGCATCGATCTGCCGCTTTATGAAAGCCATGGGGTTGCGTCAGATGGGTTCATCGAACTTGCCGGGGCTGCAGCGGCCGAAGGTGTGCGCCTGCCGGGCACCGCGCTGCTGGTGGCCGCGATCCTGCCCGATAGCGATCCGCAAAAGCCTGTCGTGACGGCCTACAAGACCGCCTATGAGGCGAAATACGGCGAGACGGTTTCGACATTCGGGGGCTATGCTCATGACGCTGTCGATTTGATGACCAATGCGATGAAGACGGGCGGTAGCGATCCCGCGGCCATTCGCGACGCGCTGGAGGCCACGCAAGGCTATGTCGGCACCACGGGCATCTATAGCTTCTCGCCCGAGGATCACCTTGGTCTCGATCTGTCGGCCTTCAAGATGCTTGAAATCCGCGATGGCGGCTGGACGCTGATCGACTAATCCACAGGCCAGGTTCATCGGTCCGGGGCGGTTTCGCGATCGCCCCGGACAGGACCAGACTTCATCGGAGACGTTCATGGACGCCTTGTTGCAATTTTTGCTGTCCGGCGTGACGGTTGGCGCGGTTTATGCGCTGGTCGCGCTTGGGTTTACGATCATCTACAACGCCTCCGACGTGGTGAATTTCGCCCAGGGCGAATTCGTCATGCTGGGCGGGATGATCACGGTTTTCACCTATCAGGCGGGGCTGCCCCTGCCCCTCGCGGCTGTTCTCGCGATTGCGATCACATCGCTGGTCGGGGTCGCGCTGAACAAGCTTGCGCTGGAGCCCGCGCGCGGCGCACCCGTGGTGTCGCTGATCATCATCACCATCGGCGCCTCGATCTTTATCCGTGGCGCGGCGCAGCTGATTTTTGACAAGCAACTGCACCGCTTTCCGTCCTTTTCCGGCGATCAACCGATCCACATCTTTGGCGCGACAATCGTGCCGCAAAGCCTGTGGGTGATTGGTGGCGCGGTGCTTGTTTTCATCGGTCTATGGCTGTTCTTCACCAAGACGCTGACGGGCAAAGCAGTGCTGGCCACCGCAAATAACCGCCTTGCCGCGCAGCTTGTGGGGATCAATACCGGCTGGGTCATGACGCTGTCTTTCGCGCTTTCGGCGGCGATCGGGGCGCTGGCGGGCGTGCTGGTCACGCCGATCACTTTGGTCGGCTATGACGTAGGTGTCGGGCTTGCGCTCAAGGGCTTTGCCGCTGCGATGCTGGGCGGAATGGGCAATCCCAAGGGGGCCTTGGTGGGGGGCATCTCACTGGGTCTTCTCGAGGCGCTGACCGCAGGCTATCTGAGCTCGCAATACAAGGATGCGGTCGCCTTCATCGTGATCCTCGCGGTGCTGTTCGTGATGCCTCAGGGCCTGTTTGGCAAAAGCACGACGGAGAGGGTCTGAACCATGAAACTGTCTTCGAAATGGATGCAACTGGCGGCGCTTGCGGTGCTGGTTGCGGTGCTGCCGCTGTTCTTTCCCTCGGGCTATTATTACCGGGTCGGGGCGCTGATTTTTGTCAACGGACTGGCAGTGACCGGGCTTGTGATCCTGATCGGCTATGCCGGGCAGATCAGCCTTGGCCATGCTGGGTTTGCCGGCATTGGCGGATATGCCTGTGCGCTTGCGCCCGCGCATCTGGGCCTGCCGCCATCCTTGTCGATCCTGCTCGGGGCCGTGATCTCTGCGGTGCTTGCGGTGTTGATCGGCAAGCCGATCTTGCGGTTGCGCGGCTATTATCTGGCGGTCGCAACGCTTGGCTTTGGCATTCTTGTGAGCATGGTGCTGACCAATGAGCGCGCCTTGACCGGCGGTCCCGATGGGATGGCGGTACAAGGGCTTGCGTTGCGCAAAATCCTGCGCGGCTGGGGCTGGAAGCTGTCGAGCGGAGAGTTCTGGTATATCCTGAGCGCGCTGGCGATGCTGGTCGGCGTCTGGATCGCGCTCAACCTGTTCCAAAGCGCCACCGGGCGCGCCATGCGCGCGCTGCACGGCTCTGAGGTGGCAGCGCGCACCGTGGGCATTGATGTAGCACGCCTCAAGCTGCAAGCTTTTGTTATCTCGGCCGTCTATGCATCGGTCGCAGGCTCGCTTCTGGCGCTGCAAAACCAGTTCGTCACCCCCGATATCGCAGGCTTCATGCACTCGATCGAGATGGTGACGATGGCTGTTCTGGGGGGTGTTGGCTCGGTCCTTGGCGCGGTGACGGGGAGTGCAATCCTGACGCTGCTGCCGCAGGTGCTGACGGTCTTTGCCGAATACGAACAGCTTGTGCTGGGGCTGGTGATGATCCTTGTGATGATTTTCCTGCCCCGTGGGCTGTTGCCCTCGATCGCGGCCAAGTTGAAGGGGAGGGGCGAATGAGCTTGCTGGAAGTATCGGGCCTTGGCATCGGTTTTGGCGGATTGCGCGCGGTCGATAATGTCGGGTTTTCCGCCGAGCCGGGCGAGATCGTGTCAATCATCGGCCCCAACGGCGCTGGAAAAACGACCTTGTTCAACATGATTTCGGGGGTCTATCTGCCCGATAGCGGCCATGTGCGCCTTGACGGGCAGGATGTGACCGCAGCCGAGCCGCATCGCCTCGCGCGCATGGGGCTGACCCGCACGTTTCAGAACCTGCAGATATTTCAGGAAATGACGGTTCTGGAAAATGTGATCGTGGGCTTTCACCAAAGCGAAAGCGGCTCGCTGATCGCAGATCTGTTGGCCTTGCCCGCCGCGCGTCGGCGTTCCCAGATTGCACGCGCACAGGCCCAAGAGCTTCTCAAACGGGTGCGTCTGGACAAGGCCGCCGAAGAATTGGCGGGCAACCTGTCTTACGGCGCGCTCAAACGGCTTGAGATCGCGCGGGCGCTTGCGATGCAGCCGCGTGTCTTGCTGCTGGATGAGCCCGCCGCAGGCTGCAACGCGGTCGAGACCGAAGAGATCGACCATCTGATCGCGGAACTGGCGCAGTCGGGCATTGCGATCTTGCTGGTTGAGCATGACATGAAGATGGTGATGCGGATCTCGAACCATATCGTCGTGCTCGATCACGGTGAAAAGATCGCCGAAGGCAGCCCGCAAAGCGTGTCGAAGAATCCTGCGGTGATCGCGGCCTATCTGGGCGCGGGAGATGAGGAGAGTGTCGATGCTGACAGTTGAGGGGTTGCGCTCGGCCTATGGGCGGATCGAGGTGTTGCACGGCGTGGACCTTGAGGTCCGCTCGGGCGAAATCGTGACTGTTGTGGGCGCGAATGGCGCGGGCAAGACAACGCTATTGCAATGCCTGTCGGGAACACAGCCAGTCAGTGCGGGTCGCATTCATTTTCGCGGCGATGAGCTGACCTCGGTGCCCGCCTATCGCCGCTTGCGGCGCGGATTGGCGCAATCGCCCGAGGGGCGGCAAATTTTCACCAACCTGTCGGTTGAGGAAAACCTGCGGCTGGGGGCGTTCCTATTCACCGACGAGCGGGTCGAGCGCGATATGCAAGATGCCTTCGCGATGTTCCCGATCCTGCGCGAAAAGCGCAATCTGGTGGCGGGCGGATTGTCCGGCGGGCAGCAGCAGATGCTGGCGATTGCGCGCGCCTTGATGGGGCGGCCGCATTGCCTGTTGCTTGATGAACCCTCAATGGGGTTGGCGCCGCTGATCGTTGCGCAAATCTTCGAGGTGGTGGAAAGTCTGCGCGCGCGCGATGTCACGATCTTGCTGGTGGAACAAAACGCCTATGGCGCGCTCAAGATTGCGGATCGTGGCTATGTCATGGAAACCGGCCAGATCACGATGACTGGCCCCGCGGCCGAGTTGATTGCGGATCCGCGCATCCGCGAAGCCTATCTGGGAATCTGAAGAGGCCAATATGAACACTCCCGTTTCGATCCATCCTCAGGGCGATATCGCTATCGTCACGCTCGACAACCCGCCGGTCAATGCGATCTCGGCGGCGGTGCGCAAAGCGCTGTGGCAGGCCGTTGAGGACATCGATGCCGATCCGACCTTGCGCGCCGCGATCCTGATCTGTCAGGGCCGCACGTTCATTGCGGGCGCGGATGTGCGCGAATTCGGGCAGACCCCAGAGCCGCCGCATCTGCCCGATCTGGTGGATCATCTCGAAGCCGCACGCGTGCCATGGATCGCAGCAATCCACGGTTCGGCCTTGGGCGGTGGGTTCGAGATTGCGATGGGGTGCCGGTTTCGCGTGGCCGTGCCGCAGGCGAAAATCGGCCTGCCAGAGGTCACGCTTGGCATCATCCCCGGCGCGTCGGGCACCGTGCGCACACCCCGTCTGGCAGGCGTCGAGGTGGCCGTGGATCTGGTGACGTCGGGCAAGCCGATGGCGGCGTCCAAGGCGCGCGAAGCAGGGCTGATTGATGCGGTGATCGAGGGCGATCTCGAGGCAGGCGCGATTGCCTTTGCCAAGGCAGCTTTGGCCAAACCCCTGCCAGCGCCGATTTCGGCGCGTCCGGTCGCGAAAATGGATGACGCGTTTTGGGAGGCCAAGCGCAAACTGGCGGCAAAACCGGGCCATCGCGCACCGCTTGAGGCGCTCGCCGCGCTGCGCCGCGCCACCGAACTGCCCTTTGACGCAGCCATGGCCGCAGAGCGTGAGAGCTTTCTCGCGCTGCGCACCTCGGATGAGGCGGCAGCCCTGCGCGCCGTGTTCTTTGCTGAGCGCGCCGCACCCCGCCCAGATGCGCTGCGCGACGTGACGCCGCGCAAGCTGGCGCAGGTTGGCGTTGTGGGCGGCGGGACGATGGGGGCAGGGATCGCGGCAGCTCTGCGCAGCGCCGGGCTGCCGGTGGTGTTGATCGAGCGCGACGATCACGCGCTGGCACGCGGGATCGACACGCTGGCCAAGACATTCGCCGGCGCGATCAAGCGGGGCAAGCTCACTGAGCAGGCGCGCGATGCGCTGATGGAGGGTGTCACGGGGGCTACCGATTATGCGGCATTGTCGGAGTGTGATCTGGTTATCGAGGCGGTTTTTGAGGAGCTGTCCGTCAAGCGGCAGGTGTTTGAAAACCTGATCGCGCACTGTCGCCGCGATGCGATCTTGGCCACGAACACCTCTTATATTGACCCGCGCGAGATCTTCGCCGGATTGCCGGGGGCCGAGCGTTTCATCGGCCTGCATTTCTTCAGCCCCGCCCAGATCATGAAGCTGCTGGAAATCGTGCCCCTGCCAGACACGGCACCAGACGTTCTGGCCACGGGTTTCGCACTGGCCAAGCAATTGAACAAGATCCCGGTCCGCGCTGGCATCTGCGAGGGCTTCATCGGCAACCGCATTCTCAAACGCTACCGTGCCGAGGCGGAAACCCTCGTGCGGCGCGGTGTGCCGATTGCACAGGTCGACGCCGCGATGCGTGGATATGGCTTTCGGATGGGCCCGTTTGAGGCGCAAGACTTGGGCGGGCTCGACATCGCTTATCTGCAACGCGAGGGCGCGCGCGCTGCGGGTCAGGACGTGCCCGAGACGCTGGGCGATATCCTTGTTGGGGCAGGGCGCAAGGGGCAAAAAACGGGCGGCGGCTGGTATGATTACACCGAGGGCGATCGCACGCCCCAGCCCTCAGCGCGCGTGGCAGAACTGCTTGCGCCCCACATCGCCAAGGACGCGCCCGGTCTTGAGGACGTTCAGATCGCCGCGCAACTGATTGCGGCGATGGCAGCCGAAGGCGAGGCCATTCTTACAGAGGGGATCGCCGACAAGGCCAGCGATATCGATCTGGTCGAGATCCACGGCTACGGTTTCCCGCGCTGGAAAGGTGGCCCGATGTTTGCGAGCGGCAAGCACCGCTAGGGGCTCAGGCGCGCCTGTCCTAAGCCATAGCTTTGACAAGCGCGTCTGCCTTGGGTTTGAACCTGCGGATCGCCTCATCTTTAACCGGGCCATAGCCGCGGAACTGCATCGGTATTTCAAGCGCCTCTTGCGCCGAGGCCGCGGTCTTGTCCGAGATCAGCGCGGGTAGGGTTTCAAGAAGGGTTTCGAACCAGTCGATCAGGGCAACTTCTTGTTTACGCTCCTGGCTGTAGCCAAACAGATCGAACTTGGTCCCCCGCAGGCGGCGCAGCGAGGCGAGCGCGCGCAGTGCCGGTGTCATCCACGGGCCGAAGCTGCGTTTGACGGGCCGTCCGCGCGCATCCGTCTTGCGAGAGAAAATCGGCGGGGCCATGTGATAATTGATCTTGAAGCCGGGCTCGAATTCCTGTGCCAGAGCCGTGGCGAAACTGTCTTGCCCATGTAAGCGCGCGACCTCGTATTCGTCCTTATAGGCCATCAGCTTGAATAGCGATTTCGCCGCCGCTGTGGTCAGATCCTGCGCACAGGCTGGGTCCAGATCATCGCGCAGAGCCGCACGGAAACGCGTGAGGGAGCGCGTGTAGCGCTCTGCGTAGCGGGCGTTCTGATACTCGGTCAGAAAAGCCACATGCTTGGCGATGAGCGCCTCAAGACTTGGGGGCGCAGCCGGGGTTTCTTGCGCAAGGATGGCATCCGGCGTCTCTGCCAGCACCCGGCCCAGATCGAATGCGCGAGCATTTTTCTCAACTGCCACGGCGTTCAGGGTGATCGCCTGTTTGAGAGCCGCTTCGCTGACCGGCACCAGCCCTTTTTGCCACGCATAGCCAAGCAGGATGACATTGGCGAACACGCTGTCGCCCAAAAGCGTCTCAGCCAATGCGTTGGCGTCAAAACTCCAGACGTTCTCGGTTCCCGCGATACTGCGGATCGCCTGTTCACGCAGATCGACACTCAGGCTCGCATCGCGATGCAACACCAAGTCACCGGTTGGCATTTCAGCGGTATTGAGCACGATCCGCGAGCCGGGCTTGAAATAGGCCGACGCACGCGGTGCCGAGGACACCACGATGTCGCAGGCGATAACAGCCTCGGCCGAGCCAATATCGGTGCGCACCTGATGGATTGCGTCCGGGCTTTGGCCCAGACGAATATAGCTGAGCACGGTGCCGAATTTCTGCGCAAATCCGGTGAAATCAAGAACGGATGCGCCTTTTCCCTCAAGATGCGCGGCCATCGTGATCAGCGCCCCGACCGTCACCACGCCCGTGCCCCCGACACCGGTCACCAGTAGGTCGTAGGGCTTGGCAAGGCCTGACATTTTCGGCGCGGGCAGGGCGCGTAGCAAGCTTGCCACATCCACGTCGCGCCCGGTTTTCTTGCGCCGCACTGCGCCTTCTATGGTCACGAAACTGGGGCAAAACCCGTTGAGGCACGAGAAGTCCTTGTTGCAGGTCGACAAATTGACTTTGCGCTTGCGACCAAACTCGGTGTCGAGCGGCTCGATGCTCAGGCAGTTGCTTTCCACCGAGCAATCGCCGCAGCCTTCGCACACCGAGGGGTTGATATAGGCAAACCGCTTGGGGTCGGGCATCGTGCCACGCTTGCGGCGGCGGCGTTTCTCGGTGGCGCAGGTTTGCTCATAAATCAGGACGCTGACGCCGCGCACGTCGCGCAACTCGCGTTGAACGGCGTCCAGGTCTTCGCGCGGGTTGAAACTGGTCCCGTGCGGGAAGTCTGCGCGCTCGAATTTCGCGATGTCGTCCGAGACTAGCGCGATCCGATCGACCCCTTCGGCGCGGCAGGTCTGCGCAATGGCGCTGACGCTGATCGGGCCATCGACCGGCTGGCCACCGGTCATCGCGACCGCATCATTATAGAGGATCTTGTAGGTGATATTGGCCCCGGTCGCGACCGCCTGACGGATCGCGAGCGAGCCGGAATGATACCATGTTCCTTCCCCGAGGTTCTGGAACATGTGCTTGCCGCCGGAGTATTTCGACGCCACCAGATGGGGCACGCCCTCGGCGCCCATCTGCGCATAGCCCCCGGTTTCGCGGTCCATCCAGCTGGCCATCACATGACAGCCGATGCCAGAGGCCGCCTTGCTGCCTTCGGGCAGTTTGGTCGAGGTGTTATGCGGACAGCCCGAGCAGAAATAGGGGGTGCGGGTCGCGCCGGGCACGTTGAGCAGTCTCGGCGGATGATCGGTCAGGGCGCGGGCCTTGGCCAGCAGGCCCTCATCGGGGAAATAGGCGTTCAGACGCTCTGCCACGATGGGCACTAGGCCAAGCGGGCTTAGTTCTCCGGTCCAGGGCACCAGGGGATCGCCCGCCGCGCGGTGCTTGCCCACCATCTTCTTGGGCTTGTCGCCGGGCCAGTCGTAGAAATACTCTTTGAACTGGCTCTCAATGATGCCGCGCTTTTCTTCGATCACCAGAACCTCGGTCTTGCCGCGCACAAAGGCCAGCGCATCGCGGCGCGCCAGCGGCCAGACCATGCCGACCTTGTAGATATCAATGCCAAGGCGACGGCACGCGGCCTCATCAATCCCCAGAAGCCGCAGCGCTTCCATAAGATCAAGATGGCCTTTGCCCGTGGTGACAATGCCAAAGCTGGCATCACGGATGTCATAGATGTGGCGATCAATCGGGTTGGCTTCGACAAAGGCTTCGACTGCGCGCAGCTTGTGTTCGATCCGGGTTTCGATCAGCGGGCTGGGCAAATCCGAGCGGCGCACATGCAACCCGCCCGGCGGCAAGTCGATCTCGGGGAGCGAAAACACCCGGTCTTGGGGTAATTCCACCGATTGACCACTTTCCACCGTCTCTGAAATCGCCTTGAACCCGACCCATGTGCCCGAATAGCGGCTTAGCGCGATCCCGTATTCTCCGAAGGTCAGATATTCCGCGACATTGGCGGGGTTCAGCGTTGGCATGAACCACGTCATGAACGCCACGTCGGACTGATGGGGCATCGATGAGGAAACGCAGCCATGATCGTCGCCCGCGACCACCAGAACGCCCCCTTTGGGCGAGGACCCGTAGGCATTTCCATGGCGCAGCGCATCGCCTGAGCGATCAACGCCGGGGCCTTTGCCATACCACATCGAAAACACGCCCTCGACCGTGGCATCGGGGTCAAGCACGGCTTGTTGCGCCCCCAGCACCGCCGTTGCGCCAAGATCTTCGTTCACCGCAGGCAGGAAGGTGATGCCCGCCGCATCGGTCTGCGCACGCGATCGCCACAGCTCCAGATCAAGCCCGCCAAGCGGTGAGCCACGATAGCCCGAAATGAACCCTGCGGTGTTCAGGCCCGCCGCGCGATCTCGACGTGCCTGATCGAACATGATCCGCACCAAAGCTTGCGTCCCGGTCAGAAACACCCGGCCGTGCGATGCGTCATAGCGATCCGACAATGCGTAGCTTTGAAACTGATGCGTGGTCTGGTTCATCGGCCTTCCCCCCTAAAATCACCGGAAATATATCACGCAGTTTTTGGATAATCTGATCTCGTTTCTGGAATCACTGCCGATAGTTCGAAATCTTGTGTCGACATAAGTGACTTATGTGGTCATATTATCCAAATGGAACTGGACAGTCGCGACAAAGAAATCCTCAAAATACTGCAAGCGGATTCCCGTGTTTCCAATGCCGAGATCGCGGAGCGGGTTGGCATGTCAGCCTCGGCATGCTGGCGCAGAGTGCGCCTGTTTGAAGAGCAGGGTCTGATTGAACGCTACAAGGCCGAGCTGTCGCCGCGCGTGGCCGGGCTGGCTTTTAGCGCCTTGGTGCAGGTGCGCCTGACCCGGCACAATCCCGAGCATCTCAAAGAGTTCATCGACGCGATCACGACCCGCGCCGAGGTGCTGGAGTGCTACGCGACCACCGGTCAGGCGGATTATCATCTGCGCCTGCTGTGCAAGGATATCGACGCCTATAACGTCTTCCTCGAAGAGTTTCTGTTCCGCCTGCCTGCGGTTCAAAGCGCCGAAACCAATGTCGTCCTGCGCGAGGTCAAACGCAGCCACGAACTTCCCTTATGACCCCCCCGATCCTTGGACGCTCACTGGTCTAAATTCAGCGCCGTTTTGCGTCTGCTGATCGGGTTGGGTTTTTGCGTTTCTCGGCCAATAGGCTCCGCCATCAGCCGCGGTTTTTCAGGTGACGCGCGAACGCGCCTTATAAGCGGGATCGTCCCAAAGCCTGTTGGTCATCACATCCTCGATGATTTCAGCCGCGCGCACCACGTCGCCCTCATCAATGTATAGCGGGGTAAAGCCGAACCGCATCGCATCGGGGGCGCGGAAATCGCCAATCACGCCCCGCTCGATGAGGGCCTGAATCGCGGCGTAGCTTTCGGAGAAACCGAACGAGACCTGACTGCCGCGCGCCATAGGATCGCGCGGGCTGAGCAAGGTCAGATCGGGGCAGCGCGTCTCGACTTCGCGGATGAACCGCTCGGACAGCTCGATGGAACGTGCGCGCACCTCCGCCATCGTCAGCCCGTCCCAAACGCTCAGAGCTTCTTCAAGCGCGGTGGCCTGCAGCACCGGTGGCGTGCCCACGCGCATCCGCTCAACCGCGCGCCCCGGGCGATAGCCGAGATCAAAGGCGAACGGTGCCTCATGGCCCAGCCAGCCGCTGAGCGCCGGGCGTACCGTCTCGGCGATATCGGGGCGCACATAGATGAAGGCGGGCGCGCCGGGCCCCCCGTTGAGATATTTATAGGTGCAGCCTACGGCGAATTCAGCGTTATTTGCGACCATGTCGACGGGCACTGCGCCCGCGCTATGGGCCAGATCCCAGATCATCACCGCCCCGACCGCATGGGCCTTTTGCGTGATCGCTGTGAAATCGTGCATCCGGCCCGTGCGGTAATCCACCTGCGTCAGCATCACGACCGCCACCTCTTCGGTGATCGCATCGGCGACCTCTTCGGGGGGCGGGGTGCGCAGTTCATGCCCGCGCCCCAGCGAGCGCAGCAACCCCTCGGCCATATAAAGATCGGTCGGAAAATTGCCATTGTCCGACAGCACCACCTTGCGATCGGGTCGCATCTCAAGCGCCGAGGCCAGCGCCTGATAGACCTTGATCGATAGCGTGTCGCCGATCACCACCGCGCCCTCGGGCGCGCCGATCAGCCTCGCGATCTTATTGCCCACTCGCGCGGGCTGATCCATCCACTGCGCGTCGTTCCAGCCGCGAATGAGCATCTCGCCCCATTCCTTATGCACGCAACGCTCAAGCCGTTCGGCCACGCCGCGCGGCAAGGGGCCAAGCGAGTTTCCATCGAGATAAATCACCCCTTCGGGCAGATCGAACAGGTGCTTTCTGGGCAGGCTCGCCATTACAGATTTCCTCTCACATTCCAAAGCTCTGGGAACAGCTCGACCTCAAGCATGCGGCGCAAGTAAGCGACCCCGGCCGTGCCCCCCGTGCCGCGCTTGAATCCGATCACGCGTTCGACGGTCGTGACATGGTTGAAGCGCCAGCGACGGAAATAGTCCTCGAGATCGACAAGCTTTTCGGCCAGTTCATAAAGTTCCCAATGCTCTTCGGGTGCCTCGTAAACCCGCTGCCAGATCGCCATGATCCGATCATCCGCATCATGCGGCATGTTCAGGTTGGGTTCGGGCAAATTCGCAGCAGTCACCCCAAGACGAGCGGCGGCAAAGCGGATCGCTTCGTCATACAGGCTTGGCTGCGCCAGTTCGTCATTGAGCAAACCCATGATGTCGGCGCGATGTTTATGCACCCGCGTCATCGCCAGATTGCGATTGCCAAGAACGAATTCGATCAGGCGGTATTGATAAGATTGAAACCCCGATGAGGCCCCAAGAGCCTCGCGAAACCGCGTGTAGTCGCTGGGCGTCATGGTGCGCAGCACATCCCAAGCCCCGTTAAGTTGCTCGAAAATCCGGGCCAACCGTGAGAGGATCTTAAAGCACGGACGCAGGGTTCCGGCGCGGATCATCTCGCGCGCAGAGCGCAGTTCGTGCAGGGCCAGCTTCATCCAAAGCTCGCTTGTCTGATGCTGAATGATGAAGAGCAATTCGTCATGGGCATCTGACAGCGTGTCCTGCGCCGACAAAACCTTATCAAGGCCCAGATAATCGCTATAGGACATGTCCGTCGCGAACGACATCTTCGCCCCTTCACTTGCTGGATCGTAAGCCATACCGCCTCCGTTAAACTGCGCGACCCTGCAAGATACACGCCCGCCTTGCATTGGACGTTTCCTGGGGTTGCCTGCGCCGGACTCCTCTGCAAAACAGAGTGTTACGAGAGAGAGTTCGGCTTGATGCGGAGGTTAGCGAGGCCGGCAGCGGCTCGCAATATCAAACCCTTGTGAGCCGAGGCTGCACAGGATGCGCAAAACCAACGGGAGGCGTCATGGACGATCAAAGTGGAATTGACTGGGAAGATGCTTTTGTGAACGCCTCCCATATCGAAAACGGCGAGAGCTATCCGCAGCTTTGGTTGGACCGCGCCGCCGCCTTTCGGGCGCAGATCGAAGGCCGTCTGAGCGAAGTCGCCTATGGTGCAGCTGCACGCGAGAAGATGGATATTTTCCGCCCCGAGAGTGACTCCAAAGGGCTGCTGGTCTTCGTGCATGGCGGATATTGGCGCGCATTTTCCAAGGATCACTGGTCGCATCTGGCGGCGGGGGCCTTGGCGCGGGGCTGGACGGTGGTTATGCCCGGCTACACGCTTGCGCCCGAAAACACCATTCCGGGCATCACCGGGCAAATCAGCCGCGCCATCACGCAGGCGGCTGGGCTTGTGGATGGGCCGATCCATCTGGCGGGCCACTCGGCGGGCGGTCATCTGGCGACGCGGATGGTGTCAGATGACAGTACGCTGCCCGCCCCCATCGCCGAACGCATCGCGCGGGTTATCTCGATCAGCGGGTTGCACGACCTGCGCCCCTTGGTGTTGAACTCCCTCAACGAGATACTGGGGCTTACCCCAGAAATCGCCGCCGCCGAAAGCCCGGCTTTGCACGGCGTGCGCCCGGGTGTGCGGGTCACCGCTTGGGTCGGCGCGGCGGAGCGCCCGGAGTTTTTGCGCCAAGCCGCCTTGCTTGCCGAAAGCTGGGCCCCCGCCGATCTGATCGCAGCGCCCCGCCGCCATCATTTCGACGTGATCGATGACCTTTGCGAGCCGTCAAGCCAGCTCGTCAATGCGCTTTTGGCGTCAGGGTAAGGGCGCGCTGGCCGCCTTCAGGCAGATTTGGGCGGCATGCGGTTCAGGCATGCGACGGGGGCAAGGGATACTCCGCCGCGCGTTTTGCGCGAACAGGGTATTGGCAATGCCCGCAAAAGGGAATGGCGGGAAACAGATCGGCACCTTTCCCCGTCTGGCAGCGATATGGCCGCGCTGAGATGAGCCTTAGCCTTGCGGCGGCTGGGCAAGCGCGGAAGGCGCGGTGAGGCGAAAGGCCTCGGTCAGGTGCGGGTGCGGGTGAATGCTGGCGGCGATCTGTTCCAGCGTCAGCCCATTGCGCACCGCCAATGCGGCCTCGCCCATCAGATCGACGGCTCCTTCGGCCAGAACATGGAGACCAAGGATGCGGTGATCGTCGCGGCGATAGATGATGCGCAACCTCCCCAACGTCTCGCCCGAACTCTGGGCGCGCCCGGTGAAGATGTCTGGGAGATGCTCTGCTCCTGTCTGTTGCGGATGGGGCAGCGATAGCGGCGGCCTCGATTTCGCCTGATTGGGCCGTTTGCACAGGCGGCGCAGGTCGCTGTCTGACAGCTTGGACAGAGAAATCGCGTGAAAGCGTGGCGGTGATTTGCGCCAAGGCGCCCCGATTGGCGAGGCTTTATGCGACCTCGTTTTTCACCGTCTAAGTGGGGCTGATCCTGTCTAGCAAGGATTGGCATTGGCTAGATCACCTGATACGCAAATGGCTTGGAAGAATGCTTGACCGCGTTCCTGTGACGCTTCCTTCCTGCGCAACCGGGCCTTTCCCGGTGCGCCCGAGGCAACGCCCGTGTCGCGCGTCTCATTTTTCTGATCAGGTTTCACAAAGTGCTGAAGCGTAGCGTCAGATGGATGAAAGCGGCCAATGCGAACACCATCTAGCAATCAAGGGCGTGATGCTTGTGTCATTGCAGCGATGGACGGGGCGCTTCCCCGCCGCAGATAGCATCTAAGGAGATACGCATGCCCGATACGCAGGATGTCTTCAAACAAAGCCTTGAACAGAGAACCGCGCTGCCCCGGAACGGGCTGAACACTCCGGGTGCCATCACGATCGCGGGCGGAAATACCAAGCTTGAGCACCTCACGGATTTCGCCAGCGATCTGCAACGCCTCTATACCGACGCCATTCAGCGTCACATCGACCCTGTGCTGAAAGACCACGAAGACGTTTCCAGGCATTTTGCGAAATTGACGCAAAGCCGTGATCCAAAAGAGTTTGCGGATTTTCAGCTGGAGCTGCTGGGGATGATGATGGAAACTGCCTTTGTGCGCGCCGAAACCTGGGGTGCGTTGGCCGATCAGGTGGGCCACCGCTATGCCGAGCTTGTTCGCGAGGTGGCAGGAGATTTGCAAGTGCAGGCCGCGACGCAAGAAGTGCCCGAGTCTGGGGCAGGCAAGCGCGCCGCCGCAAAGGTGAGTAACTGAACCATGACAAAGACAATACCGCCCGCCAATCCGTTCGATCTGATGCTGCATGCCAGTGAAGGGCGGCTGACGGGTGGGTTGTCACCGGCCTCTGCCGCGCTCGCCTATCTCGACTGGGCGCTGCATCTGGCCAATGCGCCGGGCAAACGATCAGAAATCCTGCGCGCGGCGCTTGCGCGTCAGATGGCGTTGGCGGGGTATCTCTCTGCGCTCGCTGTCGATCACACCAAAGAGGGCGCGGCCCCGATCACACCGCGCCCCGAGGATCACCGTTTCGATGACCCAGCATGGCAACAATGGCCCTTCGCAGCCTATGCCCAGTCCTTCCTTGCGACCGAGCAGTTATGGGACGAGCTGACAAAGGGGATCGCGGGGGTGTCGCGCCACCATCTTGATCTGGTGAATTTCGGGGTCCGGCAGTGGCTTGATATGATGTCCCCGTCCAATTTCTTGGCCACAAACCCAGAAATCATTGCCCGCACCCATGAAACGGGTGGCCAGAACCTGGTGACGGGCGCGCGGCATTTCTTTGAGGATTTGATGCGCGAAACAGAGGGCAAGCCGCCCGAAGGGGCCGAGCAGTTCCGCCCCGGCCATGAGGTGGCGGTGACGCCCGGACAGGTGGTGTATCGCAACGAATTGATCGAGCTGATTCAATACACGCCGACCACAGACAAGGTGCATCCAGAACCGATCCTGATCGTTCCGGCCTGGATCATGAAATACTACATTCTCGATCTGAGCCCGAAGAATTCGATGGTGCGCTATCTGGTGCAACAGGGCCACACCGTCTTCATGATCTCGTGGATAAACCCCGACGAGGAAGAGCGTGATTTCAGCCTTCAGACCTATGTGGAAAAGGGGGTGCTTGCTGCGCTGGATGCGGTGCAGGCAATCGTGCCGGGGCCCAAGGTGCATGCCGTGGGCTATTGCATCGGCGGCACACTTTTGTCGCTTGCCGCGGCCCTTCTGGGCAAGACCGGGCAGGATCGTCTGGCATCGCTCACGCTATTTGCCGCGCAGATCGATTTTACCGAGGCGGGCGAGATTTTGCTGTTTGTCGATGACAGTCAGGTCGCCTTTCTCAAGGATATGATGGCCGAGCGCGGCTATCTTGATGCGGGCGAGATGGCGGGCGCCTTCGAGATGCTGCGCGCGAACGATCTGATCTGGTCGCGCATCGTGCATGACTATCTGATGGGCGAACGCCGCCCGTTAAACGATCTGATGGCGTGGAATGCCGATGTCACCCGGATGCCCTATCAGATGCACTCGCAATACCTACAAAAACTGTTTCTAGATAATGACTTCTCTGAAGGTCGGTTCGAGCTGGGCGATGTCACCGTGGCCCCTCCCGATATCACCACGCCGATCTTTGCCGTCGGGACCGAGCACGATCATGTGGCCCCTTGGCACTCGGTCTATAAGGTCACGCTTTTGACGGATGTCGATGTGACCTTCCTGCTGACCAGTGGCGGGCATAATGCCGGGATCGTCAGCGAGCCCGGCCATCCACGCCGCCACTACCGCATCGGCGATCACTGCGCCAATTCCAGCTTTGTGCCGCCGAAAAAGTGGTTCAACGGCACGCCCGAACATGAGGGGTCATGGTGGCCCGCTTGGCAAGCGTGGCTCGCCAAGCGTTCAGGAAAACCGGGCCCGCTGCCGCAGATGGGGCGCGAGGAGGCTGGCTATCCCCCGCTTTGCCCGGCACCGGGCGAATACGTGTTGCAACGCTAACAGGAGTGACGCCGATGACACCGATGCACCTTCCCCTGAGTGGAAAGAAGGGTCTTGTCATCGGTGTCGCCAACGAGACAAGCATCGCGTATGGCTGCGCGCGCGCCTTTCGTGATGCGGGCGCCGACCTCGCGCTGACATATTTCGACGCCAAGGCCGAGCCCTTTGTCCGACCGCTGGCCGAGGCGCTATCTTGCCCGATCATCCTGCCCTGTAATGTTGAAAAGCCCGGCGCGCTGGATGCGGTGTTTGATCAGATCGAACGGGACTGGGGGCGGCTTGATTTTGCGCTGCATTCGATCGCCTTCGCGCCCGCTGCGGATCTGCATGGTCGGGTGACGGATTGCTCGCCCGAGGGGTTTGCGCGCGCGATGGATATCTCGGTGCACTCCTTCATCCGTATGGCAAAACGTGCCGAGAAGCTGATGGACAAGGGCGGCGCGCTTTTGTCGATGAGCTATTACGGCGCCGAGAAAGTCGTCGATCATTACAACCTGATGTGCCCGGTCAAGGCCGCGCTCGAGGCCACGACCCGCTCGCTGTCGGCTGAACTCAGCGGTAGCGGCATTCGCGTCAACAGCCTGTCGCCGGGGCCGATCAAGACCCGTGCCGCCTCGGGGATCGCGCATTTCGACGCGCTGATGGAAAAGGCCGTCGCCAAGGCCCCGTCACATCGCCTGACGACCATCGACGAGGTCGGCGCGATGGCGGCGTTTCTGGTCAGTGACAGCGCGCGCAGCGTGACCGGCGACATTCTGTATATCGACGGAGGCTATCACGTCATCGACTGATTTGACGCGCCGATGAGACAGCGAAACAGGAGAAAGCAGATGCTTCAGACCGACACCGACCTCATCGCCAATCGCACCATCGGGCAGATCAAGCCGGGCGATAGCGCCCGGCTAAGCCGCAAACTGACCGTGCGCGATCTTGAGCTGATCTCAGCCCTTGGCGGCGGCGGCGGGCCAGTTGCCTGCGAAACCGGACCAATTGCTTGGGCCGGATCAAGCCTTGCGGCGCTGATCGGCACGCGTTTGCCCGGTGCGGGCAGCCGGATCGACGCGGTGGATCTGCGCTTTCACGCGGGGCTCGCGGTGGGGGATACGCTGGATCTCGAGGTGCGCGTGCGCAGTGTCGATCTCGCAACGCGGGCGGTCGTGTTCGACTGCACCGGCACCGGGCCCAAGGGCAAGTCACTGGTCGAGGGCAGCTTGCAGGTCACCGCCCCGGCCAACCAGATCACCCGCGCCCCATCGGATAGCCCTAACCTTATTATCGGCGAACGCGGCGCGAAGTTTCGCAAACTGATCGCGCAGGCGAAAACACTAAAGCCCATCCTCACCGCCATCGTGCACCCGGTCGAACCCAACGCCATAGCGGGCGCTATCGAGGCCGCGCAGGCCGGGTTGATCTCTCCCGTCTTTGTTGGCCCCGAGGCGCGTATCCGGGCCGCTGCAAAAGAGGCAGGCCTTGATCTGTCCAACTGGCCCATCGAGGACACCGAACATTCCGATGCCGCCGCCGAAACGGCCGCGCGCATGGCCCATGAGGGTCGTGTTCACGCGCTGATGAAGGGCAGTCTGCATACCGACGAATTTCTCCACCCGATCTTGCAGCCCGAGTTGAACCTGCGCACCAAACGCCGCCTCAGCCATGTGTTTTTGATGGATGTGCCGGGCACGGATCGTCTGCTGTTCATCACCGATGGCGCGATCAACATCGCGCCCGATCTCGCCGCCAAGACCGAGATCGTGCAGAACGCGATTGAGATGGCACATGCGCTGGGCGTTGAAACCCCGCGCGTCGCCATTCTTTCGGCGGTGGAGGTAATCAATCCGCGCATTCCCTCGACGTTGGATGCCGCCGCCCTGTGCAAGATGGCCGAGCGCGGGCAGATCACCGGCGCGGTGCTGGATGGGCCATTGGCGCTTGATAATGCGGTCTCGACGCTGGCGGCGGAAATCAAGCATATCCATTCCGATGTGGCCGGGCGCGCCGATATCTTGCTTGCGCCCGATCTGGACGCGGGCAACATGATTGCCAAGCAGTTGGAATACCTCGCCTCCAGCGAGGCCGCCGGGGTGGTTCTGGGCGCGCGGGTGCCCATAGTGCTGACTAGCCGCGCGGATTCTGCGCAAAGCCGGTTGGCCTCATGTGCGGTGGCGTCGTTGATCCATGCGCATCGGGCCGGGGGCGTGGCATGAGCGAGGTCATTCTGACCCTCAACGCAGGCTCAACCAGTCTCAAGTTTTCACTGTTCGCGGCGGGGCCAGACGGGGTCGATCCGACGGCCCTTGCCGATGGCGAGGCCGACGGGTTGGGCGATGCGCCCCATCTCAAAATCTCTGCGGCCAGTGGCGGCATTGATACTGCGCTGGAGTCGGGCAATTACGAGGCGGTGCTGGCACGCGTGCTGGACTGGATCGAGACCCATGACAGCGGCATGACCCTGATCGGCGCGGGCCATCGCATCGTGCATGGCGGCCCCGAATTTGCGGCACCTGTGCGCCTGAGCAAGGCGATCACCCGCAAGCTGGCCGCGCTTAACCCGCTGGCGCCGCTGCACCAGCCCCACAACCTTGTGCCCGTGCGTGTGCTAAGCGCAAGCCATCCGCATTTGCCGCAAGTCGCATGTTTCGATACCGGTTTTCACGCCAGCAACGCGCCGCTAAGCACCCGTTATGCGATCCCGCGCGAGATGCATGACGCGGGGATTCGCCGCTATGGCTTTCACGGGCTGTCCTACGAATATATCGCCTCGACCCTGCCTGAATATCTGGGGGCCAAGGCGAATGGCCGTGTGGTGGTGGCGCATCTGGGCGGGGGTGCGAGCATGTGCGCGATCCGCGAGGGGCGCTCGGTTGCCTCAAGCATGGGGTTTTCGGCGATTGACGGGCTGGTGATGGCCACCCGCTCTGGCGCGATTGACCCCGGTGTGCTGCTATATCTCATGAGCGAACGGGGCATGGATGAAACGGCGCTGAGCGATCTGCTGTATCGCCGTTCGGGCCTGCTGGGCGTGTCGGGGATCAGCGGCGACATGCGCACGCTTCTGGCCAGCCCCAGCCCCGAGGCGCGCGAGGCCGTCGATCTGTTCATCTACCGGATTAGGCGCGAACTTGGCTCGTTGGTGGCAGCACTGGGCGGGTTGGATGCGCTGATCTTCACCGGCGGTATTGGCGAACATGCCGCCCCGGTGCGCGAAGGCGTCTGTGCGGGTGCGCAGTGGCTGGGTATCCGGCTGGATGAGACTGCCAATCAAACTGACGGGCCACGCATCAGCGATGGGGATAGCGCGGTTCCCGTCTTCGTCATTCCCACGAACGAAGATCTGATGATCGCACGCCACACATTGCACGTGCTGCGCCCGGCCGTGGTGGGGCGCGCGAGACAATAAGTGAATTCAACCAAGGAGCTAATCATGTCCAGGATCGAAGTTATTCTCGCGGCTGCGACGCGCACCGCCATTGGTACCTATGATGGAACGCTCAAGAGCACCCCGGCGACCGAGCTCGGGGCAGTCGCGATCCGCGCCGCTCTGGAGCGATCCGGTCTGAGCGGCGGCGATATCGGCACGGTCGTCATGGGCAATGTCGTTCAGGCTGGCAACAAGATGAACCCGGCGCGCCAAGCCGCGATTGGGGGTGGGCTGCCTGTCGATGTGCCCGCGATGACGGTCAACCGGGTCTGTGGGTCGGGCGCGCAGGGGATCGCGAGTGCGGCGCAGGAAATCTGGCTTGGTAACCTTTCCAGCGCCGTCGGTGGCGGCATGGAGAACATGGACCGTGCGCCCTACCTGATGGCGGGCGGGCGCTGGGGCTACCGGATGGGCAATGCTGAGATTTACGACTCGATGCTGCTGGACGGGCTGAACGATGCGTTCTCAGATCAGCATTCGGGTTGGCATACCGAGGATTTGGTGGCGAAATTCGGTTTGACCCGCGAAGATCAGGACCGTTTTGCGCTGCGCTCGCAGGAGCGGTTTTCAGCAGCGCAGGCAGCGGGCAAGTTCGACGCCGAAATCGCCCCGGTCGAGATCAAATCGCGCAAAGGGTCGGTGATGTTTGCCAAGGACGAACATAACCGCCCCGAAACGACGCTGGAAAGCCTCGCCAAGCTTAAACCCGCCTTTCGCAAGGATGGCACGATCACCGCAGGCAATGCGCCGGGGCTGAATTCGGCTGGGGCGGCGATGATCGTGGCCGAACGCGGCTGGGCCGAGGGCAAGGGCGTCACCCCGATGGCGCGGCTGGTGTCTTACGGCATCGGCGCGGTTGAGCCGGGCTTTTTCGGCCTTGGCCCGGTGCCCGCCGTGCGTCAGGCGCTTGATCGGGCGGGCTGGTCCATCGGCGATGTCGAACGCTTCGAGATCAACGAGGCCTTCGCCGCCATCGTGCTGGCGGTGATGAAGGAGCTGTCGATCCCCGAAGACATCGTCAATGTCGAGGGCGGCTCGATTGCGCATGGCCACCCCATCGGCGCGACTGGTGCGGTTCTGACCACGCGGCTTTTGCATTCAATGGCGCGCGACGGCATCCGGCGCGGCGTGGTGACGCTGTGCATCGGTGGCGGTCAGGGCATCGCGCTAGCGCTGGAGCGGTTGGACTAAGGAGGCAGGAAATTGGATCGTGTGAAGGACGAGGGCTCAGGGATCGGTGCTGTAACTGGCATCGGCTAAGATGAAATGCGCCACCGGCAGCGCGCCGGTGGTCGATGGCGGATCTACCGCCCAGTAACGCAAGCAAGTGCCGCGCTTGGGGAGGAGACGCGTGCCGATTTCTCGAAAGGAAAGATCATGACGACATCACCCATTAAAACTCCGAAAATCGACCATTCCGTTCCATGGTTCTGGCCCTTGGCCATGAGCATGGAGATGGGTCAGGACGGTCTGGACCTGTTTCGCCAGAACATGAAAGCCGTGGCCGAGATTGCCGAGATCACCGATCCGCAGCCCTCGGTCTGGGCCACGGAAAACCGCGTTCTCCAAGAGATGGACACGATGCGGCTGCGCGATTTCACCCGCAAAGGGGCAGGGCAGGGTGGCGTGCCGGTCTTGATTGATCCGCCCTATGCCGGGCACAGCTCGACCATCGCGGATTACCAAAAAGGGCAAAGCCTGATCGAAACATTGCTGGATGCCGGGGTGCCGCGTCTGCTGGCGATGGATTGGAAGGCGGCCACGCCCGAAATGCGTGATTTCAACATCGACAAATATCTTGCCGAGATCAACGCGGTGGTCGATGATCTGGGCGGGCGCGTGGCCTTGGTCGGGCTGTGTCAGGGCGGTTGGATGTCGGCAATGTATGCCGCGCGCTTCCCCGAAAAGGTGGCCGCGCTGGTGCTGGCGGGATCGCCCATCGACACCAATGCTGGACACGGACCGATCCGCAAGCTGGCGCATGAAATGCCGCTCGATCTGTATCGCGAGATGGTCAAAAGCGGCGGTGGGCGGATGCTGGGGCAATATATGCTGGCAGGCTGGAAGAATATGCACCCGGGCGAGCAATACCTAGGCAAATTCATCGACCTCTACGCCCATGCGACGGATGAAAAATACCTCAAACGCACCAAGGCTTTTGAGCGCTGGTATGAAAACCCGATCGACCTGCCGGGGCCGTATTACCTGCAGTCGATTGAATTGCTGTTTAAGAAAAACATGTTCGCCAAGGGCCAATTCGTCGGGTTGGGGCGAACGCTTGATCTCAAGGCGATCACCTGTCCGCTGTATATGCTGGCGGGCAAAAGCGACGACATCACGACATGGGAGCAGGTCTACGCTGCCGAGCATCTTGTTGGCACCGATCCTGCAAAGATGGTCAAGCAGACGGTGCCGGGCGGGCATATCGGACTGTTCATGGGCTCCAATACGCTGAAAGACACTTGGCCGGGTATCGCCAAGTGGATCATGGAGGCGGTGTCATGACGGCGGGCGCAAATGCTGCCGCGCCGATTGAGGAAACTGATCTGACGGCGGGGCTAAGCGCGGCTGAGGCCCGCAAGCGGCTAGAGACATTCGGCCCCAACGCGCTGGAAGAGCACCGGGTCAGCCCGCTGAAAAAGCTGGCTGGCTATTTCTGGGGGCCGATCCCGTGGATGATCGAGGCGGCGGCGGTGCTTTCGGCGCTGGATGCGCATTGGGCGGATCTGGCGATCATTCTGGTGCTGCTGCTGTTTAATGCAGGCGTCGGGTTTTGGCAGGAACGCAAGGCTGATGATGCTTTGGCCGCACTGAAGAACCAACTTGCGCTGAGGGCGCGCGCCTTGCGCGACGGTAAATGGGCAGAGATCGACGCCGCCGATCTGGTGCCCGGCGATGTGATCCGCATTCGCCTTGGCGATGTGATCCCGGCCGATGTGCGGTTGCGAGAGGGCGCGTATCTTTCGATCGATCAGGCCGCGCTGACGGGGGAGTCCCTGCCGGTGGCGAAAAAGCCCGGTGAAGACGCCTATTCCGGCTCGATTGCCAAGCAGGGCGAGATGGTGGCGCAGGTCATAGCGACGGGCGCGAACACCTTCTTTGGGCGCACCGCCAAGCTGGTGGAAGGCGCGGGCGCGGTGTCGCATTTCCAGCGCGCCGTCTTGCGGATCGGGGATTTCCTGATCCTCGTGGCGCTGGTTCTTTCGGCGGTGCTGATCTTGGTCGAGCTGTTTCGCGGAGAAAGCCCCGCGAGGCTGTTGCAATTCGTGCTGATCCTTGTCGTGGCCTCGATCCCGGTGGCGATGCCTGCCGTGTTGTCGGTGACGATGGCGCTGGGCGCGTTGGCGCTGTCAAAGAAGAAGGCGATCGTGTCGCGCCTGCAATCCATCGAGGAAATGGCGGGCATCGATATTCTGTGTTCGGACAAGACCGGCACGCTGACCCAGAACAAGCTGACCTTGGGCGATCCTGAGCTGTTCGCGGCCACCGATGCGCCCGCGCTGATCCTTGCGGGCGCGCTCGCCTCTAAGGCGGAAGACAAAGACGCCATCGACCTTGCCGTGATCGGTGGACTGAACGAGGCCGCTCTTGCTGGCTATACGCAGACCGCCTTTACCCCCTTTGATCCGGTGGGCAAACGCACGCAGGCCGATGTGACCGGCCCGCAGGGGGCCTTTCGCGTCAGCAAGGGCGCGCCGCAGGTGATCCTGGGCCTCTGCGCGCCCGATGACGCCACCATCACGCGCGCCAAGGGGATCGTGGATGCCCTCGCCACCAAGGGGTTTCGCACGCTGGGTGTGGCGCGCTCGGACGATGCCGGGCAAAGCTGGGTCTTTCTTGGCATCCTGCCGCTGTTTGATCCGCCGCGCGAAGATTCCGCGCAGACCATCGCCGAGGCGCGCGCCCATGGCATTGAGGTCAAGATGGTGACTGGCGACGATACCGCCATCGGGCGCGAGATATCGGGCAAGCTGGGGCTGGGCACGAATATCCGCCCTGCCACCGATCTGTTCGGGAGCGATGGCACTCAGGTGCCCGCAGATGCCGCCGAACAGGTCGAGGCCGCAGACGGGTTCGCCCGTGTCTTCCCCGAGCATAAATACCGCATCGTCAAGGCCTTGCAGGATCGCGGCCACCTTGTGGGCATGACCGGAGACGGGGTGAACGACAGCCCCGCGATCAAGCAGGCCGATGTGGGGATCGCCGTGTCGGGCGCCACCGATGCCGCGCGCGCCGCAGCCGATCTGATCCTGACCACGCCGGGGTTGTCGACCATCATTTCAGCGGTGGAAGAGGCGCGGCGGATCTTTGAGCGCATGACCTCTTACACGATTTACCGCATCGCGATGACCATCGACATCATGCTGTTCGTAGTGCTCGCAATGCTGATTTTTGGGGTCTATCCGCTGACGGCGGTGATGATCATCCTGCTGGCTTTGCTTGATGATATTCCGATCATGACCATCGCCTATGACAACACATGGCTGAGCAAGAAACCGGTGCGCTGGAACATGCCTTGGGTGCTGGGGGTCTCGTCTTTGCTGGGGTTTTTGTCGGTGATCCAGACCTTTGGCCTGATGTATCTGGGCAAGATCCCGTTCGCGATGGACACGCCGCATCTGCAAACGATGATATTCCTGCAACTCGTGGTCGGTGGCCATCTGATGCTGTTCGTCACCCGCAATCGCAAAAGCTTCTGGCGCAAACCTTATCCGGCTTGGCCGCTGGTTTCGGCGATCCTTGCGACGCAGGTCTTGGCGGTGTTGATGACAGGCTTTGGCTGGCTGATGCCAGCGCTTCCGTGGCATATCATCGCTTTGGTCTGGGTCTATAACCTCGTCTGGATGGTGGTGCTGGATTTTGCCAAGCTCGGGGCCGACAGCCTGATGGGCCACCGCCCGCGCTTCAAGCAGGTGCTGCTGGACAAGACCAACCGGCCGCTGTTCTCGCATGGCGCGCATAGGCATAGCTAGGCTGCCGCGCGCCCTCTCACCCCCAAAGTTTTTTGGGGGCGCGCGGCATGGGCTTTGCTGATTGCGGCCGGGCTTATGACCGGCTGGCGCGAGCCGCCCATGCCCATCACCGGGTTTTTCTGAACGCAAACAAGACCGTGGTCTTCATGGCCTCGCCCGGTAGCTACAGCTCAAATCGCATGGGCTGAGTGGGGGCGTTCGGCCCGACCGCTGTCTTGCCCTAGGAATTTGGGTGTTCAGAAAACCGTGATACCCTTGTTAACTTCAATGGGAGGGCGATTTCCGCAACGGCACTTGGGGGTGTGGCGATGTCGCGATGCAAAGCCTGCAATGGCACAGGCCGGATAAATGCATCCGGTGGCGCGGCTTACGGCGCGGCCGATGATTTCATGCAATGTCAACGGTGCCAGGGTTTTGGCTATGTGAATGAGCCGGCTAGAATCCGAAAGGGACCGCGCGGGTCTTCTGGTGGCTCGGGAGGCGGTGCGCTTGGCGCCATCGTGTTGTTGGGATTGGGCTATGCCGGTCTTCAGTGGATTGGCAAAAACCAGCAGTCTATCGCCAACGCACTCTGGTATTATGTCCTGCTACCGATCGCCGCGCTGCTGTGTGCAATCGCTGCCTTCTTCCTGCTTCGATTCCTGTGGCGCTGCGGGCGATGGTCACTCGATGGTCTTGTGCGCCATGCATTCAACTTGGCGGTTCTGACGTATTTAAGCTGGTTTTTTTGGATGCTTGTCGTGGGGGTGGCGGTGGCGGTCGTGAAAAAAATCGCGCCTGCGTTCTCTCCAGCGCCGACAGTCCTTATCGGCGGCAGCCTTATTCTCAGTGCCTTAACGGGCCTCTGGCTCGTCGCACGTCTTGCGCGAGACTACGGTCGCTACGGGTATTTCTGGGACTTGCTGCGTAGGAAGAAAACCGCCCTTGCGCATCAGGTCTCTAATCTCATGTTGCCGCTCCTGCGCAACCCCTCGGGCAAATGGATCGGGGTGAAGGCGTGGAATGATCCATTCGTGCGCGGTTTTCTGAATGTTCAGTGCTTCAGCCTTGTTCGACTGAAGCGGCCCGGGCTAGAGGGCGCGCCGCTTACAGATGAGGTCAACTGGATTATTCACTACATATTTGCGCGGACCGGTATGTCATCCGTCGATTTGGCCAAGATCAGGCCGGGAGACGATATCATCGGACGAGAGTATTGGGAGGGGCGCAAAGCAGCGCTTATGTTTTTAGAGCGCTTTCATGGCATTGACCTGAAAGGGCGGGCCTCTGCGGAGGATATTGTCGCTGCCGGGGCATTGTTTCAGCAGGTCGCGAAAGACGTCCCAAAGCCGCAAAAACTCAGCCGTCCGGCCTACGCGCGTCAGGCCTTGGTGCGATATTTCTGGCAACCGCACTTGGCCAAGGCCGCGATCTAAAGCGCGCCGCAGTCTTGCCAGAAGGCCCTGTGCAAGAGGGGGAGGGAGGTGTGACTAGGCTGCAAGCGCTTGGGGCGCATGCCTGAGGGGAAGAATGCCGCTATGCTACGAGCGTAACACCCGGCTAAGCGTATTATGGTTTCCAACAAGGGCGGCTCTGGGCCCGTTGCAGACGGTCAAGGTGGCACTTACCTTTGCTTAAAGTATAGAAGATCGGCTGCTGGCAAAGGAAACATATGATGCCTTGCATTGATGCGGACCTTGCAACCAGAATTCTTTCCAAGATCGATTATTTTTCTATACCAACCAATAGGTTGGCTGCCGTTATTGGAAGCTTTGATGATGACAAAACGCGAAAGCGCATGCCGAGACACTTAGGCAATCTCATAGGGCTTCTTGAAGGTGAAATAGGGTTTGAGGCGCGCAGCGCATTTCGGCAAAAGAAATGACTGCTTCGTGAGCCAAGCCCGCCGCTTCTGATATGACACCGCTGCCAAACCTAGACGGCCATCCCCTCAAGCGCGTTGCGCAACCTGCCGTCAAGCCGACAGCCAGCCTTCCAGCTTGGTCTGGTCCGGCAGGCCGCCTGCGTGAACCAGCTTGCCGTCGATGGAAATGCCGGGGGTCGACATGACTCCGGCCATCGCGATGGCGCGCGGGTCGGACACTTTCTCGACCTCAACCGCGATGCCAAGGCGCGCGGCCGCGTCCTTGACCATGTCCTCAGTTGCTGCGCAGCGTTTGCAGCCGGGGCCGTATACTTTGACGGTTTTCATTGGATAGTCCTTTCAGAAAATCAGGTTGAAGAGGAAGCCGACGCCAAGGATGCCGCTTGCCACCACGCCGATGAATACGGCGATCAGGCGTAGCGTCAGGACCTGGCGCAGGATGATCATCTCGGGCAGGGACAGCGCGATCACGCTCATCATGAAAGCCAGCACGGTGCCAAGCGCCGCGCCCTTGCCCAAAAGCGCCTCGACGATCGGGATGACGCCCGCGGCATTGGTGTACATCGGAATGCCCATCAGCACCGCTGCGGGCACCGACCACCACGTCCCCGCGCCCATGATGCGCACCATCAGGTCTTGGGGCACATAGCCGTGGATCAGCGCGCCCATCGCGATCCCGAGGATGATCCAGACCCAGACTCTGGCGAAGATCTCGCGCACCGCTTCAAGTCCAAGACGATAGCGATCGACCAGCGTCAGGTGCTCTTCGTCGAGGATCCCGGCGGTGTTCGCGCCGGAATGGATGTCGCGCACCCAATCCTGCAGCCAGCCCTCAAGATGCAGCTTGCCGATGACGAAGCCCGCAAGGATCGCGATCGCAAGGCCGAAGCCAAGGTAAATCGCCGCCACCTTCCAGCCAACAAGGCCGAACAAAAGGATCAGCGCGACCTCATTCACCATCGGTGCCGCGATCAGGAACGAAAAGGTCACTCCCAGAGGCACCCCCGCCGAAACAAAACCGATGAACAAGGGGACTGCCGAGCACGAGCAGAACGGCGTCACGATCCCCAGCCCGGCGGCCAGCACATTGCCTACCCCTTCGCGCCGCCCCGACAGGACCGCGCGGGTCCTCTCGGGCGAGAAGAAGCTGCGCACGACGCCCATCGCGAAGACAATAAGCGTGAGGAGCATCATCACCTTGGGCACGTCGTAGAAGAAAAAGGCGATTGCCTCACCGGTGTGGCTGTGGCGCGCGACGGGAAGTTGCGCGGTGATCCATTCCGAGATCGGCACGAGCTGACCATAAAGCAGCCACCAGCCAAGCACGAAGGCGGCCACCCCCAGATGCCAAAGCCAGTCGGGGCGCGCAGGACGGGGTGGGCTTGTGATATCGACGCTCATGCGGCTTTCCTTTCTTCGGCTTCCGCCGCGCTTGCGGCGAGAACAGCCTCTATGACCGCACGGATCTCGGGCGGCATGTCGGGGTTAAGTCGGTAGCGCACCCATTGCGCGTCGCGCCGATCCACGACCAACCCGGCCTGCTTGAGCACCTGCATGTGGCGCGACATCCGGCTTTGCGTGGCGTCGAGCTTTTTCATCAATTCGCAGACGCAATGTTCCGATCCATCCGCGAGAAGCGGAATCACGCCAAGACGCGTCGGTTCGGCGAGGGCAGACAGAGCGGACAGAATCATGGGGCATTCTCCTTTATGCGCATTTGCGCATATGATGCGTCAGGCTGCCTTGATCTATGTCAGACAAAACTTGCGATGCAGCACTCGCGAGGCTGCGTCATTCCGCTCTGATGACCGCTAATTCCGACTTAGCCGATGCGACAGGGGCGGGACCGTTGATGGTGACTGAGAGCGCCAAGAAGGCTGTGTCCTGCCGTCGCATGACCGCATTTTGACGATTTTCGACGATGCTGCGAATGGCGGCTTTTTCTTGCTGGCCATGATTAGTTTTTGGCAAAGCAAGACTGCGAAAGAGGTTGCTTTATTTGTGTTTGGTCTTCGACGATGTGTGGAGGCGTAAAAGCGCAACGTTTTGAAAGCCGTTCGACCCGAGGCTGCGAAGGTATTCTGCCGTAGCATTTCGCGATTTCGTTATCTGCCATAAAAACTTTGACCGACGCCCGATCATCACGAAGGGACACAAGATGAAAGACGCAGCCGAAGACCTTCGCAAAAACGTGTCACTTCCGTTTGAACAAGCCCGCGCGATGCCGCCCTCCGTTTACACGTCCGAGGCGTTTTTGGCGCGCGAGACGTCCTCGATTTTTGCCCATGACTGGTTCTGCGCCGGGCGCGCCGATGCGCTGGCCAATCCCGGTGACTACATCACTTTGGATCTCGCGGATCAGCCGATCATCGTGTTGCGCGACAAGGTTGGCGCGTTGCGCGCGATGTCAAATGTCTGCCGCCACCGGATGTCGACCTTGCTTGAAGGCCGTGGCAACACGCGCAGCATTGTCTGCCCCTATCACGCCTGGACCTACAATCTGGACGGATCGCTGCGCGGCGCGCCTGCGATGGATCAGAACGCAGGGTTTTGCAAATCGGACTACAGCCTACCGGATATCCGCTGCGAAGAATGGCTTGGTTGGGTTTTCGTGACGCTAAACCCCGACATCCCCGCCGTGGCGCAGCAACTGGCAAAGGTCGAAGACCTTGTCGCTGATTACGACATGACAAATTACACCGAGACCTTTTTCGAGACCCATATCTGGGACACCAACTGGAAGGTCTTGGCCGAAAATTTCATGGAGAGCTACCATTTGCCCGTCTGCCATGCGGGGACAATCGGTGGCCTGTCCAAGTTGAATGAAATGATCTGCCCGCCCGGTGAAGACAGCTTCAACTATCATACGATCTTAAAGGACGAGACCCTCAGGATCGCGATGGCGCATCCCAATAACACGCGGATGCAGGGCGAGCGTCGTCGCACAACCTTTCTGTTGGCGATCTATCCGAGTCTGCTGATTACGCTGACGCCGGGCTATTTCTGGTATCTGACGCTGCATCCGCACGGCGTGGGCCAAGTCCGCATCGGCTTTGGCGGCGGCATGTCCAATGACTACGCAGATGATCCCGATGCGCAGGCCAATTTCGTGCAGCTCAAGACCTTGCTGGATGACGTGAACGTCGAGGATAGGGGGTGCACGGAGAAGGTCTATCGGGGGCTGCGCTCACAATCGGCATCGCCGGGGCATCTGTCCCATCTGGAGCGGCCGAACTATGATTTTGCGCAGTATATCAACGCACGCATACAGGCAGCGGACCATCAGTAGGACAACTCATGACCCATACACGCATTCGCAAATTCAACACCAAAGATACCTATCCCGAACAGTCGCTCGACAATGATCTGTGCCAAGCGGTTGTGACGCAAGGCGGCAAGACGGTGTATCTGCGCGGACAATGTCCGCAAAGTCTGGATGACTTCAAAAACATCGAGAGCCATGATCCAATAGAGCAGACCCATAAGGTTATGCAAAATATCAAGCAGTTGATCGAAGAAGCGGGCGGCGAAATGGCCGATCTGGTCAAGGTTGTCGTCTATATTACGGATGTGCGTCACCGCGAGGCCGTTTATCGCACGATGGGCGAATACATCAAAGGGGTGCATCCGGTGTCGACCGGGCTGGTGGTGCAGGCATTGGCGCGGCCGGAATGGCTGGTTGAGATCGATGGCACTGCGGTGATCCCGGCATGACATTTTCATTGGTCGCGCGCTGCGCGCAAACAGGCATGTTCGGAACTGCGATCGCATCGTCCTCGCCCGCCGTGGCGGCGCGGTGTTCCTACACCCGCGCAGGCGTTGGCGCAGTGTCGAGCCAGAACATCACCGACCCGACACTGGGGCCGTTGGCGCTGGATTTGATGCAAGGCGGCCTGTCCGCTACGGACGCGATTGCGCAGATTCAGGGTCAGGCGCAGTTCATGGAGTATCGGCAGGTGCTGGCGATTGATCGCAACGGCCGCACGGCGATCCATTCGGGGCCGCGCTCGCTAGGGATATGGACGCAAGCGCGCGGGGTGAACGTGATTGCGGCGGGCAACTTGTTGGCGAATGAAGACGTGCCACAGGCGATGGTTGCCGGGTTCGAGAATGCGACCGGCCATCTGGGGGATCGCCTGCTGGCGGCGATGCGCGCCGGATTGGCTGCGGGCGGCGAGGCTGGCCCGATCCATTCGGCAGGTCTTCAGATGTGCGATACCGTGGCATGGCCCGTAGCCGATCTGCGGTGCGACTGGACCGAGGACTGCCCGATTGAGGCGGTTGCCACGGCATGGGCCATCTATCAGCCGCAACTGGACGCCTATGTGCAACGCGCCCTCGATCCGCGTGAGGCTCCGTCTTATGGCGTGGCTGGGGATGAATAACACGGCTTGATATTGCGGGCCCCGAAAGCCACTCTTGCGCATGCCTTTGCGTTTTTCATTCAGACAGTTGGAATATCTGGTCGCCGTCGGCGAGGCGGGCACGATTGCCTTGGCCGCACAGCGCGTCAACGTGTCCTCACCGTCGATTTCATCGGCGATCAGTCAGTTGGAAACCGATCTGGGCGTGCAGTTATTCGTGCGCCATCATGCTCAAGGCCTGTCCCTGACGCCGGGCGGCAGGCGCGTTTTCAACGAGGCGAAACAGATCCTGTTCAGCGCGAACGGCCTCAATGACCTTGCCAATGACATCGTTGAAAAGGCGCGTGGGCCGATCACGATTGGCGCGCTTTCCACGATCGCGCCACTGCTCAGCGCCCCGCTGCGCCGGTCGTTCGAGGCGGAGTATCCTGATGCGTCGGTGGTCCTGAAAGATGGCAGTCAGATAGATTTGTTGCGCATGCTGGGACAGGCTGAAATCGACGTCGCGATCACCTATGATATTGAAATTCCAAAGGACATTCACTTTGATGCCGTGGTGTCTTTGCCGCCATACGTCATGTTGGCCACAAATCACCCGAAGGCGAAACAGCCGTCCTTGAACCTAGCAGACCTGAAGGACGAGCCGATGATCCTGCTCGATCTGCCGCTGAGCCGCGATTATTTCCTGTCGATCTTTCAGGATTGCGGTTTGCGCCCGAATATCACCGAGCGGACGTCTGATATGTCGATGGCGCGCAGCCTTGTGGCCAATGGCTATGGCTTTGGGTTGGTGAATATGCGCACAAGATCCGATCTGGCACCGGATGGCGAAAAACTCGTCACGCTTCCGCTGACGGGGGCCATTCGCCCCGTCATTCTGGGGCTGGCGACCAAGGGGTCGGACTATCGTTCTGCTATCGTCGCCGCGTTTTTTCGACATGCGAAAGAGCATCTGAAAACCGCGGGTCTGCTGCGTTCTCACGACCAACCCTAGAGACCCGCGACCAGCCGATCCAGAAGCGTGTCCAGCATAGCATCGCATTTTGCGAGCTGATCGGCGCTGACGAATTCGTCCGGTCGGTGCCCCTGCGCCATCGAGCCGGGGCCGCAGATGACCGTCGGGATATCAAGTTGCGTTGAAAACAGCCCGCCTTCCGCGCCGAACGCGAGTTTGAGTGTTGCATTCTGGCCCGTGAGGGATTTCACGAAACGAACGACCTCCGCATCCTGAGCGGTGGAAAGTGGGGGGTAGCTGCCAGTCGTTTCAATCACGATGTTTGCTTCGGGAAAGTCGGGGCGAAGCGGGGCCAGCAGATCCTCTGCGGCGGCTTTCAATCGCTCTAAAATGGCTTGGGGATCATCCGCCGGCAGATTGCGAATTTCGAACAGAAATTCGGCTGTATTCGGCACGATGTTCAGCGCGACACCGCCACTGATGCGTCCAACGTGAAGCGTCGAATAGGTGACGTCGTAATCATCATCCGGCACTGAGGTGCGGCTGATGTCGGTTTGGATCGCGCGGATCGCGGAAATCATATCGCAGGCCAAGTGGATGGCATTTAGGGCCGTCGGCGCCAGCGCGGAATGGGCTTCGCGCCCGGTGCATGTAACGCGGCACGCGGTTTTGCCCTTATGGCCCGTGGCGACCATCATCTGCGTCGGCTCGCCGACGATGCAGAACTGGGGCCGGAACGGCGCCACTGCCAGCATGTCGATCAACGAGCGCACGCCGAGGCAGCCGACTTCCTCATCGTAGGACAAGGCGAGGTGCAACGGGGTTTTCAGCTCCATCTTGGATGCACGCAAGGCCGCAGACAGCGCGCTTGCGACGAAGCCTTTCATATCGGCCGTGCCACGCCCGTAGAACTTGCCATCGCGCTCGGTCAACGCGAAGGGCGGCATCGACCAGCTCTGGCCCGCCACCGGAACCACGTCGGTATGGCCCGACAGCAGCACACCGGGACGGTCGGTGGGGCCGATCGTTGCGTAAAGGTTTGCCTTGGGCTGATCGGGGTCTTTGATGATCACGACCTCTGCGCCCGTTTCGCGCAGCAGGTCTGCGCAGTACGCGATGAGGTCGTCATTTGGGTCCGCACTGATCGTCGGAAACCCGATCAGCGCCTTTAGAATTTCAACCGTGTGCATGCGCCATTACCCCGTCGCCGCAAGGCGCTTGGCCGCAATATGCTCTGCCAAATACTGCGCATCGACCCAGACCCCCCAGATAAACGAAGAGCCTCGCATCGACAGCCACGGCAGGCCTAGGAAATAAACGCCGGGTGCGGTGGACACGCCGCGATCATGCTGCGGCTTGCCGTCTGCGCCAAAGGCGTCAACCTCTAGCCAATTGAAATCCTGCACAAATCCTGTGGCCCAGATAATCGTCGTGATCCCCGCCTGCGCCAGGTCCAATGATAGAACCGGCTCTGTCAGACAGTCCGGATCAGGCGGAATGATGTGGGCCTCTGGCTCTGGTGGAAGATCAAGCCCTTCACGCGCCACATAGTCGTCCGCCTCTTGCAGCAGGGACAGATAGTTCGCATCGCCCGCAGCGATGTTTTCGACCAGATCGGCGTTGAAAAGCAGTTTGCCGTTTTCAAATCGTTGCGTGCGGCCAACGAGTGTAATTCCCGTTTCGGCAAGCTTGCGGAAATCGACCGTTTCGCCGCCATTGGCCCCACTGACGGCAATGGTGACATGCTCTTGTCCTGCGGGCGGCGTCTTGGCCTGCCATTTCCCCAAAACGCCAAGCCACCAGCAAAAATCCCGGCCCCGATAGCTGCGGGGAGGGCGGTCATGTGGCCCGACCGACAGGTAAACCTTGCGTCCGGCGTGCCGTAGTTCGCTGGCAATCTGCGTCCCCGATGACCCGGCGCCGACGACCATGATAGCGCCTTGGGGCAGCTGCTCCGGGTTGCGGTAGGCCGAGGAATGCATCTGCTTGATACCGACTAGCTCGGGCACCACAGGCGGAATGACCGGTTTTTGAAACGGCCCCGTTGCGGCGACGATGTTGCGCGCCTCGATCAGCCCTTCCGATGTCTCGACCCTGAAGCCCGTCGCGTTTTCCATCCGCCGAGCATTTCGCACCGTGACGCCGCAGTAAATCGGGGCGTCGATCTGCTTGGCGAAGTCTTCGAAATAGGACGCAACGCTGTGCTTGGACGCAAATGCGTCCGGGTCCGTATCGCTAAATTCCATGCTCGGGAAACGGTCGTGCCAAGCAGGGCCATTCGCCACAAGCGAATCCCAACGCTCTGTGCGCCAACGCTCAGCGATGCGCGCGCGCTCCAAGACTACGTGGGCGATGCCGCAATTGCTGAGATGCTCACTCATCGCCAGCCCGGCCTGACCGCCACCGACGATAACCGTGTCCGTCTCTTTCGGTAACATGTTGATCCTTTTTGCGGGTTGCTGAGCCAACAGGCACAATTGCCACCAGCATACTCAAGGCAAGGGTTTGCCAAAAATACGATTGCGCTAATCATTGATTGCGCTCAGGCTCATGCGCTGTGCTGCATAAAGAACAATCCTGTGCGTGGCCTTCACTATGCGATCAGGCTGGACACATTTTACGCCGAAAGCAGAACTTGATTACGCAACGCTGACGATCGTTTTGTCCCGCTTGGGGACGTTTCACCCGACAGAACTCCCCCGACATTCGGACACTGACGTAACATCCCCCAGACTTCACCGCCAAGGTCGCGCTGGAAGCATTGAACGGCGATGAGATGCGCAGCGATTTGACCAGCCGTTTCGGGGTCCACCCGACGATGCTTCCTCAATGGAAACATGCGCTGCTTGAAGGCGCATCGGGCGTTTTTGTGCGTGGAGGCAAGAAACCCCCAGCCGTTGATGAAGAGCTGGGAAAGGACCTGCATGCCAAGATCGGGGGTTGAGCCCGCGAACGACATTGCTTCGACAGAGAGGGCGATACCATCGCCAACGATTTTTGGGGGGACAGAAAGCTAAACTCTGGACCAGCAAGTGAGGCGCAAGATGATTGGGCCAAGCCTGTCTGTTCGCTGCCCGTCAGGGCATATGATCTGTCTCGGGTTGGCGTTCGCTTGTTGATGTCGTTATGGATGTTGGCGGCGAACGAGGGGAGGCGATCTTGGCGGGTAAATTGTTCATCGGAATCGATGTTGGAACCGGGTCCGCTCGGGCGGGAGTATTCGACGATCGGGGGGAACTTCTAGCGGTGGGTAAACATCCGTTAGATATCTGGTCTGACGATTTCGGTCAGGTCGAGCAGTCGAGTGCGCAGATATGGCAAGCCGTATGCGCTGCCGTGCGCGAGGCTTTAACCACGGGACAGATCGACGCCCGGAACGTGGCGGGTATGGGGTTCGATGCGACCTGTTCGCTTGTTGTGATCGGCGCGCAAGGCGGGCTTGCGGTGAGCGACAGCACCCATCCAGAGCGCGATGTCATCGTCTGGATGGACCACCGAGCGCGCGATCAAGCGAAACGGATCAATGAGGGCCGCCACGATGTGCTGCGCTATGTGGGCGGGCGGATCTCGCCTGAGATGCAGACCCCGAAGCTTCTTTGGCTCAAAGAGGAGCGCCCCGATACCTATGCTGCTGCCACGCAGTTCTTCGATCTGACGGATTTCCTCACTTGGAAGGCGACCGGCGCACTGGAGCGGTCTTCTTGCACCGTGACCTGCAAATGGACCTATCTGGCGCATGAAAATCGCTGGGATGAGGGGTATTTTCACGCCATCGGACTTGGGGATCTTGCTGAGGACGGGTTCGCCCGGATCGGGACGCGCATCGTTGAGCCGGGCACCGCGCTGGGAACCGGCCTGAGTGACGACGCTGCACAGGCACTTGGCCTATGTGCAGGCACGCCTGTCGCGGCAGGTTTGATTGATGCGCATGCCGGCGGGGTCGGGACCGTGTCAGCCTCAGGCGGAATAGACGATCCGGCCCAGTGTTTGGGATATGTTTTCGGTACGTCTTCTTGCACGATGACGTCGACCCGCGAGCCGGTCTTTGTGCCCGGCGTCTGGGGGCCCTATTATTCGGCGATGATTCCGGGAATGTGGCTCAACGAAGGTGGGCAATCGGCGGCAGGTGCAGCGATCGCACATCTCGTTCAGATGCATCCGGCTGCGGCTGAGGCGGACGCTCTGGCGAAAGATGCGCGCGTTTCGGTGCCGCAATTTCTTGCGGATCGGGCGTTGGCGCTGGCGGGTTCGGCGTCAGACGCCGTTCGTCTTGCGCAATCGCTCCATGTGGTGCCCGAATTTCTGGGCAATCGGGCGCCCCTTGCCGATCCCGACGCCCGCGCGGTGATTGTCGGACAGGGGATGGAAACGGGGCTCGATTCTCTTGTGATGCTTTACATCGCCGGGGTGTGTGGATTGGGCTACGGGCTGCGTCAGATCATTGAAACGCAAGCCAAATATGGTGCGCCGATAACCGAGATCTCGATTTCCGGCGGCGCAGGCTCACATCCGCTCACGCGCCAGATCATCGCGGATGCGACGGGGGTCGATACCGTGATTACGCAATGTGACGAGCCCGTCCTTTTGGGCGCGGCGATATTGGGGGCTTTGGCGGGGGGGCGCTTTGGAGAGATGACAGAGGCGATGCGGTCAATGTCGCATGTCGATGATCGATTTGCCCCTGCCATAGGGGCCGTCGCACGCATTCACGAAGCGCGGTTCAACGCCTTCCTGACGCTTCAGGGCACAGCAAAGTCGTTGCGCCAGTCTATGGCCGAGGCAAGCGCGTGATCTGTTTTCCGCGCTTGAAAGCAAGCCCTCTTGCTTTTGGCGCATGGGTTTCGGACAATTCGCGCAGCTAACATTCCTTTTTATTCCCTATTTAGCCCCAAGGCTCGCCCGTGACTCGACCCAGCCGCCAGCAAGAACGGATCGCGCAAATCAGCGCGCTGCTTGACGTTTCTCCCTCTCTGCGCCTGCGCGATCTATCGCACCAACTTGGCGTGACAGAGATGACCTTGCGCCGGGATGCGGCGCAGGCAGCGTCGGGCTTTGCGTGTCGGGGCGGCTATATTGTGGCCACCCGTACGACCGAGCATTATGATTTCGACGCCCAGATGACACGCGCGATCGATGCCAAACGTGCAGCCTGCGAACATGCCCGCGCACTCGTGCCGGATGGCGCGGTGGTGTTTCTCGATACCGGAACGACGCTGCCCCATCTTGCGCGCCTGCTTGCCCATAGCAAGGCGCGTCGAATCATCACGCATTGCTTTACCACCGCCGAGATCCTGCAGGGGCGCTCGGACGTTCCGGTGGAGTTTTTGGGGGGCGAAATCAAATCCAGCACCCGGTCCTGTCACGCGGACAATCCGGAAATCCGCCTTGCGCCGTTGGCCATAGATGTCGCGTTTCTGTCTGCTGGTGGCATTGATAAACGAGGGACAGTCAGCTGTTCTCACGACTACGAAGTGGCACTGAAACGGGCCGCTATTTCCCTTTCAAATCAAAGCTTTCTCGTGCTGGATGAAAGCAAGATCGGCGCATCGAAATCCGTCGCGTTTTGCGAAATCAATGAGATTGCCGGCCTCGTCACAGAGGTCGGGCTTTATTCTGCGGCGCAGCTGAAAAATCGGTTGACACTTCCTTTTCACGAATAGATGTTCGGCGAGGTTATGTTGCGATCGTAACATAACTCGTGCGGTGGGTTGAAACCCGTGCCGTAGACGGGAAACGCGGGCGAGGAGGTCCGCAACAAGGGAGAGTAACCATGAAGTTCGGATTCATTCCGGCTGTCGCGCTCGCGATGGCTGTCGCCAGCCCGGTTCTGGCACAGCAAGTGGTCGACACGAGCAATGTCGACAAAGCCATGCTCAGCTCGGAAAAGACCTATCACATCGCGACCGTGGTGAAGGTCGATGGCATCGCTTGGTTTGACCGGATGCGCGACGGTGTGAAGCAGTTCGGTGACGACACTGGTAGCGACACTTGGATGGTTGGACCCTCGCAGGCCGACGCTGCCGCGCAGGTGCAACTCATCGAGAACCTGATCGCGCAAGGCGTGGACGCGATTGCCGTCGTGCCGTTCTCGGTCGAGGCCCTCGAGCCAGTTCTCAAGAAGGCACGCGATCGTGGCATCGTCGTGGTCAGCCACGAGGCCTCCAACATCAAGAATGTCGATTACGACATCGAAGCCTTTGACAACCTCGCTTATGGTGCAGAACTGATGGATCACCTCGCCGCACAGATGGGCGAGAAGGGGCAATATGTCGCCACTGTCGGCTCGCTCACCTCGAAGTCGCAAAACGAGTGGATCGACGGGGCCATCGCGCGCCAGAAAGAAGCCTATCCGGAGATGTCGCTCGCGACTGAACGGCTGGAAACCTATGACGACGCCAACACCGATTACAACAAGCTGAAAGAGGCGTTGACTGCACATCCCGATATCGCAGGGATCGTCGGTGGTCCGATGCCGACCTCGGCAGGCGCAGGGCGTCTGATCGCGGAAAGCGGTCTGCAAGGCAAGCTGCACTTCGCAGGCACCGGTCTGCCCTCGGTGGCCGGTCAGTATATCTCGCAGGGCGATATCAGCTACATTCAGTTCTGGGATCCGGCTGTTGCAGGTTACGCGATGAACATGATCGCGCTGGCCGAGTTGAAGGCGCGTGACGCAGGCAAAGAGCATGCCGATATCGGTGCGGGCACCAATCTTGGCCTGCAGGGCTATAGCGATCTTAAAGAGGCCGATAGTGCCGATGCCAAGGTGCTTTACGGCGCTGGCTGGGTCGGGGTGACCAAGGACAACATGGATCAGTACGACTTCTGATCGCTGTCTACGCCTGAAGCTGGGTGGTGCGCCTGTCGCGCCACCCTCTGTGGCCCCTGCTCAACAGGAGAATTCCATGACATCCGCTCCTCTGATCGAGCTGCGCAACATCTCGAAGCGCTTTGGCGGCGTGCGTGCGCTTGACGATGTGTCGCTTTCGCTTGATGCCGCGCGCATCCATTGTCTGGCTGGCGAAAACGGTTCGGGAAAATCCACCCTTATCAAGGTCGTCTCCGGCGTCTACCAGCCTGATGAGGGCGAGATATTCATTGATGGTCAAAAGGTTGATCGCCTCGATCCAGTGACCTCGATCGCGCATGGCGTGCAGGTGATCTATCAGGATTTCTCACTGTTTCCGACGCTGAGCGTGGTTGAGAATCTCACGCTCAACAGCTTCCTGCGCGAGGGCAAGACGCGCATCGACTGGACACGGGCGCGCAAGATGGCGCGCGAAGTTCTGGCGCGTCTCGACGTGTCGCTGGATTTGGATGCGACTGTCGAAACCCTTCCCGCCGCAGGGCGCCAGATCGTTGCGATTGCTCGCGCGATGTTGGCGGATGCCCGCCTGATTATCATGGATGAGCCGACCACGACGCTGACCGGGCGTGAGGTCAAGCGGCTGTTTCGCATCGTGCACGACTTGCAGGCCGATGGCATCGCCACGCTGTTTGTCAGCCATAAGATGCGCGAAATGCTTGAGATTTCCGAACGCCTCACGGTGTTTCGCAATGGTAAGAAAGTCACCGAAGGGCCGATTTCGGACTTTGACGAGCGCGCGATCACCCGCGCAATGACGGGGCGCGATCTGCATCAGGGCCGCTTTGTCGCGCCCGATGTCACGGGGCGTAAGCCGCGGCTGGAATTGCGCAATGTTTCGGTGGGCGACAAGGCGCGTGATATCAATCTGACCCTGATGCCGGGCGAGATCGTCGGCCTGTCGGGGTTGATCGGGGCCGGGCGCAAGGCGATCGCGCAGGCGATCTTTGGGCTGCGCCAAGACATGAGCGGCGAGATGCGCGTTGATGGCGTTCCGGTCGCACCGAAATCCGTGCCCGAGGCGATCGCGGCGGGGTTGGCCTATGTTCCCGAGGACCGGTTGTCGGAAGGCTTGTTCCTGACCCGCTCGATCCGCGACAATGCGATTGTCTCTTCGATGGAGCGGTTCGCGCCTCATCTCTGGCTGGATACCGAAAAGGCAGGCGCCGAGACGCGCAAGATGTTTGCCGAGATGGCGATTTCCGCCCCCGGCATAGATGTGCCGGTCGGTACGCTTTCGGGCGGCAATGCGCAGCGCGTGATGATCGGGCGCTGGCTAATGACGGATGCGCGGGTGCTCATCTTGAACGGGCCGACTGTGGGTGTCGATGTCGGTTCAAAAGAGCAGATCCACGGCATCATCCAAGACCTGACCCGCAAATCCGATCTTGCCGTGCTGATGATCTCGGACGACCTGCCCGAGCTGGCCGCGAACTGCAACCGGGTGCTGTGCATGACCGAGGGCCGCATTCTGGGCGAATTGTCGGGTGAGACGCTGACCGAAGAGGCGCTTGATGCGGCGCTCTCGCGTGAAATCGAAGGAGAACACGCATGAGATTCCTGCGCAGCTCGGATGCGATTATCCTGGCAATTCTTGTCGTGGCGATGATCTTCATCGGCCTCGTGAATCCGGCCTTCTGGCAAATGTCCAACCTGTTCAGCCTGCTCAAGGAGAACGTGGTCATCGGCATCATGGCGCTTGGCGTCTTGCTGGTGATGATCTCGGGTGGGATCGACGTGTCTTTTACCGCCTTTGCCGTGGCGGGAATGTATCTGACGGTGCGTTCGATGGTGGTGCTGGATTACAACGGGCTGGTGCTGCCTTTCATGTCCGCGATCCTGATCGGCGGGCTGTTGGGGCTGATGAATGCCGGCATTATCCATCGGTTCAAGATGATCCCGCTGATCGTGACGCTTGGTACTGCCTCGGTGGTGCGCGGGTTGGTGCTGGGGCTTGTGGGCACCTCGAATGTGAATATCAACAAGATGCCCGATGCGCTGGTCGAGTTTGGCAAGACCGATCTGTTCACGCTGGAGCGCGCGAATGGCTCGACCTACGGGCTGACGGCGATGATCGTGATTTATCTCGGTCTGGCGCTGGCGCTGCATCTGGTGTTGAAACACACGATGATCGGTCGTTCGGTCTATGCCTATGGCGCCGATCCCGAGGCCGCCAAGCGGGTCGGTTTCTCGACCGGGCGCACGATGATTTTCGTCTATGTCACGGCGGGCGCGCTGGCAGGTTTTTCCGGCCTGCTGCACTCCTCGATGATTTGGCTGGCCAATCCGCGTGATTTCGTCGGGCTGGAGCTGGACGTGATCGCGGCCGTGGTGCTGGGCGGGGCGTCGATATTTGGCGGGCGCGGAACGGTTCTGGGTACGGTTCTGGGGGTGTTCATCCTGGTGATGATCCAGAACTCGCTGATCCTGATGGGGATCGACACGACCTGGCAGCGCATCGTCGTGGGCGCGATGCTGATCGCGGCAGTTACGGTGACGGCGCTGCGCGACCGCCGTGCGCTGGTCTGAGGCAGGAGATGAAGATGAACGATATAAATTCGACGGTGACCCGGCCCGGCCTGCGCAATCTGGTCAGTGGTGAGACGGCGCAGACCAACCTGATGCTAGCCGTGGTTTGCATTCTGGTGCTGATCTCCATGACGGCGCTCAGGCCGACGATGTTCCTGTCGTCCTATAATTTCGAGTCCATGGCCTTTTTCATGCCCGAACTCGGTATTCTCTCGATCGCGATGATGATCGCGATGCTGACCGGAGGGATCGATCTGTCGATCGTAGGCGTGGCGAACCTTGCTGGCATCACCGCGGGCACGCTGTTTGCCACGATGGCGGGCGATGGTGGCTCGGCTGCGCTTGGTCTTGGGCCTGTAACGCTTGGGGTGATCGTGGCGCTGCTTGTGGGGATGGCGGCGGGGCTGTTGAACGGCTTTCTGATCTCGGTGCTCAAGATCACGCCGATCTTGGCGACGCTCGGCACTGGGCAAGTCTTTATCGGACTCTGCCTTGTGCTGACGGGCGGCCCCGCGATCGTGGGCTTTCCGCCGGGTTGGAACGCGATCGGAAATGGGAAGCTGCTCGGTATCCCGGTGCCGCTGTTGATCTTCGTGCTGATCTGCATTGCGTTGTCCTTGCTGTTGGCGCGCACCTCTTTCGGGCTGCGGCTCAAGCTGATCGGGACCAATCCGAAAGCGGCGGTCTATGCGGGTGTGAAGCGCGGCCAGATGATCTTTTATTCCTATATGCTGACGGGGGCGCTGGCCGCGATGGCCGGGGTGCTGCTATCGGCGCGCACGAATGCGGCGAAATCCGATTACGGTGCGTCCTACCTGCTGCAGGCGGTGCTGATCGCGGTGTTGGGTGGGACCAACCCTGCGGGCGGTCGCGGGAATGTGCTGGGCGTGGCGCTGGCGCTGATCTCGCTGACGCTACTATCCTCGGGCTTCCAGATGATGCGCGTGTCCAACCACTTGATCGACTTCGTCTGGGGGGGCTTCCTGATCGGGGTGATCGCGCTGAACTCATGGCGCAGCCGGAAAGGATCGTAATATGAGCGTAATCATCCCCCTCCCGCGTGAACGGTTCGGTTTAGCACCAACTGTGCTGGCAAAGACCGACGCCTTCAGCGTCACTGGCTGGCGCACGGGACTGGGCATTGAGATGCTGGCGGTCGAGACCCCGCGCGGTCGGGTCGAGATGCTGCCCTATATGGGGCAGATGCTGTGGGATGCGGTGTTTGACGGGGTGCGCCTGACGATGGACAGCGCCTTTTGCGAGCCGCGTCCTGCGCAGGTGATCGTGGAAACCTATGGCTGTCTGGCCTATCACAGCGGGCTGTTGCGCAACGGCTGCCCCGGACCACAGGACGATCATCCGCTGCATGGCGAGATGGCCTGCGCCACAATGGATACGGCGTATCTGGAGATCGGCGAAGACGGGCAGGGCGCGTTTGTGCGCCTTGGCGGGCATGTCGATTATATCCGCGGCTTTGGTCCCCATTATCGCGCGATGCCCTCGATTACGCTGCGCGAAGGCACGCTGATCGAGATGGCGATGACGGTCGAGAACCGCTCGGCTCTGCCGATGGACTTGATGTATATGTGCCATGTGAATTTCGCCTTCGTGCAAGGCGGGCGCATCCATCAGGCGGCACCTTTCACGCCAGAACGCACCCGTGTGCGCCGCGAGGTGCCCGCCCATGTGCAGCCCACGCAAGCCTATACCGATTTCATTGAGCGCCTCGCCAAGACCCCGCAAGACAGCGCCGTTCTCGATCACCCTGAGCAATGGCATCCCGAGCAGGTACTGTATATCGAAAACCCGTGCGCCGATGCGCAGGGCGAAAGCCACGCATTGCTTGAACGCCCCGAGGGCGACGGGTTCGTGATGAGCTGGCGGCCCGATCAACTTGATCATCTCGCGCGCTGGATACTGGCGGGCGAGGATGCCTCGGTTGCGGCCTTTGCCTTGCCTTCGACCTGCGAACCCGAGGGCTACACTGCCGAGAAAGCCAAGGGGAACCTGCGCAGCCTTGCGGCGGGTGAAACCGCGCGTTTCGCAACCCGCTTTGGCTATGTGACGGCTGCGCAAACCGCCGCGCTAGCGCGCAAGATTTCCGAGATGACGGAGAGCGAGAATGTCTGACAAGATTGCCGTAGTCGGCTCGAATATGATGGATCTGGTGACCTATATCGACCGGATGCCAGAGCGCGGGGAAACCGTCGAAGCGCCGGATTTCGCGATGGGATTTGGCGGCAAGGGAGCCAATCAGGCGGTTGCCGCCGCGCGTCTGGGATCGCAGGTCGCGATGGTAACCTGCGTGGGCGATGATGCGTTTGGCCCGCAAGTGCGCGCCAACCTTGAGGCCAACGGGATCGACACCACCCATGTGCGCACGGTGGCGGGAAAGGCCTCGGGCGTGGCGCCGATCTTTGTCGAGCGTGATGGCGAGAATGCGATCCTGATCGTGAAAGGGGCCAATGCCGCGCTGGCCCCGTCAGATGTCGATGCTGCCGCCAAGACGCTGCGCGCAGCCTCTGCGATCCTGCTCCAGCTCGAGGTCGATCTGGAAACCGTTTATCATGCGGTGGCTTTCGGTGCGCGCGAAGGGGTCGCGACGATCCTCAATCCCGCACCCGCGCATCCCGATCTCGATATTGCGCGGCTTAATGGGTTGGACTGGTTCTGCCCCAATGAAAGCGAATTGGCGCTGCTGACGGGCTTGCCCACGGATAGTGATGAGGCGGTCGTTGCCGCAGCGCGCAGCCTGATCGAACGCGGCATTCGCAATGTCGTGGTCACGCTGGGCGGGCGCGGGGCGCGTCGCGTTACCGCCGATAGCGTCACCGAGATAGCGCCGGTCGCTGTCACCCCCGTCGATACCACGGGGGCGGGTGATGCCTTTATCGGCAGTTTCGCGCATTTCCTTGGGGCGGGGGTGGACGCGAATGACGCGCTCACCCGCGCTGCGCGCTACGCCGCCTTGTCAATTACCCGTCGCGGCACCCAGACAAGCTATGCGACGGACCAAGAATTTGTGACGTTTCTTTCCAGTCAGGCGCTTGCTTGATACCGATATGCCGTTCTCGTAGGGCAGGCCGGGTTGCGTCCCGCGCCCTTGCCGATATGCGCGAACAGGCTCCGAGCTAGGAGATATGCGATGAAAACGCAGACAGATCTGAAGTCGCGAGAAGGGGCACTTGTGCCCACGACCGCCGCCCATCCCGAGCATGCGCGAAACCCCGGTATGAAGCTGGACGTCGCGATGTTCGAGGGCCATCACGTGAACCGTGCCGCCGCTGACCGCCGATGCGCGACGCTGACCACGCGGCGCAGCGTGAAAAAAGAGTATCAGGCAGCGTGGCTGGTCAATGCGGTGCGCTGCGTTGATCTGACGACGCTGGCGGGCGATGATACGGCGGGTCGCGTCAAGCGGCTTTGCGCCAAGGCGCGCCAGCCGATTGCGCCCCATATCGAGGCCGGGCTGGGGCTGAAACCGGGCGCGCTAACGGTGGGGGCGGTCTGCGTCTATCCCACGATGGTGCCCCATGCTGTGAAGGCGCTTGAAGGGAGCAATATCCCTGTGGCCTCGGTCGCAACGGGCTTTCCCGCAGGGTTGATGCCGTTGCATCTGCGTCTCGAGGAAATCCGCTGGGCGGTGGCCCAAGGGGCGGCCGAGATTGACATCGTGATCAATCGCGAACTGGCGCTGACGGGCAACTGGCAGGGCTTGCACGATGAGATCACGGCGATGCGCGCGGCCTGCGGCGATGCCCATATGAAGGCAATCCTTGCCACGGGCGAGCTTGAAACGCTCAACACTGTTTACGCCGCTTCGATGGTGGCGATGCAGGCGGGAGCTGATTTCATCAAGACCTCTACGGGCAAGGAAAGCGTAAACGCCACGCTGCCCGTCAGCCTGGTGATGATCCGAGCGTTGCGCGATTACGGCGCGTTGACCGGCCATCCAATAGGCTTCAAGCCTGCAGGCGGGATGAAACAGGCCAAAGAGGCGCTGGCCTGGCAGATTCTGATGAAAGAAGAGTTGGGCCGCGACTGGCTCAACCCCGATCTGTTCCGCTTTGGCGCCAGCTCGATGCTGGGCGATATCGAACGCCAACTCGAACATCACGTGACCGGGCGCTATGCCGCTTCCAGCCGCCATGCGCTTGCCTGAGGAGAGACCAAGATGAGCATTCAGACGATCCTCGAGACGATGGAGTATGGCGTGGCCCCTGAAGATGACAGCCACGCACGCGCATGGCTTGATGCACACAAGGATGGTTTTGGCCATTACATCAATGGCGAGATGACCAAACCGGGCGCGCTGTTCGAGACGCGCGATCCCGCCAGCGACACCGTGCTGGCGCAGGTCAGCCAAGGCACGCAGGCCGATGTCGATGCCGCCGTTGCGGCCGCGCGCAAGGCGCAGCCCGATTGGGCCAAGCTGTCAGGCCATCAGCGCGCCAAGTATCTTTACGCATTGGCACGTCACATCCAGCAACATTCACGCCTGCTGGCGGTGCTGGAAACGCTTGATAGCGGCAAGCCGATCCGCGAAAGCCGTGATATCGACATCCCGCTGGTTGCGCGCCATTTCTATCACCATGCGGGCTGGGCCGAGATCCTTGAGGACGAGATGCCGGGCCATGCTGCCCATGGCGTGTGCGGCCAGATCATCCCATGGAATTTTCCGTTGCTGATGTTGGCCTGGAAGATCGCGCCAGCACTGGCGGCGGGCAATACGGTGGTGCTGAAACCGGCCGAATATACGCCACTTACCGCGCTGGCCTTCGCCGAGATCGCCATCGAATGCGGCATCCCGCAGGGCGTGATCAACATCGTCACCGGCGATGGTGAAACAGGGGCGGCGATTGTCGGCCATGAGGGGATCGACAAGCTGGCCTTTACCGGTTCGACCGAGGTGGGGCGGATCTTGCGCGAACGCACAGCGGGCTCGGGCAAGGCGCTGACGTTGGAACTGGGAGGGAAATCGCCCTTCATCGTCTTTGACGACGCCGATCTTGATGCCGCCGTCGAAGGGGTGGTGGATGCAATCTGGTTCAACCAAGGGCAGGTCTGCTGTGCTGGCTCGCGCATTCTGGTGGCGGAATCCGTAGCCGAGCGGTTCGAGACCCTGTTGCGCGCGCGCATGAAGACGCTGCGTACCGGCGATCCGATGGATAAAAGCACCGATGTGGGCGCAATCGTGCATCCCTCGCAACTGAGCCGCATCCGTGATCTTGTCGAACAGGGCGCAAGCCAAGGGGCCACGCTGCATCAGGCGAACGCACCGAAGGGCTGCTATTTCCCGCCCACGCTCGTCACCGATGTCGAACCCGCCAGCATCCTGTCGACCGAGGAAATCTTTGGTCCCGTGGTTACGCTCACCACTTTCCGTACGCCGTCTGATGCGGTGGCGCTGGCCAATAACACTCGCTACGGGCTGGCCGCGAGCATCTGGTCGGAGAACGTCAATCTCTGCCTTGATATCGGGGCACAGGTGAAGGCCGGGATTATCTGGATCAACTGCACCAATATCTTTGACGCGGGTGCAGGCTTTGGCGGCTATCGCGAAAGCGGTTTTGGCCGTGAGGGTGGGCGTGAGGGCATGCGCGCCTATCTGCGCAACCCCGCCGCCGCGACCGGTAAAGGCAAAGGCAGCACGCCCGAGCCACTTGCGACCGGCCCGGCCGATACGATCAAATCGGGCGAGATCGACCGCACCGCCAAGCTGTATATCGGGGGCAAGCAAGCGCGACCCGATAGCGGCTACAGCTATCAGGTGAAGGGCGGCAAGGCGGTCGTCGGGCTTGCCGGTCTTGGCAATCGCAAGGATATCCGCAACGCGGTTGAAGCGGCCTCCAAGACCAAGGGCTGGGGCAAAGCCACGGGCCACAACCGCGCGCAGGTGCTGTATTATATCGGCGAGAACCTTTCGGCGCGGGCAGGCGAGTTCACTGAGCGGCTGGAAAGTCTCGGCGCAAACCGCAAGGCGGCGCAGGCCGAGGTCGAAACCGCTATCACGCGGTGTTTCTGGTATGCCGCTCAAGCCGATAAGTTTGACGGCGCCGTGCATAGCACGAAAAGCGAATTCGTGACGCTCGCGATGAACGAGCCGATCGGAGTGATGGGACTGGTCGCACCGAGTGCGCAGCCGTTGCTCGGGGCGATCTCGCTGGTGCTGCCTGCTATTGCGATGGGCAACAATGTGGTGCTGGTGCCCTCGCAAGCCCATCCGCTGGCGGCGACCGATCTTTATCAGGTGTTCGATACTTCGGATTTGCCCGGTGGCGTGGTCAATATCGTGACCGGCCCGCGCGATGAGCTGGCCAAGACGCTGGCGGCCCATGACGGGGTCGATGCGATTTGGTATTTCGGCGATCAACCGGGTTGCAAGATGGTCGAAACGCAAAGCGCAGGAAACCTCAAGCAAAGCTGGACGGAGGCCGATGACGCGCGCGACTGGGCCGGTCGGGGCGGGCAGGGGCGCTTGTTCCTTGAACGCGCCACGCAGGTGAAAAACATCTGGGTGCCCTACGGCGCTTAAAGGGGCGCGATGGCATTGTAAGGCCTTGTTCACAGCTCGACGCTCACTCGGGCGCGCGCGCCTTCCGAGACGGGATTCGGGCCGTGCGGTCTCAATCTGGGTGGCCAAGTCTGGTCATCCGGTTGAGACCCAGGGTGCCAATCCTGGGTTCTACCTTCTATTTTTCGAAGTTGCGCGCCTTCAGCTTGGTCCCGATGGCGGCTTTTCAGCGATTCAGGAGGAGTTCGCGCTAGCTGCGTTAGATATCGCCAGTGGCTTTCTGTCAGGCCACCCGCTTGCGGGCTGTGATGTCGGCGATATGGCAGACTTGTGTCGTCAGATTTTGGGCCGTATCGAGGCTCAGGATTGCGTTTCTGGAAGGTGGGGTCGTGACCTCTATCGAGTCCTGCCGCAAACTTTTCGGCATCCAGATAGACGCATTCGTCTTTCAAAGATTACCACCGTCGCCCCACGAAGATATTGTAGAACAAGCGACCCTCGGACCCCAAATCGACCGGCCAACTCGCTGACCGCCTCTTCGCCCTTCAACGCTTCCAACGCCACCTTGGCAATATGCCCTAGGTGATGTTGCTTCCGTTTCGACAGGTCTGATCTCCTTGGGGTTGAAGATCTGCAGATAACAAATCGCATCTTATGTCAGTGTACGAATTTTGGTGGGGCGCTCCCTGATAACGGGATCCGGTTTGCCGAGCATCCCCGCAACCGGAACGCAGCATATTCGGGGCAGATGCGGTTCGTCATTATCTACGAGGCAAATGGGGTCAAGTACCACCTGACCAAGCTCAACCATCCGTGGCCCAATGGCCAAGTCGAGCGCATGCTTCTCGGTGTTTGTTGGCAAGCACCTGCCAGCCAGCGGGGCCGTACGATCAAGAAGGCGACGGTCAAGCGTTTCCATTACGACAACCACGATCCGCTGCGCACCCACCTTGCAGACTTCATTGACGCCTACAACTTCGCACGTAGGCTCAAGACCCTCAACGGACTCACGCCCTACGAATACATCTGCAAGATATGGACATCTGAGCTGGATCGATTCATCCAAAATCCGATCCAGCAGATGCCGGGACTGAACACCTAGTGCGCGGTGGCGTCCGTCACGTTGCTGACCGTTCTGGGCGCCCCTGTCGAGACGGCGCGTAGAAATGTTAAGGGTCGGCATTACAGCCAATCCCTAGCCAATTCCGTATGTTTCCCGCCCTTTGCGTCGCAGATATCTGCAGCACGCAGAGACGTGGGGGGGGGGCGATCCTGACGGTTAACTTTACTGACGGGGGGAATTGATGCGCGACTGGCGCGAGGGCCCCTCTTTGCGTCTTGAACGTGACGCCCGCGTTATTGACGAGAATATCTAGCTGCGCCCCCAAACGGCGATAGCCGTGCCGGGCTCTGCTTTCCATAGGGTTTCTCAAATTCCAGTCGTCGTGTCTAAACTCTGGAACCGCAAATAGATTAAGCTGATATTAGTGATATGGTCCTAAAGTATAGGTTCACAGGAGGGCGCCAGCAGGTTACGTCCCCTTATGTAAGATCCACGTAACCACTTGAGAAGTATCAATTATATGAACAATGACGGGAGAAACGACGGATTGTTTCCGGAAGTCTTTTTCTTTGATGAAGCACGGGGTAATCCATGTCGTTCAGGCAATTCTTGGCAGCCAACGCAAAACCGTTTTCAGCGGATGAGGCTGTGTTTAAGGGGCAGATATCGGCAATCGACATTGTGCCTTGGGCGTTTGCTAGCGCCGCTTCCGGGCGTTGATATATTGTTCTTGCTCGCCGTGATAATATTGTTGGCGATGTCCCGTTAATCCCTGCGTAGGATTGTCATGAATTCAAACTCGTCCGTTTGGATCCTAAAGTAGGCTCCATTCATCGCTTTGAGGTTATTTTTTGTACCGCAATTCAACTGATGCGTGCAGCATCAGGGTCGCTCAGAGTTCGCGATGGGTCTACGCATATTAATGCCTGTCGGTCGGTATCCCATCGACCGATATAGACGCTCTGCGCCGTAATTGTCCGCCGCGACGCGCAGTCGAAGTTCCTTGAACTCGGTTTGCGCGAACATCGCTTCGAGCGCCACCAAAGCGGATCGTCCATAGCCCCGGCCGCGATAGGGGGGCAGGATGCAGAAATCGCTGATAAAGACGGATTGGCTCTCTTTGTCTGGATGACACCAGAGATATCCGACCGCCGTATCCGCATCGTCGTGAACCACACATAAGAGGATCTGATCCGCTGTCTCGACCCCTTTGGGAAGACTTCGTGCGACTTCGCGTTCTGCCCTTGCGCGGGCCGTTTACATATCTACATCGTAATTGGTCGAAATTTCTGCCGCGTAATCGGGCACGAAGTAAGCGACGTAATCCCCGAATTCGTCCGGCCTCATTTTCCGAAGGCGCATTGTTCAATCTCCAATGTTTGCGATGTCCGACGCCCAGGCTCTGGTGGAGCACTGCAATGATCTGTCGGAACGATCGCGATCCCCCCGAGTCTCTGGCACAAAGGCGCAGCAGCATCATAGGGTGATCTCCATCTGTGGGCGGCCGTCCGAGGTTCTCTCGCGCGAATAGCCATCGGGGCCGACCGTCGCCGAGATCCGCTTGCGGAAGTTGGAGAACGCTTCGGATGTGACGACATCGACGGCTTCGTCGAGGTCAAGCTCCAGTCGGAACCAGCCCGGCCACAGCATTGTGGCATTGCGGATCGTTGCCGTGAAGGGCTGGGACAAGTAGCGCCCCTGCACGCGCCCGCCGGGGGTGAAGCCCTTGGATGACTGGGCCGCAATGGCAGCACTCAAGCCGTTCCAGTCGCGAAACCCGTGGCGATGAGCGAGGCGCTCAAGGGACTCGCTATGGCTGATTTCGGTCGCATTGACCCGGAGTCCGGCTCGCAGGCGCTTGGCCTCGGCCTTAGCTGCGGCAAGGCTGGGAAGCGGAGTGCTCATTGCCCCACCTGCGCCGGCGTCGCAAACAGCCCCCAGCGCAACGATTGCCGTCGCGCGCTTTGCATCAAGACCAGCGTCGTGACGCATAGCAACAGCATTTCGGCGGTGGGGGCGGTCCACCAGATTGCCCCTTCGCCGAACATCAACGGCAGCGCGAACGTCAGCGGCAAGACGAAGAGATAGGGTTTGGCCAATCCCAGAACCGCCGCACGCCGGGCATCGCCGATCGCCTGAAAATGCGCCGCCAGCATCATCTGCGGGCCAGAAAGCGCAAACAGCGCTACCATCGTGGGCAGGATGGCACCAACCTTGGCCACCACCTGCGGATCGGCGACAAAAGCGCGCCCGATCCCTGCGGCAAACAGGGTCACCAGTAACTGCACTGCGGCACAGAAGATCAACGCCGCCCCCGCCGCCACATGCAGGCTGGTGTCGCGACGTGGCCACAGGCCCGCGCCATGGTTATTGCCGGTGATCGTCTGCATGGCTTGCGACAGGCCCAATAGCGGCAGGAAGGCGAAGGTCATCACGCGGGTCGCGATGCCATAGGCCGAAACCGTAACCGCATAATCGGGGCTGTCGATCAGTTGCAGCGCCGTCAGGATCGCGCTTGAAGCGAGCGCCACGCCAATGAAACTTAGGCTTTGCGGTGCGCCGAGCGCGAGGATGCTCCCCCAATCTCGGGCCGTGACGTGGCGCCAAATCGCGCCGGGATGCAGGATCGTGCCCTTGTGGATGCGAAACGCCATGATGAGGGAAAGCGCCAAGGCCTGAGCCAGAACCGTGCCCCAAGCCGAGCCCGCGACACCGAAATCGAAGACCGCGATCAGCAGGTAGTCGAAGCCAATATTGCTCAGCGAGACGAGCAGACTCATTGCAGCCATGACGCCGACATGACCCTCGTTGCGCAGCGCGTCGGAATTGACCGAGAGCACGAAGAGCAGCGGCGAGAAGGTGACCAAGACGCTCAGATAGGTCGTGGCCATCGCTGCAAGCCCGGTATTGCCACCCGCTGCAAGCCGCACCATCGGGGCACCGGCGAGCACATAAAGCACGATCAGCGCCGCGCCCGCGCTCAACGCCAGCCAATGGGCGCTGGCATAGAGCCTATGCGCAGCCGCGACCCGGCCACCGCCAAGATGACGCGCCAGCAGGCTCGACATGCCCCCCGAGACCAGTGAGGCAAAGGCCACGAGCAACATGTAAAGCGGGAAGATCAGGGTGACGGCGGCCAGCGCCTCAGGGCCGACGTAATGCCCCAGGAACAGCGCATCGACCACGGTCAAAAGCCCGTTCATCCCCATCACGAAAATGATCGGCAGTGCGGTGCGCGCGTAAAGCCCCGTCAGGGGGGCGTCAAGAAAACGGTTGTGGGCGAGATCGGACATCTCTGGTTCCTCATGCGGGTCTCGCTTTGGCTCGATGGAACCCGCATTGCCATCCGCGCGAGACGCGGAAGAAGAATAACAGAGAATGATCTGAGGCAGAACTTCACCATGACGTTGCCGTCTGCGGGTGGCGGGCGTCTGCAGCCGGGATGGTGTTTAGGGGGGAACGCGGCGCGGGTCAAGCCTGCGGTTGCGCGCGTTCGCGGATTCGCGCGCTGGCCCCGGCATGGGCGCGCGCGGAAGCGGTGTCACGTCCGACAATCGCCGGGGCTTCGCGGATCAGCGTCGGATCGCTCAGCGCATGAAGCATGAACAGCGCAAAATCGCTGCGCCGGGTGCGATTGGAGGCCAGCAACGGGTCCCCGACATGGCGCGCCCAGACCGGCAGCCCAACGCCTCGCCCTTCTTCGAGATCCGAGCCACGCACAAGCGTCCAAGCACGATCCGAAGCGAAAATGCGGCGCGCCGCCTCTTCTTGATCTCCAAGATCGGCAACGCGCAGCCAACGGGCTAGGCGACGGAAAACGGCGATGAAAGCGCGCAACTTCAGCGAATAGCGATCCCTGCCGTCGCGCGAGAGATGCCAGCCGCCGGAAAAGACCAGCCGCGCCTTTGGTGACGCCAGATCAAGCACCGCTTGCGCCGTTCCAGTTGCATAGCCCGTGACGCCCCAAGGGACGAGAACGGTAAGCACACCGTCGCAACCCTGCAGCGCCGCATCGATCACAGCGCGATCATCACTGCGACCGGGAAAGATCGTGATGCGCTCGCCAATGCGCGCAAGCTTGGCCACGCTCTTGGGTCGGCAGACACCCACAACCTCATAGCCGCGCGCCAGCGCGTGTTCGGCCATGTATTGGCCGAGCTTGCCGGAAATACCGATGATGCAGATGCGTTTCATGTGATCTGGCCTCTTGCTTGCGATGTCAGGGCATCTCTAGCCGATCCCAAGCTTCAACAAAATTGACGCAACCTGCCGATCTGATATGCATAAAAGCATGGATTGGCGGTCAGTAACCTTTGATTGGAATTGCGCGCGGGCCTTCTTGGTGACCGCTGAGGAGGGGTCGCTGTCGGCCGCGGCGCGGGCTCTGGGTCTGGCACAGCCGACGCTGGGTCGTCAGGTCGCTGCCCTTGAGGCCGAGCTTGGCGTTGTGCTGTTCGAGCGTTTTGGCCGCGGGCTGCAACCGACACCGGCGGGGCACGAGTTGCTCACCTATGTCCGCGCCATGGGCGAGGCCGCGCGCGAACTGTCGCTTGCCGCCTTGGGGCAGGGCGAGGCGTTGGAGGGTGAGGTGACAATCTCGGCCTCTGACCTCTATGCCGGGTTGCTATTGCCGCCGATCATCGCGCGGTTGCAGGCGGCGGAACCGCAGATTGTGGTAAACGTGATCGCCGAGAATAGCGCCTCTGACCTGATTCGGCGCGAGGCAGATATCGCGATCCGTAACTTCCGACCCGAGCAGCCCGAGCTGATCGCGCGCAAGATCCGCGAGGCTGAAGGGCGGTTCTATGGCATGCCGTCCTATCTCGACCGGATAGGGCCGCTCAAAACGCCCGCAGACTTGTCGCGCGCCAGCCTGATCGCGCCGGGCGATCCGGTGGACTTCCTGTCCCGTTTGGGTCCGCTAATCCCGGGCCTTGGCGTGCGGAATTTCCCGCTGCGCTGCACCAGCTACCTCGCCGCTTGGGCGATGGTGAAGCAGGGGCTCGGCCTGGCACTCATCGACGCGCGCATCGGCGATGCTGACGCACAGGTCGCACGCGCGCTGGCCGACTTCGTTCCTGTCACCTTTCCCGTCTGGCTGGTCGCGCACCGCGAGGTCCACCGCAACCGCCGACTGCGTCTCGTCTTCGACTTCCTCGCCGAGGCGCTTGGCTGAGTATTCGATCAGGTGCATCAACAAGGAACGCTCACAGCTTATTCTGTTGGGAAACCGACCCAAAGCCGTCGCTGATCACTGGGATCGGCGGCTGCGGGGCGGCTTGCCAGATACGGATATTGGCGCATCACCTCTGAGCGAGGGGGCCACCTCGGAGCAACTCACGCCCGTCTTTGCGACGGGCATGCGTGACTTACGCAGCGCTCTTCCATTTTACGGGGGTGACGTAAACGATGCTATCATCAACACTGACCATCACTTCGCCGTCCTGAATATTGATCTGGAGCTTCATCGCGCGGCTTGCCAGTTTTGCCAATGCGCCAGTGTCGGTCTCGGAGAAATTTATCACCTGAAGATTATCAAAACGGGTGGTGCTGTTTTTGATCTTGTCCCACCACATCTCGGCCGTCCTGCCGCCATAGGGATAGACAATCACCTTGTCGGCTTTGCTACAGGATTGACGCATCACCTTCTCGCTTGGAAGCCCCAGAGCCACCCACACATCAAGCTCTCCACTCAGGCTTTTCTGCCAAATGTCTGGCTCGTCATCCGTCGAAAGGCCCTTCGTCATCTCCAGATGCTCATGGGCATTGAGCGCAAAAGCGACGATGCGCACCATCAGCCGTTCATCCGTCTCCGAGGGATGCTTGGCCACGGTCAGTTTATGGGTCTCATAATAGTGACGATCCATGTCCGAGACAGAGAGTTCAACTTTATAGATGGTGGCATTTTGCGCCATGATTTGCCCCAAATATTTAAGGATTGTGATGCCTACTCCCTCTGCTGGCCTTTGGAAAGCAGATAGAAAGGCCACGCATAATGGGGGCAAGAGCTGTTGCCCGTTGGCGTGATCTCACGGGGTCGGATCGTTGGGTTTCGTCCCTATATGCGCGCCTTATCTTCCACTGATCGCGCCTTGAATGCTCTAATCCTCCTGCCCGTCGCTTCACAAGGCTGTGATCGACGTGATAATTGTTGAGCGATTACTCAAGAATTCGTATGGAGTGAACGAGAGTTTGAAAACAGGCCGCCCTGCGACCTCCCTGACAGATTTAGAGGTGGTCATGGTGAGGCCGGAAAACAGTTGCGCTGCATATTTGAGCAAAAAAACCTCTACCTGTACGCGCTTGATCAGCATTGAAGGCGCTGTGTTGCGCGCGTTCAGGCACTCGATCTACTTGAAAGGAAGACACGCTATGGCCGACTACACCCTCCCCAAGGTCTGGACTTGGGATGCTGAAAACGGCGGCGACTGGGCCAAGACAAACCGTCCGATCGCAGGCGCGACCTTTGACGCGGAACTGCCCGTCGGGAAGCATCCGCTTCAGCTCTACTCGATGGGCACGCCCAATGGCCAGAAGGTCACGATCATGCTGGAAGAGCTTCTGGCGCTTGGCAAGACGGGCGCGGAATATGACGCCCATCTGATCAGGATCGGCGAGGGCGATCAGTTTTCCTCGGGTTTCGTGGCCCTGAACCCGAACTCCAAGATCCCGGCGCTGATGGATCGCGACACGGGCACGCGCGTGTTCGAAAGCGGCTCGATCCTGTTGTATCTGGCCGAGAAGTTCGGGGCGTTTTTGCCGAGCGATCCCGCGCAACGCACCGAGATCCTGAACTGGGTGTTCTGGCTGCAAGGCTCTGCGCCCTATCTGGGGGGCGGGTTCGGTCACTTCTACGCTTATGCGCCTGAAAAGTTTGAATATCCGATCAACCGTTTCACGATGGAAGTAAAACGCCAGATGGATGTGTTGAACCGGGAACTGGCCGAGCACCGGTATCTGGGCGGCGACGACTACACCATCGCGGATATGCTGACATGGCCCTGGTATGGCAATCTGGTCTTGGGTGAAGCCTATGATGCGGGCGAGTTCCTTGATGTGGAAAGCTACACCCATTTGCGTCGCTGGGCCGAAGAGATCCTTGCCCGCCCCGCCGTTCAACGTGGCCGCATCGTGAACCGCACCCGCGGTCCGCTGAACGAGCAATTGCACGAGCGCCACGATGCCTCGGATTTCGACACGAGAACCCAAGACAAAATCGCAACTGCGGTTGAATGACCCCAGATGTTCTCAAGCCCACAGGAAAAGATATGTTGAAATTTTACTATCATCCGACGCCGAACCCGCTGAAAATCGCCTTGTTCTTGGCCGAGACCGATCTGCCTTGCGAATTGGTGCCCGTCGACACCGCGCAGGGTCAGCAACACACGCCGGAATTCCGCGCCATCAACCCCAATGGCAAGGTGCCCGCAATTGATGACAATGGCACTGTCGTGTTCGACAGTACGGCGATCCTGCTCTATCTCGCGGACAAGACGGGCAAGCTGGGAGGCGCGCCCGAAGATCGCGGAGCGTTGCTGTCTTGGCTGCTGTTCATTGCCTCGGGTCTGGGGCCGTTTTCGGGCCAAAGCGTTCACTTCCACCACAGTGCGCCCGAAGACCTTCCCTATGCCAAGAACCGCTACATGCACGAAGCCGAGCGTCACTATCAGGTGCTCAATGACCATCTGAAGGGCCGCGCGTTCATCGTGGGTGACAGCTATTCCATTGCCGACATTTCTGCATGGGGCTGGGCCATCCGCGGCGAGCGTGTGCTGGGCGGCGACGGTCTGGAGCGGTTTCCCGAAGTCGCGCGCTGGTTCAAGGCAATCAACGCACGCCCCGCCGTTGAAAAAGCGCAGCAGATTGGCAAGGGCGAGACCTTCAAAACGCCCGGTGATGAAGCCTCGCTTCGCGCCCTGTTCCCCAGCAACTACGTGAACGCGTGACATTCGCCCGACCCAAGCCGACACTCTTGGGGCGGGGCTTCGAACGCGGTGATCAGTGAATTCAGCCAGCTTTGGATGACGTTGCTGAAGCGCGGCACTGCTCTGCCCCCTGAAAACTGGACCGTTTGGAACTGGAGTTTTTGGCTAAGCTTTCCTGGCTTGGAGAGGAGTTGAGAACGATGAAGGCATCGAAGTTCACGGAGGCGCAGAAGGCGTTCATCTTGAAGCAGGGCGAGGAAGGCACGCCGGTCGCAGAGATCTGCCGCAAGGCCGGGATCAGTCAGGCGACCTACTTCAACTGGAGGGGGGAGGGGCTGCAAACAGTCCGGGGGATTGTTTGCCCGCCAAACGCGATATGGCGGCTTGCTGCCGGACGAGATGCGGCGGCTGAAGCCGCTTGAGGACGAGAATGCCCGGCTGAAGAAGATCGTGGCCGACCTGACGCTCGACCGCGAGATGTTGTGAGGCATGTCATCCGCCGAAAGCTCTGAGGCCTGTCAGGAAGCGACAGCTGGTTGACGGGATGCTGGTGGACTGGGGCGTATCGATCCGGCGGGCATGTGATGCCCTGCGGTTCTATGCCTCGACTTACCACTACAAGTCCCGCCGCCCCGGGCAGGCCGCGCTGGAATGAAGGATCAAGGAGATCTGCGAGACCCGCATACGCTATGGCTATCGAAGGGTGCATGTGCTGCTGCGCCGGAAGGGTTGGCAGGTGAGAATCAAGAAGACCCGCAGGATTTACAATGAGTTCGGGCTTCAACTCCGCAACAAGCATCCCAAGCGACGGGTTAAGGCGAAGCTTCGCGAAGACCCCCAGGAAGCCGTCGGCCCGAACGATATCTGGGCGATGGATTTCGTTCACGACCAACTTTCCACCGGGCGGAAACTGCGGTTTTTGACCATCGTCGATACGCACTCCCGCTTCTGTCCTGCGAAGGACCCGCGGTTCACGTATCGGGGCGAAGACGTTGTCCATTCCCTGGAGCGGATCTGTAAATCGGGCAGCTACCCCAAGACAATAAGGGTCGACAACGGGAGCGAATTTATCTCGCGGGACCTCGATCTTTGAGCCTATGCAAACAACGTCACCTTGGATTTCTCGCGTCCGGGCAAGCCCACTGACAACGGGTTCATAGAAGCGTTCAACAGCAAGTTCCGCGCAGAGTGCCTGAACGCCCACTGGTTCCTAACGCTTGCAGATTCGCGGAAAAAGCTGGAGGATTGGCGTAGGCACTACAACGAGGACCGACCCCAGAGCGCGATCGGATACAACGCCCCGATTGCCATGCATTATCCTGATGGCGTCACCAGCCCGTCATCGTGAAGAAGCTGGAAAAATCTAGCTTCCGGCGGCCCAAGCTTGGGGAGCGGAGCATAACCCCAAGGACTCCGCGCAAAGCTGCAACGTCTTGATGCGGTGTCTCGGCCGTTGTCTGACCAAAGACGGAAAACTCAAGAAACCGGCGGTCCGCGCTGATGGAAGACGGTTGGCCCTCTCGCTTTTCAGGCGACGTCACGGTCGAAGTCATCAAAGTCGTCCTCCATAGCATGATCGTCTTGCAGCGCGTCCAGCTTGAACGCCGCGACGGCATCAGCGAGCGCCGTAGCTTCGGACTGAAGCGTCCGCGAAGCTGCGTTCGTCTCTTCGAACATTGCGGCGTTTTGTTGTGTCGTGCTGTCGAGCTGGCTCGTGGCGCGGGAGATTTCCTCGACTCCGGTACCTGTTTCTTCCATTGCGGAGGCAATCGTGCGAATGGTCTCAGCTACTTTCTGCACGCTGCCAACGATCGTGTTGAGAGCCTCGCCGCTGTCGTTCACAAGCGCGACGCCCGATGCGACATTCCGGCCCGCCGTCTCGATCAATAGCGCAATCTCGCGCGCGGCCTCAGAGGAGCGCTGCGCCAGAGCGCGCACTTCGGAGGCGACGACCGCGAAGCCTCGGCCAGCTTCGCCGGCACGCGCGGCCTCGACACCGGCATTGAGCGCGAGCAAATTGGTTTGAAACGCTATTTCGTCGATGACCTGCAGGATCTTACCGATTGCATCCGACGAGGACTGGATTTCATCCATCGCGCTCATGGTACGTTCGACCACATCGCGGCTTTGCTGTGCCTTGGCCGAGATGTCGTCGACGGCAGTGCGCGCGGTCTTTGCTGAAGTTACCGCCGATTTGAGAGAATTCGACATTTCGACAACGGAGGATGCCGTCTGCTCCAATGTGGCCGCGTTCGTTTCGGAGCGCTTCGCGAGATCGTCCATGGCACCCGCGATTTCGCGCGACGAGGAATCGACGGTATCCGCCGAGGTAGAGATCACCCCGAGCGTGTCACGCAGACTTTGCGCCGTGCTGTTGACTGCGAACGCGATTTCGCCGAAGACGCCGTTGAAATCATTCGGCATCCTGACGCCGAGTTCCCTCTTCGCTAGATGGTCAAGGGCGGCACGCACCGCACCCAATCCGTTATTCGCCACGTCGCCGATCTGGTTCATCCCCCGACACAGTTCCGCCAGAACGCCGTCCTTGTCGGTGGTGTCGATGCGCCGGATGAAATCGCCCGCTGCGCAAGCGGCGACAACATCGGAAATTTCCTTGATCGTCTGCGCTTCGCGGGCACGCAGGACAGCTTGCTCGGCCTCGCGCTCAGCGATTTCCTTGGCCTCTTGCTGTGCCTTGGCGTTCTGCGCGCGCTCGTTTTCAATGGACATTTCCATTTCCTTGGCCATCGCATCGCGCAGCTGTGCCTCTTTTCGGCGCCCCTCAGCCAGACTTTCGCGGAACGCGATCAATGCGGAGGCAATCGGCGCGAATTCATCCTTGCGCTCCGGATTCAGGCGAAGGTCAATGGAGTCGTCCTCGGACATGACGGCCTGAACATCGCTGTCGAGATCCCCGAAACTGCGCGCAAGACTGCGAAACAGCAATGCGATCGCAACACCGGTAACGAGCGATACGGCTCCTAGAAAGAACAGAACTCGGCGTACAAGGTTTTGATTTCCGGTCGACAGGTTCCCGCCAAGCGCGGACAGTTCCGTCAAGGCTTGATGGCTTTCAGACTCGACCAATGCGACAAGATGATCAGTCGTCTGGCCCATGACTTCCGCGACGGAGTCGAATTCTTCCATCTGGGTGTTTCCACCCTCCGGGCCGAATTCGATATAGGCTTTCGCCATCTTTTTTCCGCCCGCGTAGAATGGTGGAAAAGCGGTCTGCAGTTCGTCAAGAGCCTTCAGAACTCCCGTTTTTCTGATCTGTTCAGCAGCAATTCGTGCGGTTTCCACGTCTTGTGCGAACTTATTTGCGTATCGTTCAGCTTCGGTGAAACCGTCATCAAAGCCTGCGGTCGCACGTGTCGCCGAGATATCCGTCAGCCATTGCTGGACCTGAATCACGTCGGTCTTGATTTCCTTGATCGCGACCAGAAGCGGAATGTAACTTTCGGTGATCGCGTCGGTGCGCGTGGCGCCATCATTCAGTTTTCGGTTTTGGTCCAGCAAGCTGAAAACCATAGCGGCGATCGCCCCCCAAACCAGAATCAGCGAAACTGACACCACAAGGAAGATCTTTAACTTTACTTTCATAGCGCGTGCTCTCGCGGTTCGTTGATACTAATTCCGCTGAAGGTTCGCACGATGTCCTTTCAATAACCTTTAGGACTAAAATTTTTTACATATTATCGGTTGTGCCGCTGCCGCATGATGAACTGGTCCGGCTATGACGCAGCCATGCGCAAGAGCGGCTTGCTGCTGCTCCCTTGCCCGGAAACGCAGGCTTGCAACGGCCCAAGCTGCGCCATCTGATCTTCGCGCATCCAAAAAAGAGTCCTCATGCCCCCGGTGGTCGGACGTTCGACACTCTTAGACCCGACTACCTCAAGCAGATGAACGGGCCCTGAGCCCAAGTGACGACTTTTTGCGAAAATTGATCTCGCTCATATCGTGTCCTGTTGGTTCCTTCATAGTCACTGCGGAGGATATGAAATGGCACAACGTCGAAACCCGAAGATTTCGGGCCGGGATAACTCACAGCGGATAGATGTCACTGTGAAATCGGGCGCTGGCAAATCGCCTTTCGATGCGGATGCTTTTGCCAATGAACGCGATGGCTCAGTCAATATCGCGAACGTGGCAGTTGATCGCCATGTTGTGGACGGTCACGCCGATCAGGTGGCGCTGATTTGGTTGGGCAAGGATGGTGACCGGCGGGAACTCACATTTGGCGATCTGAAAGACCTGTCTTGCCGGTTTGCCTCTGTCTTGCGCGATCATGGGCTTGCGAAGGGAGATAGTGTTTTCGTCCTGATGGGGCGCGTTCCCGAGCTTTACGCCTGCGCCTTGGGGACACTGCGGGCGGGCATGGTCTTTACGCCGCTTTTCTCGGCCTTTGGTCCGGAGCCGATCCGCACGCGCATGGAGATCGGCGGCGCGAAGGTACTGGTCACCACCGCCGCGATCTACAAACGCAAGATAGCCGAATGGCGCGATCAGATAACCTCGCTGAAGCTTGTGCTCATCGTTGGCGACGACGCGCCGGAGGGCTGTGTCGCGCTTGGTCCTGAACTCGCGGCGGCCTCGCCGGATTTTGCCCCGGTACATACCGCACCAGAGGATCCTGCCTTGATCCACTTCACCTCGGGGACGACCGGCAAGCCCAAGGGGGCGTTGCATGTCCATAATGCTGTGGCTTATCACGCGTTTTCCGGGCGGCATGCGCTGGATTTGCAGCCCGGGACGATCTTTTGGTGTACTGCGGATCCCGGTTGGGTGACGGGCACATCTTATGGAATTATAGCGCCGCTGGTGAACCGCGTGACGATGATCGTGGACGAGGCCGAGTTTGATCTCGACCGGTGGTACGCAACTGTCCAGAATGAAAAGGTGGAGGTCTGGTACACCGCCCCGACCGCCATTCGCATGATGATGCGGGCAGGCGCAGAGGCTGCTGCCGCTTACGACCTTTCTTCGCTGAGATTTCTGGCAAGTGTCGGCGAACCGCTGAATCCCGAGGCCGTGATCTGGTCCGAGGGGGTTTTTGGCCAACCATTCCATGACAACTGGTGGCAGACCGAGACGGGCGGGATCATGATTGCCAACCAACCCGGAATGACGGTGAAACCGGGGTCGATGGGCAAGCCGATGCCGGGCATCGTGGCCGGGATCGTGGCGCGTGAGAACGCAACACTGCGGGAGCTGCCGGACAAGGAGATAGGAGAGCTGGCCCTGCGCCCCGGCTGGCCGTCCATGATGCGCACCTATTTGCATGAAGAGGCTCGCTATCAGAAATGCTTTGTGGATGGCTGGTATCTGACGGGGGACCTCGCGATGCGAGACGCGGACGGGTATTTCTGGTTCATTGGCCGCGCCGATGACCTGATCAAGACCTCGGGCCATCTGATTGGACCGTTCGAGGTTGAAAGCGCGCTGATCGAGCATGAGGCGATCGCAGAGGCCGGTGTGATCGGCATTCCTGATGAGACCGCGGGCGAGATCGTCAAGGCTTATGTCACGCTGAACCCCGGTTTTGAGCCCTCGGAGGCGCTGGAGCGCGAGGTGCGCGGCCATGCGCGAAAAAGGTTGGGGGCAGCCGTGGCCCCGCGTGCGATCCTGTTTCGCAAGTCGCTGCCAAAGACGCGGTCGGGCAAGATCATGCGCAGGCTTCTCAAGGCGCGCGAACTGGGCCTTCCTGAAGGTGACATCTCGACATTGGAAACGGATGAGACATGAGCATGACCGACAAACCCCGCCTTGACCGGGCGCACGTTCTGAGCCTTCTGCACGACATGATCCGGGTGCGGATGTTCGAGGAGAAATGTGCCGAGCTTTATACCGAGGAAAAGATCCGCGGCTTCCTTCATCTCTATGACGGCGAAGAAGCGATCGCTGCCGGAGTGATCCCCGTGCTGGGGCCGAAGGATCGTATCGTTGCAACCTATCGAGAGCACGGCCATGCGCTTGTGCGCGGGGTTGCGATGACGAGGATCATGGCCGAGATGTTTGGCAAGGCCGATGGGTGCTCGGCGGGTCGAGGCGGGTCGATGCATCTGTTCGATGCGGCCACCAATTTCTATGGTGGTAACGCGATTGTCGGTGGCGGCTTGCCGTTGGCCGCAGGGCTTGCCTTGGCCGATCGTTTCCAGGGCGAGGCCAACGTGACCGCCTGCTTTTTCGGCGAAGGCGCAGTGGCCGAAGGCGAGTTCCACGAAACCATGAACCTTGCTGAACTCTGGGATCTCCCTGTGCTGTTCATATGCGAGAATAACGGCTACGCGATGGGGTCTGCCTTGGCACGAACCGAGGCGCAAACCGACATCCACCAAAAGGCCGAAAGCTATGGCATCGAGGCGCATGTAGTTGATGGCATGGATGTGGTCGCTGTTGAAGCGGCAGCGCGTAAAGCCATCGCGCGAATCCGCGAGACGAGGCGCCCGGTATTCCTAGAGTGCCGCACCTATCGGTTCCGCGCGCACTCCATGTTTGATGCTCAACTCTATCGCGAAAAGGCCGAGGTTGAGGAATGGCGCAAGAAGGGGCCGATCGTCCGTTTCCAGGGATGGTTGGTGGAAAACGGACTGATCCACGAAAGCGATGTCTCCGAGATCGAAAAGGCCGTTCAGGCCGAGATTGCCGAGGCGGTTGCCTTCGCCGAAGCCGGAACCTGGGAACCTCTCGAGGCTCTGACGGATCACGTTCTTGGCCCGCAACCTGACCCGCCAGCCCCGCCGCAGCCATCGGGAAAGATGGTCGAAATGACCTATCGCGAGGCTGTGAAACAGGCGATCCGCGACGCGATGATCCGGGATGACCGGGTGTTCCTGATGGGGGAGGATGTAGGCGCCTATGGTGGCTGTTACGCCGTCTCGAAGGGCCTGATGGATGAATTCGGCGAAGATCGCATCCGCGACACGCCCCTGTCGGAAAGCGGCTTTACCGGGGCCGGGATCGGGGCTGCCGCTGCCGGTATGCGTCCGATTGTTGAACTGATGACAGTCAACTTCTCGTTGCTCGCGCTTGACCAGATCATGAACACCGCTGCTACGATCCGGCATATGTCGGGCGGGCAGTTCGGTGTCCCGCTGGTCATCCGGATGGCAACCGGCGCGGGCAAACAGCTGGCGGCCCAGCATTCCCATAGTCTGGAAGGCTGGTATGCACATATACCCGGGCTGAAAGTGCTGGCGCCCGCGACGTTGGAGGACGCCCGTGGGATGCTGTGGACGGCATTGCAGGACCCCGATCCGGTGCTGATTTTCGAGAACGTCATGTTGTATAACCGAACCGATCAGATCGACATGGAAGCGGGGCCGGTCGAGATATCAAAAGCGGCGATCAGGCGTGAGGGAACTGACATCAGCCTGATCACCTATGGCGGGTCGCTCTACAAGGTTCTTGCGGCGGCCGAAGAGCTGACAGATGCGGGGATCAATGCCGAGGTCATCGACCTTCGAAGCTTGCGGCCGCTGGATGACGCGACACTCATGGCGTCGGTGAGCAAGACCCGCCGCGCGCTGATCATCGACGAAGGCTGGCGGTCGGGGTCGATCTCGGCCGAAATATCGGCGCGCATCATGGAGCAGGCGTTCTGGTCGCTCGACGCGCCGGTTGGACGGGTCTGCGCGCAGGAGGTGCCGATCCCTTATCCGAAACATCTGGAGGATGCCTCGGTTCCACAAACGCCCGGCGTTGTTGCTGCGGTCAAAACGATGATGGGCCGCTGACATGGGGGTGTTCAAGATGCCCTCGCTCGGTGCCGACATGGAGGCCGGAACGCTGGTCGAGTGGCTGGTCAAGCCGGGTGATACGGTCACCAGAGGCGACGTGATTGCCGTGGTCGAGACCCAGAAGGGCGCGATCGAGATCGAAGTGTTCGAGGATGGCACGGTGCATGAATTAACCGCAGCGCCCGGTGCAAGTGTGCCGGTCGGCATGCCGCTTGCGGTCATTCTGGCAGAGGGCGAAAAGCCACCCGCCCCGACGCCAGCTGCGGTCGCCGCCCAGCCTGTTGAAACGGCACCACCAGAGCGAAAAGCCGCGCCCGCCTTACCCGTTGCGCCAGCAGGACCTGCGGGCCACCATAGGGCGTCACCAGCGGCCCGGGTCCGCGCGCAGGAACTGGGCGTTGACTTGGCTGTGCTTCAGGGCAGCGGGCCGGGCGGGGTGATCATTCTGGCCGATGTCGATGGCGCGCCAATTGGGGGTGAACGACAGCCATCCGAACCACGATCGCCTGTAGAGGAGATGCGCAGGGCTATCGCTGCGACGATGACCCGCGCAAAGCAGACCATTCCTCATTTCTATCTTTCGCAAACGATTGATGTTCAGCCTGCAATCGATTTTCTAGCCCGGCGCAACGCCGACAGACCGCCCGGTGAACGGGTCCTGTTGGGCGCGCTTTTCGTGCGGGCCGTGTCGCTGGCCGCCAGCAAGATCAAGATCGTAAACGGTCATTTCGTCGAGGGTGCTTTCAAGCCTGCCAATGTCGTGAACCCCGGGGTCGCCGTCGCACTTCGGGGCGGTGGGTTGGTGGCGCCGGCGCTGATGGACGCCGCGGCGATGGATCTCGATCAGACAATGGCGGCGATGCGCGACCTTGTCTCACGTGCCCGCACCGGGCGGCTCAAGGGGTCGGAAATGACCGAGGGGACGATCACGATTACCAGTCTGGGTGAAACGGGGGCCGAAGCTATGGCGGGCATCATATTCCCACCGCAGGTCGCAATTGTGGGCATCGGAGCCCCGCAAACCAGGCCGTGGGTGATAGAGGGGCAGGTCGTGCCACGCAGTGTCGTGACCCTGACCTTGTCCGCAGATCACCGCGTCAGCGACGGTCGGCAGGCTGCCCGCTTTGTCAGCGAATTCGAAACCCTCATTCAAGAACCGGAAGACCTATGAACAAAGCCGAAATCCGTGCCATCTATTTGCAAGAGCTCTCTCGTATCGCCCCCGATATCGATCCCGAAACGGTCGGTGATAACGACCATATTCAAGAGGATCTCGAGCTCGACTCGATGGATGTTCTCAACCTTGTGACGGCATTGCACGAACGTACCGGTGTGGATATTCCCGAAACGGACTATCCCCGCATTGCGACTGTCGCTTTGGCGGTTGAGTATCTGAAGGGCGCGATGCAGTAGGCCGAGCGAAGGCTGCGACCGCCCCGGAGACGGCTTGCGACCGATTTTTCGCCGCCGCACCGCAGCGCTACGCACCTATCGGATGTTCGATCCAGGCCGTATTCGACCGCCGCCAAACCAGAGATTTTCCTGTCCCTGATGCAGGGTCGCTGAATAGCCCCCAGTTGCCTAGACGGCTTGCTGCTTCAGTTTCTGCCGCTGATCGAAGGCGATCGGTGACAGCCTTGTGTTCCCAAAGTGTTTGCGCTGTGGGGTGTAGAAGAACTTGATGTAGTCCGCTGCCCGGCAGCGTATGCGAGCGGACCGATCGCGATGAGCATGTCGTCATCCCGCCCCGCAAGAGCGCCAAGCCGTGGATGGCTGTGACCGCCGACGCAGGCGCAAGAAACGAGGCGCTAAGGAGCATCCAAATACCTCGGTCGTGAGTTCTGGCGACGATGGGGCGGATCCCACCACCGAAGCGGCGTCGAAACGAAACTGACATAGATATTGCCACAGACTTGATCTTTGCGTTGTCGAATGGCCACAAATTCATCGCCCCAATGGCAGAGCAAACTGCTGAGACAGGCAGGCTGGAACCTACAACAGCTACTATGAACGACCGCATGGCATTCGAAAGCGTGCAAATTGATAGACTGCTGAATCTTACACTCACATAGAATAAATTTGTCCAGTCCAATGTAATACCGTGCCATGTTGTGCGCGTAGACGCAGAGCCGAGGCCCGCAATCATGAAGACTTTAGCTTTTTCCACCAAGGGTCTGACCAAAGTCTACGGTGAGGGGCGTTCGGCGGTTCATGCGCTACGCGGCGTTGAGCTGGATATTCCGCAAGGCGAGATCGTCGTGCTGCTCGGACCGTCGGGCAGTGGGAAATCCACGCTTTTGAACATTATCGGCGGTCTTGACCGCGCCACTGCAGGCGATGCCTTTTTTCAAGATCAGAACCTGTCTGAAATGACCGACAAGCAACTGACGCTTTATCGGCGCAATTATGTGGGCTTTGTTTTTCAATTTTACAATCTGATGCCCAGCCTGACCGCCCGCGAGAATGTGGAATTGGTGACAGAGATTGCCCGTGATCCGATGGACCCGGACGAGGCCCTTGCGATGGTTGGCCTGAGCGAACGGGTTGACCATTTTCCGGCGCAATTGTCAGGGGGCGAACAGCAGCGGGTCGCCATTGCCCGCGCCGTCGCCAAGAACCCCACGGTTCTGTTTTGCGATGAACCCACAGGCGCGCTCGACAGCACAACCGGACGCGCGGTGTTGAATGTTCTCAAGGACGTAAACGAGAAATTGGGGGCGACCGTTTTGATCGTTACCCATGCGGCCAGTCAGGCCGCGATGGCGGACCGCGTGATCCATTTCGCTGACGGTGCGATCCGCGAGGTCGTGGTGAACAAAACCAAACTCACCCCTGAGGAGATTGATTGGTGAGCCCGCTTGACCACAAACTCTTGCGCGATCTGTGGCGTATGAAGGGACAGGCATTCGCTATCGGCATGGTGATCGCGGTCGGTGTGGGTATGCTGGTGATGATGACGGGGCTGGTCACCTCGTTGAAAGAAACCCGCGCCGCTTATTATGAACGCTATCGCCTCGCCGATGTGTTCGCACCTGTCACGCGCGCGCCGGACCGTATGGCAGGTCGGCTTGCGGCCATCGAAGGGGTGAGCGCAGTCGAACCGCGCGTTGTCGGCGCTGCGCTCATTGATCTTATCGATACTGATTTGCCCGTGCAGGCACAGGCCGTGTCTCTGCCCGATTTTCACAGCCCCCGCCTGAACGATGTTTTTCTGACCGATGGGCGGATGATCGATAGTAGCCACACCGACGAGATCCTGTTGCTTCAGTCTTTCGCGAACGTGCACGGGCTCCGTCCCGGCGACCATATCCAAGCGACAATGAACGGTGCGCGGCGCAGCTTTCGTATTGTTGGCCTCGCTCAAAGCCCCGAGTTTCTTTACACGACCGCTCCTGGCGAATTGATCCCTGACGATGCCCGCTTTGGTGTCATCTGGATGAGCCGTTCCGCTCTCGCTGCCGCCTATGACATGCAGGGCGCATTCAACGAAGCGCTGTTGTCGCTGTCGCGCGGAGCCAGTGAAGCCGCCGTGCTTGATGCTGTTGACCGACTTCTTGGTTCATACGGCGGAACCGGGGCCTATCCATTGAAAGATCAGATGTCCAATCTGTTTGTGAGCCAAGAAATCGGGGAACTTGAGACGTCAAGCAAAGTCGTACCGCCCATTTTTCTCGCGGTCGCCGCCTTCCTGTTATACATCGTAATCAACCGGATGGTGCAATCCGAGCGCGAAGAGATCGGCCTGATGAAGGCCTTCGGCTACACCAATATCGAAGTTGTTGCGCATTACTTCAAACTGGTTATGGCAATTGCGATCGGCGGAGCCTTGGCGGGGTGTCTGATGGGCATTGCAAGCGGGCGGGCACTGATCCAGGTTTATGTTGCCTACTTCAAATTCCCATTTCTGGTATTCGACCTTGATCCGGCATCCTTTGTCATCGGAGTCAGCGTCAGCATTTTGTCGGCATCGGTTGGCGGGCTCTTGGTGTTGCGCAGGGTTTTTGGGCTCACACCCGCGTCAGCCATGCGTGCGCCAGCCCCTGCTGACTATAGCCGAACAGGAACCATTGGGCACGCGCTGAACCGTTTTCTTGACCAGACATCGCGCATGGTATTGCGCCGGATCACACGGCAACCGGCGCGGATGGCGGGTGCCGTGATTGGCATCGCTTGTGGCATGGCGCTCAGCGTATCCATAATCACGATCTACGCAGGATTTGACCGCATCATTGATCTGACATTCAACGTTATGGACCGCAGCGATGTGACCGTCAGCTTCACTCACGCGGCGTCGGACACCACGATTTTCGAGTTGCGCCGGATGCAAGGTGTGACGCTGGTCGAACCCGTGCGTTATGTTCCGGTGGTGCTTCGCCATGGGTTGATCTCGCGTCGCAGCGTCATAACCGGACTTAGCTCAGATGCACGGCTTGTCCGTGCGCTCGACGCTGATCTGGCCAAAATTCCCTTGCAAAACGGCGGGATTGTCCTTGCGAGCGCGCTGGCCGACATCCTGCACATCCGGCCCGGCGACATGATGACAGTCGAGGTTCGTGAAGGCCGCCAGCCCGCGCTGCAAATTCCAGTGACGGCAGTCGCCGAAAGTCTTCTTGGATCGCCCGCCTATATGGACTTGAACGCGCTGAACCGCGTCTTGCGCGAACCAAACCGCGTCTCGGGAGCTTATCTGACCATTGACAAAGCGCGCGCAAGCAAAATTTACACTGCGCTTCAGGACATGCCGACAGTCGCTGGCGTTAGCCTCAAATCTGATGCAGAGATCGCGTTTAAGGTCTTACTGGATACAGGCGCAGGGGCCATTCGTTATGTCATGGGGGCCATCGCGTTTATTATCACTTTTGGCATTGTCTATAACGCTGCTCGCATCGCCTATGCCGAACGATCTCGCGATCTCGCCAGTTTGCGCGTTATCGGCTTTACCAAAGGCGAAGCCGCTTTTGTCTTGCTGGGCGAATTGGCTATCGTGACGTTGATCGCACTGCCGCTGGGCGCGCTAATGGGCTATTACTTGTCCTTCGGCATCGCTGCGGGATTTTCGAGCGAGATCTACCAAATCCCCGTGGTCTTTGACTCGGCAAGCTATGGCTTCGCCGCGATTGTGGTCATTGGGGCAGCTGTCGCTTCGGGCTGGCTGGTGAAACGCGATATCGACCGGGCTGAACTGGTCTCGGCACTGAAAACTAGGGAATAGCTTCATGGCAAAAGCAAAGAAACGATCACGGCTAATCCTGACAACTGCCACGACGCTTTTGGTCGTAGGGGCGCTGGCCGCCGCCTTCTGGCCCAAACCCACGATGGTTGATATGGGCGAGGTGATGCGCGGCGCCATGCGGCTAACGATTGATGATGAAGGCCGCACTCGGGTCCAAGATACCTATATCGTCTCGACGCCTGTCGCCGGACAGTTGCAACGTGTCAGCGTGCAACCTGGCGATCCGGTTGTGCGCGGCGAAACGATTGTGGCCCTTATGCGCCCGAGCAACCCCGCAGCGCTTGACGTGCGTACCCGAGAGCAAGCACTGGCGGCGGTTGCCGCCGCCGAGGCCGCACTGCGTGTCGCGCGTGCTGATCTGAATGCCAGCATAGCGAACCGCGACTATGCCCAAACCGAGCTTGCACGGGCCGAAAAGCTGTTCGAACGTGGGGTTTACAGTGATGCTACCCTTGACCTTGCTCGCCAGAATGCGCGCGTGATGCAGGCGAATGTAGATACAGCAGAGGCCGCGATTTCCATGCGCGAGGCCGGAGTTGTAAATGCGCAGGCACAATTAATTGGCTTTGAAGATCGCGGACTTGGCGCCTTCATAGGCAACGGCTCTGATGACATTCCGCTTTATGCACCAGCCGACGGGCGCATTTTGCGGGTCATTCAGAAAAGTGAAACATCCCTGCCTGCAGGCACGCCGATCATGGAGATCGGCAACATTGCCAGCAATCTGGAAGTGGTGGTCAAACTGCTGTCGACCGATGCTGTTCAGGTTGCGGTGGGTGATCCGGTGATCATAACGGATTGGGGTGGCTCTAAGGATTTGACAGGCGAAGTCATGCGGGTCGAGCCATTTGGTCTTACCCAATATTCTGCTCTTGGCGTAGAAGAGCAGCGTGTGGATGTCGTCATCGCCCTTGCCAGCCCACCCGAGGATTACAAGGGGCTTGGCCATGGCTTTCGGGTCGAGACCAAGATCATCGTATGGGAGTCTAAGGACACGCTAATTGTCCCGGCAAGCGCGCTGTTTCGAAGTCACAACAGCTGGGCAGTCTTTGCCGTCAGTGCTGGCACCGCGCAACTGCGTGAAATTGAGATCGGTAAGAATAATGGCATCCAGGCACAAGTGGTGAGCGGACTGTCTGAGGGCGAGCGTGTGATCCTCTATCCGTCTTCGGGCTTGTCAGACGGCATGAGGGTCGTGGAGCGGACGATAGAGTAAGAGGGCGTTGATGATGTAATCGCCCCCTGACGGCATCGGCGTGCCAAAGTGGGTCTGCAATGATCCACAAAAGAGAGCGGTCATGTCGGGGCGTATCACGGACGGGCCGAACTGGCGCCCAGCAATTGCATAGGCAATTTATTTGGCTCAGGTCTCATAACCAGAACATGACGGTAGCAGCGAGAGCGATGGCGCAGAGGAATACCTTCGGGCATCTGTTGGAGCGGGTCGCACCCCTTCGCCAGTCCTTCAGTCGTGCGACCATGATCTTGATGCGGTTGCGTCGCTATTCGTATTTTACGACGGTGCTTGCGCAGCTTGCGGCCCGAAATACATGCTCTGATCCCCTTTCGCCGCAGGGATTTTCGCGAAACCAGCCGGCAACATAGCTGCGCTCGGTGAGCCTTCAAAGAGGTTGCGTTCATCATGATCGTCGTCTTGTCAGTCGCTTGCGCCGCCAGCCCCTCGTAGATCCTCGCGAATACGTCTATCTCGCTCCAGTGCTGCCAGCGATTGCTGAGTGCTTTGGGTGGCCCGTATTCTTTGGGAGCATGATGCCAACGCAAACCATTGCGATTGATGAAAATCACGCCACCCAATACGCGCCAATCATCGACCCTCGGCTTGCCGTGGCTCTTCGGAAAATACGGCCGAAGCGGCGCCCTCCGATGCGCGGGCTTGTCCTATATCAAAGCGAGACTTCTCGATTTGTCGCAAATTAACTTTCACGTCCGGATGCATAAAGCATACGGCGCAATCGTTTTTTGGAGGTCTGCAATGCGTTTCCTTCTTTTTCTGCCACCACTGTTGGCCGTAGCCGCCTGTAACCCGACACCGGGTCCGTATTCGGGTAGTCCCGGGCCGCGTCCGGCTCCTTACGCATCCTATCAAGCCGAGACCATTGAATATGGTCGCATCGTTTCGGTGCAACCGGTAACGATGCGGCGGTCAAGCGACGGGGATCGGGTCGTCGGTACGGTCGCTGGCGGGCTGGTCGGCGCCGTGATCGGGCATCAGTTCGGGTCCGGCACTGGCAAGGACCTGATGACAGGGGCTGGCGCGATCACGGGTGCTATCGTAGGCGGCAATATTGCCAGCCAAGGGGGCACATACACGTCTTCGGCTTGGACGGTGAGGCTCAGAAACGGTGGTACGATCACCGTCATTCAGGCGTCAAACACATTCAGGGTCGGTGACAGAGTGAGCGTTGTGCGAAACGGCGATCAAGTCTACCTGAGATAGCCCTGAAGTCGGTGGTCCGAGGCTTGATATACCGGGATCACCGACGCGGACCGTTCGGATTCGATGCGGTTTTGCGCGGGTTTGAAGTGACGCGTCCTCGCACTGAGGAAGCGATAGCAATGTCCGCTGTGGCTGCGAACGTCTACTGTTCGCCCACAGCAGCCCTTCGTTCGCGGGGACGCATTGGCGCACCGCACGTCAGGCCGCGCGAAGTTCGTCGAGATAGATGCGCACCGCCTCCTGCACATGGCGAAAGCGGTCGCCACCCAAATGCTTGCCGCCAAACCAGCGTGTGACCACGATGATATGGTCACGCAGCCTCTCTCTCTCCAGCATGCGCAGGATGACCATGCCGGCACCTGCCTCGCCATCATCGTTCTTTACCGGGGTGTCGGCGCAAAGAACGGCCCATGTGTTATGTGTTGCCTTGGCAAATTTCTTCTTTCGACACAATGCTTTGATAAAGGCTTTGGCCTCTTCTTCGGAGGTGCATGGCCCGCCCGATACCGCATATTTCGATCCGCGGTCGCTGATGATGTTGTCGAGAATGAGCATGGCGCAAGTTTAGAGACGCCCGGTGCCAGCGGCAAGGTGCAGACGGCGCATCAGACGCAACCTTCGCATCTGACGTTGAGGCGACCGGCGGTTACGAACAGGCTGATCGGGTGTCCCAGGCTATTGCAGAGCGCGCGCCGCTTGCTCTCGCTCGGGCCATCGCTTTGCGATGCCCTGCCGGGCAGTGGTTCATGCCGCCTTTGATGCGAGCGATCTGGCGCCGACCCATCTGCGCATCGCCCGGAAAAGGTCAGACATGTCACCGCTCTGTTTTCCAGTGGTGAAACGCGACTCGCAGCTGAAATCAATGGGTCCTGAGCCCAATCGACGGTGGAGAATATATCCCATGGCAGGTCACCATCGCTAAGGGCATCTGCTATGCTAGAGTGACAGGGAGGTGTCACAACATGATCATGCTTTCGGTTAATGGACGGCAAGTCGAAGTCGATCATGGCACCAGCTTGCTTGATGCGGCGAAGGCGGCAGGCGTCCATATCCCTACACTTTGCTATTATCCCGGCCTGCCAGCCCATGCGGTATGCCGCATGTGCCTCGTGGAGGTTGAGGGCACCCAAAACCCCCAGCCAGCTTGTCACGTTTTGGCGAAGGATGGCGATGTCGTGGAAACGGATACCCAAGCCTTGCAGTCATTCCGACAAGCCAATGCTGAATGGCTGCTCGCGCGCCATCCAAATGACTGTATGCGCTGTGAGGTGAACGGGGCCTGCCAGCTGCAGCGTCTCGTCAGCGAAAACCAGTGGGAAGAACGTTGGCCCAAGGTTCCCGCTGGTTCAACAGACGCTTCAGAATGTCTCTCGACCGACCATACATCGCCCAGTATCTGGCGGGATCTCTCGAAATGCATTGAGTGTGGCCTGTGTGCGGATGTCTGCGGAGAGGCCGTGCAACAACAACATATTATCGGTTTTGCCAACCGGGGATTCGACCGTCGGCCCGTCACTGTCTTTGACCAGCCCTTGGGGGACACGAATTGCATTTCCTGCGGCCAATGCACGCTTGTCTGTCCGGTCGGAGCTTTGATCGAAGCCCCGCATTGGCATGACGTGCTTCACGCGCTGGATTCAGGGCGGCGCGTTTCCGTCGTTCAGGTCGCTCCCGCAACCCGCATCGCCATCAGCGAAGAGTTCGGCCTGAAACCCGGCACCGTGAGCACGGGCCGATTGATTAATGCGCTGCGGCAGCTTGGTTTCGACTATGTCTTCGACACCAATTTCGCCGCCGATCTCACGATTATGGAGGAAGGCTCGGAACTTCTGGCGCGTATCGAGGCCGGGACACGGCTCCCTTTGTTTACATCCTGCTGTCCGGGTTGGGTGAATTGGGTCGAGCTCAATCGCCCCGATCTTCTACCGTATCTGAGCACGACAAAATCACCCCAGCAAATGCACGGTGCAATTGCCAAGCGGAGCGGCTTCGCGCGGTCTCTGGGGCCAGACTTTGCCAATGGCAAAACCGAGCCATACGTTGTCAGCGTCATGCCCTGCACGGCCAAGAAGGATGAGGCCGCGCGGCCTGGCATGTCCGGCGACGTGGACCGTGTACTCACGACACGCGAACTGGCCAGAATGATCCGATCCCGAGGGATCGCATTTGGCGCACTCGCCGAAGATGGACAGTTCGACAGCCCACTCGGAGAGAGCACGGGCGCTGCCCAAATCTTCGGTGCATCCGGCGGTGTCATGGAAGCTATGGTCCGCACGGTCTCGCATCTCAAAGGGGCGGACGACGCCCTTTCTCTGGAGTGGGAGTCGCTGCGCGGCGTTCGCGATGGCGTAAAGTCTGCGACCATTCCCGGCGTTGGCACCGTGGCCGTGTGCAACGGCATCGCCGCGGCTCAGCGCATGCTGGAAAAGGAGGATTGGCGCAATGAATTCATCGCCATAGAAGTCATGGCATGCGTTGGCGGCTGCCTTGGTGGAGGCGGCGAACCGAAATCCATGGATCCGGATATTTTGCAAAAACGCGCCAAGGCGATCTACGGTGTCGACGCGAAAGCGCCTCGCCGAAGCTCTTACGAGAATGCGGATGTTCAGGCTTTATATGCTTCTGAACTTGGCAAGCCGAACTCCCCCGCGGCCCTTGAATTGCTGCACACACATTACGCCGCCAGACACTCTCAGAGATCACTTCTGATGCGCTTTCTTGACTGCGTGGACAGACGGGATGGTGCTGCAGCCGCGAGCCTGTTTCATCCGGACGGCATTTGGTCGACAGCCTCTGCGTTCGGGGTAATCAAAGGTGCTGAAGAAATTGAGGCATTCATAGACTCCATATTGCCGCCGAGAATGCACGGTGTGAAATATGCTCGCCACCAGATGGAGTCCGCGTCGAATACCGACGACCTCACGGTCCTGGCACCCGACGGGAGCCGCAGCAGCTTTCACATGACCGTAAGCACTTTGAGTGGCGAAGGGCAGTCAAGGATGGCAATCAAAAATCTCACACGCAGCGTCCTTTGAAGTCTGTATGCACCGCTGCGAAGGGACCTTGTGCTCGACACGCTTTTTAGGCGCAGGGCCCGTCTTGCGCATTGTGGCCAACACCGGGCGCCATGGTTTTGCGCCCGGTGTTGGTCATTGGATCGCGCGCAAACCGCACTGGTTCAAAATGCGCCTCTAGACTTCCAGGATGGTGCAGCCGGTGGTCTTGCGCGCTTCCAGCGCGATATGGGCTTTGGCGACATCGCGCAGGGAGAACCGCTGGCCGATGTTGATTTTCACATCTCCTGACAGCACTTTTTGCGCGAGATGTGCTGCCATGGCCTGACAGGTAGCGTGATCCCCAATATGGGTGAACAGGGTAGGGCGCGTAAGTTTGAGCGAGCCCTTCTTGCCTAGAATACCAATGTCGAACGGGGGCACTGGCCCCGACGCGTTTCCGAACGATATCATCATGCCCAATGGTTTGAGCGAATTCAGCGAGCCCTCAAAAGTATCTTTGCCCACAGCGTCCATCACCACGTCGACACCTGTGCCACCCGTCAGCTCGCGCACCTGTTTGGCCCAGTCTTGCGTGCGGTAATTCAGGCAGTGGGTCGCGCCGTGATCAAGCGCTAGCTGGCATTTCTCGTCCGTTCCAGCCGTTGCGATCAACGTGATCCCCTCCGAACGCGCCCATTGGCACGCCAACAGGCCGACGCCCCCGGCGGCTGCGTGAAACAACACCGTATCGCCCGATTTCAGGGGCGTGGTGCGATGGAAAAGATATTCCACCGTCATCCCCTTGAGCATCATCGCTGCCCCTTCCTCAAACGAGATGCCATCGGGCAGCGGGCAGACTTGGGCGGCAGGCATGACACGCGCCTCGGCATAAGCGCCCGGCGGATTGGAGGCATAAGCCGCACGATCCCCGACTTTGAGATGGGTCACTCCTTCGCCGACAGCCTCGATCACGCCTGCGGCTTCCATGCCCATCGCATGGGGTAATTGCATCGGGTACAGCCCGCTGCGCTGATAGACGTCGATGAAATTCAGACCGATCGCTTTATGGGCAATGCGAACCTCGCCTTTTGCGGGGGCACCGACATCACGATCCACCAATTTGAACTGCTCGGGGCCGCCATGCGCTTCGATAATTGCTGTCAGTGCCATTTTCGATCCTTTCGATTTTCCATACCATGTGGACGCGTTTGACAGGATGTCCAATGTTTCCTTTAGGGGGTATCTTTTTAGGGGGCGAAAAGTCGAATGCTGGCCGATCCCCGGGCCAAGACCGTCTCAGCGCAGGAAATTGTTGCGCACAAGTTGCACCACCTCATTCATGCGCCCGTTCAACACCGCTTTCACCCCAAACAGCGCGGTCGAGGTGACTTGTGACATCTCGATCTTGGGGGGCATCACCAGCTCCATCCGGTTGACCTTGACATCCAGCAGCGCAGGGCCCGGCTCGGCCAGCCAAGCGATCATTGCACTTTCCAGATCATCCATCGACTCCACCGTCGCCCCCGCCATGCCAATCGCGCGCGCCATCACTCCGAAATCGGGGTTTTGCAGCGTGGTAAAGGCATCCAGCATCCCTTCGACCCGTTGCTCCATCTCGACAAAACCCAGAGAGCCGTTGTTGAAGACCAGCAGTTTGACGGGGATATTCTCTTGCACCAGCGTCAGCAGATCACCCATCAACATGCTTATGCCGCCATCGCCACACAGCGCGATCACCTGACGCTCGGGATAGGCCAGCTGAATGCCCATCGCTTGCGGATAGGCGTTGGCCATCGTGCCATGTAGCAGGCTGGTGAGGAAGCGTCGCTGACCATTGGCACTGAGGTGGCGCAGCAGCCAAACCATGGGCGAGCCGCCATCGGCGGTAAACACCGCATCCTTGGCCGCCAGCCGATCCAGCATTTCGCTGAGCGCTTGGGGGTGGATCAGGCTGGGGTCAGGTTCGTTCGCACTGTCGAGATAGCCCTGAAGGTCTTGGGCGTATTGCTTGAGCGCGCGGGTCAGATGCTTGCCCGGTTCGCGCCGCTCAAGCTGTGGGATCAAAGCCTTGATCGTGTCGCCCACATCGCCCACTAGCCCCAGATCAATCGGCGCACGCCGCCCCAGATGGGTGGCATCGCTATCCACTTGCACGATCTTGGCTTTGTCCGGATAGAACTGAGTATAGGCGAAATCGCTGCCCAGACAAAGCAGCAGATCGCAATCCCCCATCGCCTCCATCCCTGCGCGATTGCCCAAGATCCCGGTCATGCCGACATTATTGGGCTGGTCGGGTTCGATGAATTCCTTAGAGCGCGTGGTGTGCACGACAGGCGCGCCCAGATGCTCGGCCAGCGCACGGATCTGATCTTGCGAGCCGCGCGCGCCGATCCCGGCATAGATCGTCACGCGTTTGGCCTGCGCAATCATCGCGGCCAAGCTGTCCAGCTCACCATCGGATGGGCGCAAAACCGGTTGCGGGCGATGCACCGACCAATGCAGCGCATCATCGGTCTTTTCGTGGAACATATCGCCATTGACGACCACCACGGCCACGCCGCGCTTGGCCAAGGCGGCTTGTGCCGCTTGCGCCACGATGCGGCGCGCCTGATCGGGATGATGAATGCGTTCGCAAAAGACCGAAGCCTGTTCGTATATCTTCTTTTGATCGACCTCTTGGGGAAAACCCAGACCCTCTTCTGCACGATCAATATTCGACGCGATCAGGACGACAGGCGCCCCGTTGCGGTGGCTCTCGAAAATGCCGTTCACAAAATGCAGACTTCCGGGACCAGAGGTGCCCGCGCAGACCGTCAATTCGCCCGTCATGTAGCTTTCGCCACCCGCGGCCAGCGCCCCGACCTCTTCATGGCGCACATGCACCCAAGTCAGCGTGCTTTTGCGCACGGCATCAGTGAAATGATTGATCGTGTCGCCCACGATCCCATAAACGCGTAGCGCGCCCGCCTGAAGCAATGTATCGGCGACGACCTCGGAAACAGTTTTGCTCATATCAAGCCTCTTTCAAATCGGAGTGGTGTTTCAAACTGGTCCGGTCACGCACCAGATCGGTTTTGGCATGGAAACTGTCAGGATCTGCCGCATGCCACCAATCGGCGTAATCGGTGCTGTCGGGATCGTCGTTGAGAATGCCAACGGGCAAGAAGGGGTAAATCTTGTCGATCGTGCGCCCCTGCGTGACGCCGATGCGATGCACGATGTGATGGGGTTGCAGATCGGTTGGATGTTTGAGTCCGGCCGAGGCGACGATATCGGCCAGCGCCGCGAGGGTCTTGCGATGAAACCGGGCGGCGCGTTCGCCTTGCACCTCGGGCAGCAAACCGCGTTGGCGCGCCTTGTCTTGGGTGGTGATGCCGGTGGGGCAGGTGCCCAGATGACAGCGCTGCGCCTGAATGCAGCCAATCGAGAACATGAAGGCGCGCGCCGCGTTGCACCAATCCGCGCCGATTGCCATGTGATGCGCCAACCCAAAGCCGGAATAGACCTTGCCCGAGGCGGCAAGGCGTACCTTGTCTTTCACGCCCGACCCGACAAGGGCGTTGCGCATCAGCACCAAGCCATCAATCAGCGGCATGCCGACGTGATCGGACAGCTCAAGCGGGGCCGCGCCCGTGCCACCCTCAGCTCCATCCACCACGATAAAATCTGGGAAAATGCCCGTTTTCTGCATTGCCTTGACGAGCGCAAACGCCTCATGGGGTTGGCCGATACACAGCTTGAGCCCCACTGGTTTACCCCCCGACAGATCGCGCATCTTGGCGGCGAATTCCATCATCTCGCAGGGCGTGGAAAAGGCGGAATGGCCGCGCGGGCTTAGACAATCCTGATGGGCGGGGACTTTGCGGGTCTCGGCAATCTCTTGTGTGACCTTGGCGGCGGGCAGCAGGCCACCATGGCCCGGTTTGGCCCCTTGGCTCAGCTTGATTTCGGTCATCTTGACCTGATCGCGCTGCGCCTGATCGGCGAATAGGGCAGGGTCAAAACGCCCGTCGTTATCGCGCGCGCCAAAATAGCCCGAGCCCAACTCCCACACGATGTCCCCGCCATGTTTGGCGTGATAGGTGGAATATCCGCCTTCGCCGGTGTCGTGATAAAACCCGCCGCGTTTCGCCCCAATATTGAGCGCCTCAATCGCATTGGCTGACAGCGCGCCAAAGCTCATCGCCGAGATATTGAGCACCGAGGCCGAATAGGGCTTGGTGCATTGCATGTTGCCCACGCTGACGCGGGGGGCTTCATCGGGGTCGGGCTCGGGCGCGATGGAATGGTTGACCCAGGTATATGCCTCGCTTTCGACGTCAAGTTCGGTGCCAAACGGATGGGTGTCGGTTTCGCCGCGCGCGCGGGCATGCACCAGATTGCGCGCCTCGTAGGAATAGGGTTTTCCCTCAAGATCGCCCTCGACGATATAGGCGCGCAGAAAGGGGCGCAGGTCATAAAACAGCCAGCGCAGCCGCGCCGCGACCGGGTAGTTGCGTGTGATTGTCCAGCCAGTCTGAAGGTAGTCATACAGACCCAGCCCCAGAACCGGCAGGGTCACAATCAGGATCGCTAAATACCAAGGGTTGAGCCAAACAAGCGCGATGCTCACAAGGCTCAGCCCCAAGGCGCCAATCGGGATGATGTTGCGTTTCAGCATGGCGGTGCTCCTCCCGACTGGCGTTTTGTTACCGGTTCAGGCGATCGCGCGTCCGCCTTTGGGGCCTGCAATCAGCCAGATGATGAAGCCAACGATCGGCAGGATGAGGATCAACAGAATCCACAAGACTTTGGCCCCGGTTGAGGCTCCTGACCCGATGATGGACACGATGGCCCAAATATCGAGGATGAGGACTACGAGGCCGCCAATCATGCTAAACATGGGATAACTCCTTTTCGTGTGACGTTGCTTAGAGAACCCCTCGCAAGCGGCGTTGGTTCCCGTGCAATCTGAGGACACGTCGATGTGAAGGAGCATCCGCCTGAACACGGCCCCCTCGCGCTGAGTGATGCGGGTGGGCGCGCTTGGTGCAGGCAATCGCAACCCGTGCGTCAGAACGCGCATCAGGTTTGGCCGCGTCGAAGCGGTGTTTTAGGAGCGGCGGTCGGTGGTGATGCGCCGTTCCATCAGGCGCTGAAATAGGCGCGGCGACAGGCTTTGGATCCACCACGACAGCCACGCGATGCGCCCCACCGGGATCATGGCAGAGCCGCGTTTCAGCCCGCGCAAGATCACCTTTGCTGCCGCCTCGGGTGTCATGTAATCCACCCCGTCCGCTGCGGCTCCGGGGCGTGAAATCCCGTCCTCTTGCCGCTCGGCATGCCCAATATTGGTGGCGATGAATGACGGCGCGGCGATTTGAATGCGCACGCCATGGCACGCTTCTTCTGAGCGCAGCGAGGCGAAAAAGCCCTCCAGCGCGTGTTTTGAGGCCGCATAGGCGGTGCGATGATAGAGCGGCGAAAACCCGGCCACCGACGAGATCGCCAAATGCGTGCCCCGGCTTTCCCGCAACGGAATCAGAAATGCGCGCGCCATCGCCGTGGCGGCGAAATAGTTGATCTCGAACACTTTTCGATGCGTGGCTTTGTTCAGCGCTTCAAACGCGCCGATCTGGGTCACGCCGGCATTGTAGATCACCAGATTGATGCGCGGATAGTGCGCGATCACCTGCGCACAGGCGCGTTCAAGTTGGGCCGGGTCACTTAGATCGCAGGCAATCGCCTGTTGGTTTGGCGCGGCTGGTAGCGCCGCGATGTCGCGATCCAGAATGACCACCTGCCAGCCGTCATCGCGCAAGCCTGCCGACAGCGCGCGCCCCAAGCCGCCAGCGCCGCCCGAGATCACGGCGACAGGCGCGCTCATAACCCCGCCTCGCGGCACCACAGATCGAACACCTCGGCGCTGCTGAGCTCGGGCGTATAACCGAACTCGCGTTTGAGCGCGTCATTGGCCAGCACCGGGCGATATTGCAAAAACCGAAGCTGTTCAGGGCCATAACGGCTGAGCCGCAGCGGATGGGCCAGCGCCAAGGCGGCCTTGATCAGACCTGCGGGTAGGGCGCGCACGGGTTTCCCCAAGCGCCGCGCGAGATCGCGCACCCCAAGCGCGCCATCGCCCGCCACGTTATAAATTCCCGCTGGGCCATCGGTGGCCGCGCGTTGCAAAATGCGGGCCAGATCATGGGTCCAGATAAAGACGAACGGGCTATCCGCGCCCCGGATCGCCAATAGGCGCGGCTTTCGAAACAGCGCGGTGATCTGGTTGTCGGTGCCCGCACCCAGCACCGTGCCAACCCGCAGAACCACCTGTTCCAGCGCGGGATGCTCGGCGCGGGCCTGCGCCAACATTTCCTCGACTTGGCGCTTGTGATCGGCATAGGCGAATTCGGGATTGCCCCGCAGCGCATCGCTTTCGCGCAGCGGCACGGGATTGTCGGCGTGATAGCCATAGGCCGCCCCTGACGAGGTCACGACAAGCCGGCGCACGCCATTGGCCAGTGCGGCCTCAAGTACCTTGCGCGACCCCTCGACATCGACCGCATAGGCCATATCGCGCCCCATGCCCGGACCGGGCGTCACGATTGAGGCGAGATGGACGACCACCTCGGGGCGCTCGGCGGCGATCACGCGCGCAGGCGCATCAGTGGTCACATCAAGCGGGGTGAAACGCACGCCTTCGGGTAGGTTCTTGGGCGCTTTGAGGTCCGTGGCGATCACCTCATGCACGCCGTTTGCCAGTTGCGCCATCAGTGCGCGGCCGATCATACCACCCGCACCAGTTATCAGGATTTTCGTCATCGTGCAGCCTCCGTGCGGGCCATCAGAGTGGAGAGGGTGAAGCCTGCGATGATGTGCCAGATCCCCCAGAAGGCGGCGACGATGGCCATGCCGCCAAGCCCTCCGAAAAACGCAAAGATCAGCACCAGACCAAGGCCGGAATTCTGAATCCCCGTCTCAATCGTGACCGAGCGGCGGTCATAGGGCGACAGCCCCGCAAGCGTTGCCGTGCCATAGCCCCCCGCAAAGGCCAGCGCGTTATGGAGCACCACCATCCCCGCGATCAGCCCGACGAATTGCAGGAAATAGCCCCAGTTCGCGGCCAGAGACATCAATACGAATGCCACGAATATTCCCATTGAGACCCATTTCAACGGCCCGCGCAGTCGTGCCGTGATGTCAGGGCGCGCTTGGTTGAGTGCGATCCCCGCCAGCAGCGGTATAAGCAACATCACGACGACGGTAATCGCCACTTGGACAGGATCAATCGTGGTCTGGTGCAGCAGCGCCCGGGTGGGGCCATACAGGCTGCCCCAGAAGGCGATATTGAACGGCGTCAGAACAATCGCCGCCGCCGTCGAAAACGCCGTCAGCGAGACCGAAAGCGCGGTATTGCCGCCTGCGCGATGGGTGAAGAAATTCGACACATTCCCCCCCGGACAGGCCGCCACAAGGATCAGCCCCAACGCGATCGAGGGGCGCGGGTGCAGCACGCTGACCAGCGCAAATGTCAGCGCAGGCAGCACGAAGAACTGCGAGGCAAAGCCCACGATCAGCGATTTGGGTCGACGCAGCAATGCGCGAAAATCGCGCGGTGCCAGATCAATCGCGACGGAGAACATCACGATGCCAAGGATTGCGTTGAGCAGATGCAACGCTCCGGGGCTGAAATTCAGATGAACGGCGTCTAGCCCGGTCATGACGCGCCCCCTTTGCCAAGCGCCTTGATCCAGCCGGTGACGGCGCGCCGGTAGGTGGCTTTATCGACGTAATAGGCCATGCGGGCGAGCTTGAGATAGCCCATGCCGCCGGTGGCACGCTCAAACCCGCTCGCTTTTTCGGCGTGCAGTTTCTTCGCGGCCTCTGCGCCTTCACGCAGGCCGCGAATATAGCGCGCGACCATTTCGGCCTGCTCATGACGGCCCTGCCAGCCCAGTCCACTTGCCTCGAGCATGCCCAGCACAAACAGATCGTCGCGCTTGGGATGCATCGCGTTGAGATAAAGATGGGGCGCATCGCCCTGCCAATTCAGCAATTCGGGGCTGATGAACGGATAGTGCAGCTTGTAGCCGGTCGCCGCGAGGATCATGTCGTAATCGCTATGCGTGCCGTCCTTAAAATGCACCGTCTGCCCGTCGATGCGCGCAATGTCGGGGCGTACTTTCAGATCGCCATGCCCGGCGTGAAACAGCACCAGCGAATTCACCACCGGATGGCTTTGATACAGTTTGTAATCGGGCTTGGGGAAACCGTATTTCGTGGGATCGCCGACGAACCATTTCAGGATCGCGCCATCAATCCGCCGCTTGAGCCACATCGGCAGGCGGATCGCCCCGCCCATCGTATCAGCAGGTTTGCCAAAGACGTATTTGGGCACGAAATAATAGCCTCGACGCACCGACAGATCGCAGCTGATCCCGTGATGGATCGCATCGACCGCGATGTCACAGCCCGAATTGCCAGCGCCCACCACCAGCACGCGCTTGCCCTTGAATTGCTCGGGGTCGCGATAGGCTGAGGAATGGATCAGCTCGCCCGCGAACGCACCGGGAAACTCAGGCATATTCGGCTCGCTCAGCGTGCCGTTGGCGATCAAGAGCCCGGCAAAAACCTCATCATGCTCGCCCGACGCATCGCGCCAGTGAATGCGCCAGCCTTCACCATCGCCGCCCACAGGCTCGGCCCGCGTCACCTGCGCGCCGAAATGGTAAAACCGGCGCAAATCGAAATGATCGGCAAAGTCGCGGAAATAGCGCGCCATCTCGCGGTGGCTGGGATATTCCGCCACCTCCTCGCGCATCGGGAAATCGGTAAATTCCGTCATCCGCTTGGACGAAATCAGATGCGCGCTTTGATACATCGTCGAAAGCGGCCCCTCGATATCCCAAAGCCCACCCACATCACTGTGCATCTCAAAGCCCTGAAAGGCGATATCTTGTTCGCGCAATACCTTGGCTGCGGCCAGACCCATAGGGCCCGCGCCGATAAGGGCGAATTTGCCCCGCGTGTCTGTCATGCTATGTCTCCTCCCAGAGAGCCTTTAAGTTGAACGAATGTTCAAAATAAGCAAGCCCCAAGTGATGACAGTTAAAAAAGAGAAAAAGCAAAGACTTAGGGCGCCATCCAAGCGTTCTCTCGCGAGTCGTTCACGAATTCTCGATGCCGCAGAGCTGGTTTTTGCGCGGGATGGATTCGAAGGCGCGAAGGTGCGTGATATCGCTGCCGCAGCCGAGGTGCCGCTGGGCTTGGTGCATCATCACGGAGGCGGTAAAGAGGCGCTGTTTCACGAAGTGGTTGAGCGGCGCGCCGAGGCCCTGTCGCGGCTGCGACTGGCCGCGCTTGCGCAGGCCAAAGCGGATGGGGCGCTGAGCCTGAGTGACATTCTGCGCTGCTTTTTCCAGCCCTATCTGGAGAAGGCTGAGGGTGGCGATGCGCAATGGCTGGCCTATGCGCGCCTAGTTGCGATCGTCTCTGCCGATCCCGCCTGGGCCAAGATTTCGGCCGAACTGTTTGACCCGACCGCGCAGCGTTTCATTGATGAAATCGCGGGGTTATATCCGCAAGTGGGGCGCGCGGTGGCGGCCGAGGCCTTTGTCTATTCGGTGGCTGCCCTTTTGGCGTTTCTGACCTCGCAATGGCGCGTGGCCGCCCTGTCAGAGGCGGCGGGGGCGCAGGTCACGATTGACGGTCTGGTGGCGTTTTGCGCCGCGGGCTGTGGGGCGCGTCTGACCCAAGGGTAGCCCCTGCGATTGCCCCGCAAAAAACGGAAACACTCAGGGCGCTAGTCGGCAGGATATTGTGGTAAATGGCGCGCTTATTGCATGGCGCGCGCGCTCGAAATCCACGGTTTTCTTGGCCTGAGCCACCGCTGTCTCAAGATCGCCAAAGACCTGATCGCCGTCGTTCACATTCATCTTAAACCAGTTGTAAACCGGTTTGGCCGCCGCTTCGAATTCGGCCTTTTGCGCGGGGGTAGCATAGATCTGGTCACCCTCGCTTTTGAAGTCTTGATAGGCCTTGATCGATTTGCGCTTGGGCGAGGCGAAGGTTGCCTGTTGCAGCGCATAGAACCCATCGACCACCACGGTGCGGATTTTCATCCCCTTGAGATCGGCGGGCGTCTCTACCGTTTTCTTGGTGTTGGCGAAGTTGCGCCATCCCACAGGTATTGCAGACTTTCCGCCCCGCTTGAGCAAAGCTGGGTGCCGATATACAGCTCGACCTTTATCTTCCCGTTCGAGGCGTTCTCGACATAATCCTTGAAGACGCACAGTGTAAGGTGCGGTTGCTCTTGGGACATCCCGTTTGTTGACGATAGCTTTCCACTGAGGGCTTCGTAAGGCGTCTTGCCCCCGACCGCGCGATGGCGGCGCAGTGGGGCATTGCCGCGGGCCCCTTGCGCCGCGCGCTTGAGGATCTTGAGGAAAAAGGGCTGCTTGAGCGGGTGCAAGGCTCGGGCAACTACATCCGCGCCCGCAATCTGCGCTGGCATTTCTATTCGAGGTTTCGCATCGAATTGCTGGCGGGCGGTGGTTTTCCACTTGCGCAAACGCTGTCGATTGACGTGCTGAGCGAGCCCGCTGATCTGCCCGATTTCGGCGTGAGCGCGTGCGCAAGCCGCATCCGCCGGTTGCGGTTTCTGGATTCGCAACGCCAAGGACCGGGTGAGCTTTGCGCCGATGCCCGCTTGGGCACCCTTCGCGCTAAGCTGCCGCCCCGGTGACACGGCTGGATATATCAAGCCCTTCAGCTGGGTCGACAGCCCCGCGCCGGTCGAATTTTTGTGCACTTCGTTTGACACAAGCCGCGCACATTACGCTAAACGCATGAGTTAGGACAGGCAGCGAGAACGGACACGATCCGCTATGCGATGATGGTCTGTGGAATGATGGGCCACGAGCATTTGCGCAATATTGCGCTGCTGCAAGGCACGCAGGTCGCCGCGATTTTTGAACCAGATCCCGAGATGGCCCGCACGGCCTGTGCACTGACGCCCGGGGCGCGGCTTGTGGGCTTGATCGCCGAGTTTCTGGCGGTGGAGGCGCTGGATAGCCTTGTCATCACCAGCCCGAACTTTCGCCATCTTGAACAACTCGAAGAAATCGCCGCGACCCGGCCCTTGCCATGGATGCGCGGGTGTCCTCCGCCCACGAGATGTCGGTGGGCGATAGCTCGGCTGTGGTGGCAATCGGGCAGGCGGTTCAGCGCTCGATTGCGACGGGGCAAGCGGTGGAAATTGCCGCGCATCCATGGCAAGGGACGGGGGCGAACGCCTCAGGAACGCTATAAAACGCCTTGATTATTGGGTGTCATTCGTCAATACGAGATTCCGATTCAGGAGGCGCGGTCTTTTTGAAAAGGGCTTGGATTCTGTGGTTTTTGCGACCGGAAGTATGACATTAATATCGCGCGACAAGGTGTTGAAATATATGTTTAAATCTCTTCAACTTGCGGGTTTGATGTGACCCCGGGCGCGCGGATTTCAGCCGCGATTTCGCTATTGGATCGCATCGCCACTGGCGAACCGGCAGAACGTGCGCTGACCAATTGGGCGCGCGCGAACCGTTATGCTGGCTCCAAGGATCGCGCCGCAATTCGCGATCACGTCTTTGATGCGCTGCGCTGTCGGGGTTCGTTCGCAGCCCTTGGTGGGGGCGATCAGGGACGGGCCTTGATGCTGGGGATGTTGCGCGCGCAAGGCCTTGATCCCGATGCGCTTTTCACGGGTGAAGGTTATGCGCCAGAGCCTCTGAGCGCAGCGGAACGCGCAGCGCTGACGCTGCCTGCACCCGATGATCTTGCCGCGCGCGATTGGCCCGCGTGGTTGCGCCCGATCCTGCAGACCGAATTGGGAGATGATTTCGTTGCGATCAGCGAGGCGATGCGCGCCCGCGCCCCTGTTTTCCTACGCGTCAACCTTGCGCGGGGAACGCGCGATCAGGCGCAGGCCGCGCTGGAGGCTGAGGCGATTGCGACCCGCCCCCACCCACTGGCCGCGACCGCATTGGAGGTCACGCAGGGCGCGCGCGCCGTGCAGCGCTCGCAGGCCTATCTGACGGGTCTGGTCGAGGTTCAGGATGCCGCATCACAGGCCGCAGCGGCGCTTTTGCCCTTGGCACCGGGCGATCGCGTGTTGGATTATTGTGCGGGCGGGGGCGGTAAGGCCTTGGCGATGGCGGCGGCCTGTCCGCAGGCGCATATCACCGCACATGACGCAGATCCGGGCCGGATGCGAGACCTGCCCGCGCGCGCCAAACGCGCCGGGGCCAAGATATCGCAATCTCCGCCAGGGGCGCTAGGCGCGGGCTATGATCTGGTTTTGGTCGACGCGCCTTGCTCCGGTTCCGGCACGTGGCGACGCACGCCAGAGGCGAAATGGCGCCTTGATCGCGCTCGATTGGAAGCGCTGTGTGAATTGCAGTCGCAAATCCTGTCGCAAGCGTGCGATCTCGTCGCGCAGGGCGGGGCGCTGGCCTATATGACATGCTCTATTTTGCGCGCTGAGAACGAAGATCAGTTGGCGAGAATGGTCGCAAAGGGCTGGTCAATTCAGCAAGCGCAGCGGTTCTCGCCGCTTTCAGGAGGCGATGGTTTCTTTGCCGCTGTGCTGCGCCGAACGCAGTAATTCCCTGAGTTTTCGCGCAGATTGACTCAATCCTAGGTTGCGTTTCTATGGCCGTTAACGCGGCCTTAATCCTTTATGCGCGCATATAGGAGAAACGATTCTGGGAGGGTTCGCTGCGTGCCGGACCGTGACGCCACATTGCAACCGATGACCCGCACGATGGCGCTGCTGGCGCCGGGGGGGATATATCTGGCTTTCGCTGCTGTGATTGCGGCGGGGGTCGGGGTGTTGGTGCCCGATCGCGTGACAATGTGGGCGCTGTTCTCGGCATCTGGCACCTTGTTGGGGCTCGCGTTGGCAACACGGGTGGCCAGCATCTATCAGCGCGGGCGGCGCACGCAGTTGCACAGCCTGATTTCAGAATTTATTTCTCATGACGCCTCGCCGTCCTTCACGACGGATCGCGACGGCGAAGTCGGGTTTCAAAACCGGGCTGCGGTGGAACGGTTTGGCTCTCGCGGTGGGCAGGTTTTGGCGCGTTCTCTTGGCGAGTTGTTTGCCAATCCCTCTGCAGTTTTGCGTCGCTTGCAAAGCAAGGCGAACGCGTTGGGGGCGGCGCGCGAAGATTTGGTCACCCGGCGCGGCCACGTGCGTCTGTCGGTTCATCAGATCGGGGGCGATGGCTATCTCTGGCGGCTCGAAGATATGGCAGAGCGCCCGGTGGGAGGGCGCGGAGCCGAAACGATCAGCCTACCGATGCTGACGGTGACGGAAAACGGCACGATCTTGTTTATGAATGAGGCGATGCGCCGTCTTGTCGGAGAGCGGATGCGCACGCTTGAGCGGATTTTTACGGATTTGCCGCTGCGCTCGGGGGAGACCCATGAAATCACGACCCCGGATGGAAAAGTGCGCGCAACCGTAGCGCAGATAGATGGCGGGGGCGGGCGCGCGGAAATCTATCTTTTGCCGATCTCGACCGAACACGCGCAACCAAACGCCGGGGGCTTTGAAAACCTGCCCGTGGCTTTGATGAAATTGGGATCGCATGGCGAGGTGGTCGCCATCAATCGTGCGGCACGTGGATTGTTGGGCAAGGCGGCACTGGATGTGCATTTGTCTGACCTGCTTGAGGGTTTAGGCCGCCCGGTGAGTGACTGGGTTGCGGATGCACTCGCCGGGCGTGCTGATCGCCGACCCGAAGTCTTGCGCGCGCGCCGCGGGGACAAAGAGGTTTTTTTGCAGGTCACGCTGGCGCGGATCGTCGAAGAGGGACGCGCGGGCTTGATGGCCGTGCTCTCGGATGCCACCCAACTCAAGACGCTTGAGGCGCAATTTGTCCAAAGTCAGAAGATGCAGGCGATTGGTCAGCTCGCCGGGGGCGTGGCGCATGATTTCAACAATCTGCTCACTGCGATTTCGGGCCATTGCGATCTGTTGATGCTGCGCCATGATAAAGGTGATCCCGATTTCGCCGATCTCGATCAGATCAGCCAAAATGCCAATCGCGCCGCTTCTTTGGTCGGTCAGTTACTGGCGTTTTCCCGCAAGCAAACGCTCAAGCCTCAGGTCATCGATTTGCGTGACACCCTGTCTGACATGACGCATCTGCTCAATCGTCTGGTGGGCGAAAAGGTCTTTCTGGCGCTCACACATGACGCGGAATTGCATTCGATCCGGGCCGATAAGCGCCAGCTCGAACAAGTGTTGATGAACCTTGTTGTGAACGCCCGCGACGCCATGCCGGGCGGTGGCGAAATCAAGATCGAAACCGAAAACCTGCATCTCGTACAGGATATGCCGCGCGATCGGGTCACAGTCCCCAAGGGCGATTATGTCGCCGTCAAAGTGTCAGATGAGGGTACGGGGATTGCGCCCGACAAACTGGGCAAGATTTTCGAACCTTTCTTTACGACCAAACGCACCGGAGAAGGAACCGGTCTGGGGCTGTCGACGGCCTATGGCATCGTCAAGCAGACGGGTGGGTATATTTTCTGCGATTCCGTTGTTGGATCTGGTACCTGTTTCACAATCTACCTTCCCGTGCATGAGCACCTTGCGCAGAGCGACTCTGATCAACCGGAGCCTACTGGCGTGCGTGTGCATTCGGACATGGCTGTGCAGGGCAATGCGACCGTGCTTTTGGTCGAGGACGAAGCCCCCGTGCGCGCCTTTGCCTCGCGTGCCCTCAAACTGCGCGGATATACTGTGATCGAGGCGGAAAATGCTGAAGAGGCGCTGGAAATGCTTGGCGCGCCCGATCTGGATGTCGACATCTTCGTCACAGACGTGATCATGCCGGGAATGGACGGGCCAACTTGGGTTGCCAAAGCGCTCGAAATGCGTCCTGGAACAAAGACCGTCTTCATGTCTGGGTATGCCGAAGACGTCTTCCAGAATGGCGACTGCCCGGTGGAGAATGCCGTCTTTTTGCCCAAGCCCTTCTCACTCAGTGAATTGACCGCAACGGTGCAAAACCAATTGGGCTGATCATCCCAAAGAGTTATACAGAGCGATATCCCGCGCCATGGCTTGGGTCAAATCGGCCTGTGTTTGTTCGGATAGCGCCACATCCACCGCGGGTGGCACGTTGACACGCGGTAAGGTGATCGCAAAATCAAGCTGTTCTTCAAGGAAATGAACAAAGCTGTCGATCTGATCGTAGCGAAATATGGTATCCACATTTGGTTTTCCGGCGGCGTCGCAAAGGAACTCCGATTGCGTGCCAAAATTTGCATGGGCTGGTGTCGGATCGGACATGTAATCTTGGGCGAACTGCTCAAATGAGCGTCCGATCATCGGATGATTGGGGTCCTCATCATCGTCGCGCAGTCGAAACCGGTACCACGACCGCAACCAGTCGATCGGTTGGCGCATCAGCGCGACAGTGGTGAAGGATTCGCCGCTGCGCGCCGCCAAAAAGGGGGCGAAATGTCGATGAAAGTCTTGCGCTGAAATGTGTTTCAATTCCGCAGGCCGTTTTATGGCCACCTCAGCGAGTGGCTCAAGCGCAGCTTCGATTGCCGATGAACCCGCCTTTGGGGTTGCAAGAAAAACTAACTTTTGTTTCCAGAAAATCAGCAAGTTGCCCCCCTTAATCTTAGAATGTTCTCTGCATACCGACTGCTCGCAGCACGGTAAACCTTTCATTAAGCTTCCTGTAGCAGACTGGCCTGGTAAAAATTCGCTTGAAATGTTCTCATTTTGTCCACATAACGGAATGAGAACATCGGGTGAACAGGTCGCGTCGGAACGCATTGCCGCCGCATCATGTCTGTGGAATAAGGATTGGGACAATGGCAGTAGCGAAAATTCTCGAGATGGAAAAACACAATAAAGCAGACAAGCAAAAGGCGCTCGATTCCGCGCTTGCGCAGATTGAGCGGCAATTTGGCAAAGGCTCGATCATGAAGCTTGGGGGCGAGACCCCCGTGCGCGAAATCGAGGCGACGTCAACGGGTTCACTTGGGCTTGATATTGCGCTTGGAATCGGTGGCCTTCCGAAAGGGCGCATCGTTGAGATCTATGGGCCGGAAAGCTCGGGGAAAACCACGCTGACGCTGCATGCAATCGCAGAAGAGCAGAAAAAAGGCGGCGTTTGCGCGTTTGTGGATGCCGAACATGCGCTTGATCCTCATTACGCGCGTAAGCTGGGGGTCGAGCTGGAAGATTTGCTGATCTCGCAGCCCGATACGGGCGAGCAAGCGCTTGAGATTGTCGATACTTTGGTGCGCTCGGGCGCGGTGAGCATGGTCGTTATAGATTCGGTCGCAGCACTGACGCCAAAGTCTGAGATCGAAGGCGATATGGGGGATCATACGGTTGGCGCGCAGGCCCGTTTGATGAGCCAAGCAATGCGCAAATTGACCGCCTCGATCGGGCGCTCAAACTGTATGGTCATCTTTATCAACCAGATCCGTATGAAGATCGGCGTGATGTTTGGCTCTCCTGAAACGACGTCGGGCGGCAATGCGCTGAAATTTTATGCATCAGTGCGCCTGGATATCCGCCGCATCGGTGCGATCAAGGATCGTGATGAAGTCGTGGGCAACCAGACCCGTGTGAAAGTTGTTAAAAATAAGGTCGCGCCGCCCTTCAAGCAGGTCGAGTTTGACATCATGTATGGTGAGGGCATTTCCAAGATGGGCGAGCTTGTCGATCTGGGCGTGAAGGCTGGGATCGTTGATAAATCGGGTGCTTGGTATTCCTACGGCGATGAGCGGATCGGGCAGGGGCGCGAAAATGCCAAAACCTTCCTGCGCGAGCACCCTGATCTTGCCTATGAGATCGAAGATAAGATCCGTGCCAGTCACGGGCTTGAGTTTGGTGTGACGGGTGAGGACGACTCGTTAACGGAAGAAGAATAAACGCGCAAAACGCGCTTTAGACTGGCCGGGCTACATGCCCGGCCTTTTCACTTGCTGGACAGCACGCGGGGGCGGCGTTAAACGGGAGCGAACCAGCTCGATCAGGCGAGATAAACATGCCCAGCCTTAACGAAATCCGCTCCACGTTTTTGAACTTCTTTGAGCGCAACGGCCATCGTGTCGTTGACAGCTCATCCATTGTTCCGCGCAATGACCCTACCTTGATGTTCACCAATTCCGGGATGGTGCAGTTCAAGAACTGCTTCACCGGGGTGGAGAAACGCGATTATGTGCGCGCGACATCAGCGCAGAAATGTGTCCGCGCAGGGGGCAAGCACAACGACCTCGATAATGTCGGCTACACGGCGCGCCACCATACGTTCTTTGAAATGCTGGGGAATTTTTCCTTTGGCGACTATTTCAAAGAGGGTGCGATCCCTTTCGCTTGGGAATTGCTCACCAAGGATTTCGACATCCCGAAGGATCGCCTTCTGGTCACCGTCTATCACACCGATGATGAGGCGGCCCAGATGTGGAAGAAGGTCGCAGGCCTGCCCGATGAGCGCATCATCCGCATCCCCACGAATGACAATTTCTGGCAGATGGGCCCGACTGGCCCTTGTGGCCCTTGCACCGAGATTTTCTTTGATCACGGCGACAAGATTTGGGGTGGCCCGCCGGGCAGCGCCGATGAAGATGGCGACCGCTTTATCGAGATATGGAACCTTGTTTTCATGCAGAACGAGCAGTTCGAAGATGGCTCGATGCGCGCGCTCGATATGCAATCGATCGATACTGGCATGGGGCTGGAGCGGATCGGTGCGCTGCTTCAGGGCAAGCATGACAATTACGACACTGATCTGATGCGCCACCTGATCGAGGCCTCGGCGAATGCGACTTCGAGCGATCCGGACGGGCCGGGCAATGTGCATCACCGTGTGATCGCCGATCACCTGCGCTCGACTTCGTTCCTGATTGCGGATGGGGTGATGCCGGCGTCGGACGGGCGCGGCTATGTGCTGCGTCGCATCATGCGCCGCGCGATGCGCCATGCGCATCTTCTGGGTGCGAAAGACCCGGTGATGTATCGTCTTGTGCCCGCTTTGGTGCGCGAAATGGGGGCGGCTTATCCCGAATTGGGCCGTGCGCAGGCGCTGATTGAAGAGACGCTTTTGTCCGAGGAAACGCGGTTCAAAACTACGCTGGATCGCGGTCTGAAGCTGCTGGATGAGGCGCTGGTTGACCTGCCTGACGGCGATAAACTGCCCGGTGAAACCGCGTTCAAATTGTACGACACCTACGGCTTCCCGCTGGATTTGACTCAGGATGCGCTGCGCGAAAAGGCGCGTGAGGTCGACACCGAGGGATTTGATTCTGCGATGGCCGAGCAAAAGGCCAAGGCGCGCGCAAGCTGGTCGGGTTCGGGCGAGGCCGCGGATGCAGCGATCTGGTTTGATATTGCCGAGAAAACCGGCACGACCGAATTCCTGGGCTATGATACCGAGAGCGCCGAGGGTCAGATTGTGGCGCTTGTCTCTGAGGGCGCGCGTGTGGATGCGTCTCAGGGCAAGGTGCAGATTGTCACCAACCAGACACCGTTTTATGCCGAAAGTGGCGGGCAAGTCGGCGATCAAGGCGTGATCGTGACCGGCACGGGCAAGGCGCGAGTGAGCGACACGAAAAAGGTTGCTGGCGTGTTCATCCATTTCGCCGATGTGACCGAAGGCGAGATCGCGGTCGGGCAGGGCGCACGCCTTGAGGTCGATCATGCGCGCCGCTCGGCGATCCGGGCCAATCACTCGGCGACGCACCTGCTACACGAAGCATTGCGCCGCGCTTTGGGCGATCATGTCGCGCAGCGCGGCTCGCTGAATGCCGCCGACCGTTTGCGCTTTGATTTTTCGCATAACAAAGCGATGAGCGCGGATGAAATCACCAAGATCGAGCGCGAAGTCAATGAATTCATTCGCCAAAATACGCCGGTTGAAACCCGGATCATGACACCCGACGACGCGCGCGGGCTTGGGGCTCAGGCGTTATTTGGTGAGAAATATGGCGACGAGGTGCGTGTTGTCTCGATGGGCACCCTACCGGGATCGCGCAAGGGCGTGCGTGGCGATGTCTATTCGCTGGAACTTTGCGGGGGCACGCATGTGGCGCGCACCGGCGATATTGGCAGCTTCGTTTTGACCGGCGAAACGGCCTCGTCGGCTGGGGTGCGCCGGATTGAAGCGCTGACAGGGGACGCCGCGATGAGCGAATTGCGCCGTCGTGATCTGTTGCTGTCGGATATGGAAGCGCTGCTGAAAGTAAGCGAGCAAGATGTTCTTGCGCGGCTGCAAGCGATCCTGGATGAGCGCAAGGCGTTGAGCAACGAGGTGGCGCAATTGCGTCGCGAGTTGGCGATGGGGGGCGGTGCCTCTGGTGGCGCAGAGACGCTGGAAATCAATGGCTTGAAGTTCCTTCCTCAGGTGGTTTCCGGTGTCACCGGCAAGGATTTGCCCGGCATTGTCGACGCCCTCAAAGAGCAAATCGGCAGCGGTGTGATCTTGGTTGTGGCCGATACGGGCGGCAAGGCTGCTGTAGCGGCGGGCGTCACCGCCGATCTGACAGATCGTGCGAGCGCCGTGGATATGGTCAAGGCGGCAGCGGTTGCGCTTGGGGGTAAGGGCGGCGGTGGTCGTCCTGACATGGCGCAGGCGGGCGGGGCCGATCCGTCGAAATCTGAAGATGCGGTTGCGGCCGTAAAATCTTATCTGGAGGGGCTATAATGGCAGGCGCATATTGGATCGCACATGTGAAGGTCACCGACCCTGAAGCCTATGGCAAATATGCTGCGGGTGCCGGTCCTGCGATTGCCAAGCATGGCGGCAAGTTTCTGGCGCGCAACACGCGCTATGTGCAGCTTGAAGGCAATGATCGTTCGCGCAATGTCTTGGCGTGGTTTCCCAGCCTTGAGGCGGCCGAGCAATGCTATCACTCGGACGACTATCAAGCCGCACTGGCCCATGCCAAAAGCGCATCCGAGCGTGATCTGATGATCCTTGAGGCCAGCGACGAACTTTAAGGTCGTCTTGCAACGTTTTGATAGGAAATAACGAATGTGTCGCTGGGCTGCCTATGTCGGAGAGCCGATCTTTATTGAAGACATTGTCAGCCGCCCAGGCCATTCCCTGATCCATCAAAGCCAATGTGCCACGATGTGTCACACCGCGATCAATGCTGATGGGTTCGGTGTGGCGTGGTATGGCGAGCGCCCCGAACCGGGGCTGTATCGCGACGTGATGCCCGCTTGGTCGGACCCTAATCTGCGCTCGTTAACCGAAACGGTGAAGTCGGGGCTGTTTCTCGCGCATGTGCGCGCCTCGACCGGCTCGGCCACCTCGCGCAACAATTGCCACCCGTTTCGCCATGGCCGGTGGTCATTCATGCATAACGGGCAGGTTGGCGGTTATGACGGGTTTCGTCGCGCCGGCGAGATGATGATCCCCGACAGCCTGTATCCTGAACGGCGCGGTGCCACCGATAGCGAGGCGCTGTTCTTGGTCGCGATGGCTGAGGGGATGGAGGCCGATCCCAAATGCGCGCTTGAACGTGCCACCGCCCGGTTTGAAACGCTGGCGCGCGAACGTGGGGTCGCACCTTATATGCGGCTGACGGCGGCGTTTTCCGACGGTGTGCGTCTGTATGCGGTGCGCTATGCGAGCGATGATCACGCGCCCTCGCTGTATCATCGTTGGTCAGATACGCGCCGGGGCCGGGCGGTGGTGTCAGAGCCGCTGGAAGTCGGTGAATGCGATTGGCACGAGGTGCCGCCGGGCTCATTTTGCACCTTTGAGGGCAAACGCGTGAGCATCGAACCGTTCAAGCCCTTACGGATGCCGCTTGCGTCGTGAAGGACATGCGGGACCGCGCGTCCAAAAGGGCTGGACGGCGGCGCGCGCCGGGTCTAGGTTTGCGCGCATGAACACCGTGAGCACCATCATCTGCTGCATTATCCGCTGACATCTGTCACGCGGGCCGGTCGTCTCTTTCCAAAATTGCCATGACCTTGTAAGCCCGCTGGCAGGTTCAGCTTTGCCTATCGCGAGGACACATGACCCAGATCCGTTTGCGCAACTCCCTGACCCGCAAGGTCGAGGATTTTACGCCCATCGACGCGCAAAACGTGCGGATGTATCTGTGCGGCCCAACGGTCTATGACCGCGCTCACTTAGGCAATGCGCGCCCGGTGGTGGTGTTTGACGTCCTCTATCGGCTGTTGCGCCATGTATATGGCGAAGATCATGTCACCTATGTGCGCAATTTCACCGATGTGGATGACAAGATCAACGCGACCGCCTTGGCGCGCCAGAAGGCCGGGGCCGAGGGGGCGTTGGAGGATCTGATCCGCGCGCGCACGGAAGAAACCATCGGCTGGTATCACGATGATATGGACGCGCTTGGCGCGCTGTCCCCGACCCATGAGCCGCGCGCGACCGACTATATCGGGGCGATGATTGCGATGATCGAAAAGCTGGTCGCCGAGGATCACGCCTATGCCGCTGAGGGCCATGTGCTGTTTCGCGTGCGCAGCTACAAGGACTACGGCGCGCTTTCGGGGCGCACGGTTGATGACATGATCGCAGGCGCGCGGGTCGAGGTCGCGCCTTATAAAGAAGACCCGATGGATTTCGTGCTCTGGAAGCCCTCGGATGCGAACGAACCCGGCTGGGACAGCCCTTGGGGGCGCGGGCGTCCGGGCTGGCATATCGAATGCTCGGCGATGAGTTATGAGCTGCTGGGCGCGAGTTTCGACATCCACGGCGGCGGCATCGATCTGCAATTCCCCCATCACGAGAACGAGATCGCCCAAAGCTGCTGCGCCCATCCCGAAGGCAGCTTTGCGAACTACTGGGTGCACAATGAGATGCTGCAGGTCGAGGGCAAGAAGATGTCCAAGAGCTTGGGCAATTTCTTTACCGTGCGCGATTTGCTGGACGCGGGACTTCCGGGGCCAGAGCCCGTTCCGGGCGCAGTCATTCGCTACGTCTTCCTGCAGACTCACTACACAAAACCGATGAATTGGCGGCAAGCTTACGCAGTTTCCGCCAAGCGTCGTCTCGACATATGGTCATCCGAAGTTGGCACAGATGAGACGGTGAAAGCGGAGTTTGGGGATAGTCCGAAGACTAAGGATCTATTTGCGAAAAAATATGTCGGCCAAGCCGTGCTTGATGCTCTTTGCGATGACCTCAATACTTCACTTGCCCTCACGAAACTCATTGCCACGGGCAAAGAAGTTGAAGGCCTGGCTGGAGCCCAAATTAGCGGTGATGAGCAACTCGCGATCCGTAGGCGGCTAGTTGCGGGGTGTTGGCTCCTTGGGATTGATCTTGTCCAATACGCAAAGGAGACGACTGCGAAGTCGGTTGATCTCACGGCTTTCGAAAGCAAACTTTCCGATCTGCGCGTGCGGGCGATGGAAGCTGGCAAAGCTGCTATTTCAAAGGAGGAGAAGGCGGCAGCTTTCGCTCCAGTCGATGCGATGAAAGCGTCCCTTGTTGCGGCAGGCGTCGAGGTGCGGATGTCGAAAGTGGGCGTGGAACTGCTGCCCGGTCCCGATTTCGACCCCGCCAAACTGGAGGACCTGTAATGACGTGCTCACCGCAGGTTTGCCACCGGCCCGAGGGCGGGCGCGCTTTCGGGCGCGACCCGGCGTGCCGCCGAGCGGGGCATATGATTGATGAAGGCGCAAAATTATGACTCTTGAACGCCTCTATCTCTACGACACCACTCTGCGCGACGGTCAGCAGACGGCGGGGGTGCAGTTCTCGGTGCCTGAAAAGGTCGAGATCGCGCGCGCGCTCGACGCCGTCGGGATTGATTATATCGAGGGCGGCTGGCCCGGTGCGAACCCGACCGACAGCGAGTTTTTCGACGCGCGCCCCCAGACCCGCGCGACCTTCACGGCCTTTGGGATGACCAAGCGGGCAGGGCGCTCGGCGGCCAATGACGATGTGCTGGCAGGGGTGATGAATGCCAATACGCCTGCCGTTTGTCTGGTCGGCAAGACGCATGATTTCCACGTCACCGCGGCGCTTGGGATCACGCTGGACGAGAACCTTGAAAATATCCGCGCGAGCGTGGCCCATATGGTGGCCCAAGGCCGCGAGGCGCTATTTGACGCCGAGCATTTCTTTGACGGATATAAGGCTAATCCCACCTATGCGCTGGATTGCTGCTTGGCTGCGCATCAGGCGGGCGCGCGCTGGGTTGTGCTCTGTGACACCAATGGCGGCACGCTTCCCGGCGAGATCACGCAAATCGTGGGCGCGGTGATCGCGGCGGGCATTCCGGGGGATCACTTGGGCATCCATTGCCATGACGATACCGGCAATGCGGTGGCCGGTAGCTTGGTCGCGATCGAGGCCGGGGTGCGTCAGGTGCAAGGCACGCTCAACGGGCTCGGCGAGCGCTGCGGCAATGCCAACTTGATCTCGCTGATCCCGACGCTGCTGCTTAAGGAGCCCTTCGCCTCCACGCTGGAAACCGCGATCTCGGACGAGGCGCTGGCCGGGATCACCAAGCTCTCGCGCAAGCTCGATGATATCTTGAACCGCGTGCCGTTGCGCTCTGCGCCTTATGTCGGGGCCTCGGCCTTCACGCACAAGGCCGGGCTGCATGCCAGCGCGATCCTGAAAGATCCCTCGACCTACGAGCATATCGAACCGGCTTTGGTCGGGAATACGCGCTTGATCCCGATGTCCAATCAGGCGGGGCAGTCCAACCTGCGCGCGCGGCTGAAATCCATGGGGATCGAGGTGGCGCGCGACCATCCCGCGCTGCCGCGCATCCTTGATCTGATCAAGGAGCGCGAGGATCAGGGCTATGCCTATGACGGCGCGCAGGCCAGTTTCGAGCTGCTCGCACGGGCCGAACTGGGCCTGCTGCCGCAATTCTTCGAGGTCAAGCGCTACAAGGTCACGGTCGAACGGCGCAAGAATCGCTATGATCAGATGGTCTCGATCTCTGAGGCCGTGGTGGTGGTGAAAGTGGCCGGGCAAAAGATGCTGTCGGTGAGCGAAAGCATGGACGATCAGGGCCATGATCGCGGCCCCGTCAACGCGCTATCTAAGGCGCTGAGCAAGGATTTGGGGCCCTATCAGGCCTATATTGACGACATGAAACTGGTCGATTTTCGCGTCCGCATCACCCAAGGCGGGACCGAGGCCGTGACCCGCGTGATTATTGATTCCGAAGACGGGGCCGGGCGGCGCTGGTCCACCGTGGGCGTGTCGCCCAACATAGTGGACGCCAGTTTCGAAGCCCTTCTGGATGCGATGATCTGGAAGCTGCTGCGCGATGGCGCGCAACCGGCATGAGCGATCTTGCTCCCAGCTTGCACGCCTGCGCCGAGGCCGTGCGCAAGGGCGATCCGGACCGGTTTGCCGCGACCATGGCCACACCCGCGCCGCTGCGCGACTGGCTTTGGCCGCTTTACGCCGCCAATCTTGAAATCGCGCGCGCACCTTGGGCGTCTAGCGAGCCGATGGTGGCCGAAATGCGTCTGCAATGGTGGATTGATGCGCTTGAAGGGGTGGGCGAGGGGCGCGAACCGCCCCATGAAATCGGTCCCGCTTTGGTGCAGGTCGCCGCGCCCGCGCGTCATCTGATTGCTGTAGCCGAGGCGCGGCGTGCCGATTGCTGGCCCGAGCCGATGAGCGATGCGTCTGCGCTTTGGGCCTATCTCGATCAGACCGCGGGAAGTGTCTATTGGGCGGGCGCCGAGGCACTTGGGGCGGATCTGCAGGCCGAGGTTGCGGTGCGCGCCTTTGGTTCTGCTGCGGGCTTGGCGGCACTTTTGCAGGCGTTGCCCGAACTGGTAGCCCGCGCGCGCGCGCCCGTCGCCGATCTGTCGCACGAGGCGCTTGCCGCCTATGCGCGTGAGGGACTTGCGCGGCTTGACTTTGTGCGCCAATCCCGCGCGCTCAAGGGACCTGCGCGCGTGTCGTTGCTACCCGGTTGGCAGGCGCGGGCGCAGCTCAAACGGGTGTGTGCCGCGCCGGAAACCGTCGCGGCGGGCGGGCTTGAACGTTCTGAATTTTCCCGCCGTGTTGGCCTGTTGCGCGCTGCTTTCGGGGCTTTCTAGGCGCGCAGGCCCGCATTAGATTGCATTTTAACAAACGCATCCCGCTAAAATCGGATCGGTATTTAGCAAATCTTCAGGTCTTGGCCCGATGGTCGCATCAAGGCCGTCCCGGTTTTGGGCGGCCCCGATTGTCTGCCAACGTCCCGCCGGAGAATTTGCATGCGTTTTTTGAACAATCTGAAGCTGTCGATCAAGCTTCCCCTGATGCTGGTTGCCATCGCGATGGTGGCACTGACGATTATGGGGGCTCTGGCTTATCGCGAAGCCTATGGTTTGCTCAAGACCGAAGGCTCGGCGCGGTTGCAACGCACGTTGAACACGCGCGTTGCAGGCATTGCCATCTGGGAAGAGCGGGTGCTAAGCGATCTGCGGTCGTTAGCGGGCAACGCCGTCACCGCGCGTGCTCTGTATGATTTCAATCGTGGTTGGAAACAGTTGGGCGAGGATGCCGCCCAAACCGTGTCGCGTGCCTATCGCGATGAAAACCCCAACAGTCCCGAAGAACGCTCCAAGCTTGAATATGCCGGCGACGCGACGGATTACTCGATCCAGCATCGCCGCTATCATACAGGGTTCCTGACCGAGGCGACGCAAAAGGGCTATAGCGACCTCTATCTGATCGATCGCACCGGACGGGTGGTCTATTCGATCAATAAAGACGCAGAGTTCGCCGCTGATCTGACGCAAGGCGCAGGGCCGCTGGAAACCTTGGCAACCGAGGGCGCAGAGGCGCCGGTCGGGAAAATCTTCACGAGTGACATTCTAATCAATGGCAGTACGAGCGAGATCTATGCCGCAATGCCCGTGTTCAGTGCCAATGGGATGCGCCTTGGCGTACTTGCCGTGCGCATTCCGGCAACGGCCCTTGGTGTTCAGATCGGGGTCGCACGTGGCTTGGGCGAGACGGGCGAGGGCTTTGTCGTCGATAGCGCCGGGCAGTTGCTTAATGTGTTGCGCCACCCTGTCGAGGGAGTCGTGCCGGGCTCGGTGATTGAGACACTGGCCGTCAAAGACGCGCTTGCGGGGGGCAATGGTCTGGTTGTGGAAATCGGCCTTGAAGGCCGCTCTGTCACAGCCGCCTATATGCCGTTTTCCCTCTTTGATCGCAGCTATGCGGCCGTGGTGGAGCAGGATACGAGCGAACTTTTTGCTTCCGCGACGACGCTCGCGCGCTCTATGCTGTTTCATGCCAGCTGGCTTGTCTTGCTTCTTGGGGCACTTTCCACGCTGATGGCGCGCTCGGTATCTTCGCCCCTGCGCAAACTTGGCGCCACGATCCGCGCCATTGCGATGGGCGAGCGCTCGCAAAAAGTGCATGGCACTGCGCGGCGCGATGAGGTGGGCGTTATCGCCTCCGCGCTTGACGAGTTGCGCGCTGATTTGCTGCACGCCGATGCGGTTGCGCAAGATGCCCACATACAAGGCACTGCATTTCAAAATGCGTCCGCAGCCCTGATGATGGTCAACCCTGATTTCCACATCATCCATGTCAATAAGGCTTTGGTTGATCTGGTAAACAGCCGGATTGACGCATTCCGCGAAGTCACCCCTGATCTTGAAGCGGATAAACTGGTTGGGAGATCGTTGAATGATATTCATGTTCTGCCCGAAGCTGCGCGCGCCCAGATTACCGTTCGTTCGCATATGCCTCTGCATGTTGACATCAAGGTGGGTGAGGGTCGATTTGGCGTGGGAGTCACTGAAATCACGGATGACACCGACGCGGTGATTGGTCTGGTGGTCGAGCTGCGCGACGTGACGCAAATGCGGGCTCAGCGCGCTTTGATCGACGCGATTGATGCCCATCAACTGGTCTGTGATATCAATCCGAATTTTATGATTACGCGCTTGAACGACAAAATCCGCGCAATGCTGGGGCAGGGCTGTGATGCGCTGCTAGGTAAGGATATGCGCGTCATTTTGTCCGCGCCTGATGGGCGAGACATCTGGAGCGCACCTTCGGCCCTCAAGGCGGTTCAAGGCCGCTTCACACTGACGGGACCGGATGGGCGCACTCACCTTGTTGAGGGCACGATCAATCCTGTCGCCGATCGCAGCGCGCGGTTGATGAAAATCGTCCTTATCGCGGCTGATGTAACCGCAGACACTGCAGCTTTGGAGCAGGCGCAAGCGCGCAATTCCGCAATGGTGGCCGCGCAGGAAACCGTTGTAGAGGCGTTGCGTCTTGGTCTGGGGGCCTTGTCGCAAGGGGATCTGACGGCGGATATTTCCGAGGAATTTGAACCACAATACGAACCATTGCGGGCTGATTTCAATGCTGCAGTCAGCAACCTGTGCATGGCAATGCAGATCGTCAATGATAACGCGACGACGATTGATGGCGAGGCGCGTGAGATTTCGAATGCCTCCGAAGACCTGTCCAAACGTACCGAACAACAAGCCGCAACGCTTGAAGAAACCGCTGCCGCTTTGGGTGAGTTGAGCGCCTCAGTCAGTGCCTCGGCACAAGGTGTGGCGGAAGCAGATCGTGTCGTTTCGGATGCGCGCAAAAGTGCAGAGGATTCGGGTGAAATTGTGAAACAGGCGGTATCCGCAATGAGCGAGATCGAGACCAGTTCACAGAAGATTTCCAAGATCATTGGTGTCATTGACGAAATCGCGTTCCAAACCAACCTTCTCGCGCTCAACGCGGGGGTTGAGGCCGCACGCGCGGGCGAGGCCGGGCGTGGTTTTGCGGTCGTCGCCTCTGAGGTGCGCGCTCTGGCGCAACGCTCCTCGGATGCGGCGCGTGAAATCGATACGTTGATCACCGCCTCATCTGATCACGTCACCCGTGGCGTTGATCTTGTGGGGGAGACTGGGCGCGCGCTCGAAGGAATTTTGGGCTCTGTGCTTGATGTGGCTGATCGCGTCTCGCAAATCGCGCAGAACGCGCGCGAGCAAGCACTTGGCCTCACTGAAATCAACACCGCGATGACGCAACTTGACCAGGTGACCCAACAAAACGCGGCAATGTTTGAACAGACCACGGCTGCCAGTCATTCACTCAATCAAGGTGCGCGCGAGCTCAGTGAGACGATGCAACAATTTAAGGTACCGGCAACCGCTACTTTGTCGGCTCCGCCAGCTTCAGCGATCTCTAAAACTCGCACTTCGGCCGCGCCTCCGCCTAAACCTGCCGAGCCACCTCGAATGGCACCCCAGGCCTTGCCGGCTAAGCCCGCTGCGGCGCGCACAGCGCAGGTCACGCAGCAAAGCGCTGCGCTCAAGTTTGAGGCGAGCGAGGATGATTGGGAAGATTTTTGAGACGCCCCAGGCCCATGCGCGTCACATTTGATCGCATAAAGGAGAAAACATGCCGGTCAAAAAGGTTCTAATCGTCGATGATTCTGCGACGATCCGTCAGTTGATCCGCTCAATCATAGCGGATGACACACGTCTTCTTGTGGTTGGAGAGGCCGCAGACCCATATGAAGCGCGCGAAAAAATCAAGACGCTGAACCCGGATGTTTTGACCCTCGATGTTGAAATGCCCCGGATGAACGGGCTGGAGTTTCTCGAAAAACTGATGCGGTTGCGGCCGATGCCGGTTGTAATGGTCTCGACCGAGACCCATAAAGGATCAGCGGCAGCGCTCGAGGCGCTTTCACTCGGTGCTGTCGAATGTATCGGCAAGCCACGGCTGAAAGCGACCGCTGAGGCATTTTGGAATTTAGCTGATTTGCTGGTGGCAGCGTCCACAGCCCGGCTTCGCGCAGCCGGGCCACGCCCGAAGCTGACGCCGGCCGCGGGGTTCGATTGGAATGGCAAGATCGCGTTGGTCGGCTCATCAACCGGCGGTGTTGATGCATTGGAAACGCTCCTTTCGGAATTTCCAGAAAACTGCCCTCCAACTGTAATCACCCAACATATGCCCGAGACATTTCTGGCCAGTTTTGCTGCGCGATTACAACGCCAGATTGAACCTCAGTTAGCACTCGCAACTCCTGATGCTCGTCTGGAGCAGGGACGTATCTATCTTGCGCCGGGCGGTGCATATCACCTGGCGCTCGCACGGGGGGAGCCAGCGCGCTGCAAGTTGGTGGGAGAAGAAAAACGAAGTGGCCATCGACCCTCGGTCGATGTTTTGTTCGAGTCTGCGCAGTTTCTTGGCGATCGTGCGGTCGGAGTTCTGCTGACAGGTATGGGCCGAGATGGAGCGGAAGGGATGCTAAAACTCCGTCAGGCAGGCGCGCGTTGCTTGGCGCAAGACGAGGCTAGCTCGGTTGTTTTCGGGATGCCGCGTGCAGCGTTGGAAACCGGCGGCGCGGAACGCGCGGTGCCACTTGACGCAATGGCGAGAGAGATTTTGGCCTTGTGCACGCGTCAGCCCCCAGTTGCACAACGGTTTGGCACACGCGGGAGGGTGGTATGAATAGCCCGATCCGACCACAACATATTTCTCAGGGCGAGTATGCCTCATCGGGATCCGGTGGGCGTTCCATCACCACAATCTTGGGATCATGTGTCGCATCGTGTCTGTATGACGAAAGCGCGAAAGTCGGTGGGATGAATCATTTTCTTCTTCCTGAAAGCAACAATGTCACTGTCCAGGCTGCAAGCTTTGGCGTGAACGCGATGGAACTTCTGATCAACGATTTGATCAAACTTGGCGCGCGACGCGACCGGTTGAAATGCAAGGTGTTTGGCGGTGCGCGTATGATCGCTGGGCTTTCGGATGTCGGGCAAAAGAACGCGTATTTCGTGCTTGATTTTCTTCGGCGCGAAGGGATCGAGTGTTCAGGCCAAAGTCTTGGTGGCACCCAGGCGAGGCGGATTGAGTTTTGGCCAGACAGTGGTCGCGCACGACAAAAGATGTTGGGAGAGGCGCAGATATTCGAACCAATCAAACCGCCAGAGCCAGTTAGCGATGTTGAGTTGTTTTAGGCTCCCCCCCGGCTTTGTCGCACAAATTGACTGATGGAGGGGGGGCTTTCCCCGGAAACCTGAGAACGGCAGTGACTCTGTTGCACAAATCTTGTGAGCGGATTCATCTTGTGAATCCAGCATGGTAGCTGGGCGGCACTGCTCTGCCCCCTGAAAACTGGACCATTTGGAACTGGAGTTTTTGGCTAAGCTTTCCTGGCTTGGAGAGGCGTTGAGAACGATGAAGGCATCGAAGTTCACGGAGGCGCAGAAGGCGTTCATCTTGAAGCAGGGCGAGGAAGGAACACCGGTCGCAGAGATCTGCCGCAAGGCCGGGATCAGTCAGGCGACCTATTTCAACTGGAGTGCGACGGGGCTGCAAACAGTCCGGGGGACTGTTTGCCCGTCAAACGCGATATGGCGGCTTGCTACCGGACGAGATGCGGCGGCTGAAGCCGCTTGAGGACGAGAATGCCCGGCTGAAGAAGATCGTGGCCGACCTGACGCTCGACCGCGAGATGTTGTGAGGCACGTCATCCGCTGAAAGCTCTAGGGCCTGCCTGGAAGCGCAAGCTGGTTGATGGGATGCTGGTGGACTGGGGCGTATCGATCCGGCGGGCATGTGATGCCCTGCGGTTCGATGTCTCGACCTACCACTACAAGTCCCGCCGCCCCGGGCAGGCCGCGCTGGAACGAAGGATCAAGGATATCTGCGAAATGCGCTGCGGTATGGCTACCGGCGCGTCCACGTCTTGTTGCCGCGAGAGGGCTGAGAGATCAATATGAAAAAGACACGTCGGATTTACATTGAGTTGGGCCTTCAGTTGCGCAACAAGCACCCCAAGCGCCGTGTGAAAGCGAAGCTGAGAGAAGATCGGTCGGTGGCGATTGGGCCGAACGATGTCTGGGCTATGGACTTCGTGCATGATCAACTTTCCACCGGTCGGAAACTGCGGATTTTGACCATCGTCGATACGCACTCCCGCTTCTGTCCTGCGACTAATCCTCGCTTCGTTTACCGCGGCGAGGACGTCGTCCAGACCTTAGAACGCATCTGTGCCCGCATCGGCTACCCCAAGACGATCCGGGTCGACAACGGCAGAAAATTCACATCTCGCGACCTTGATCTCTGGGCCTACGCCAACAACGTCACCCTCGACTTCTCACGGCCTGGGAAGCCCACAGACAACGGGAATATCGAAGCATTCAATAGCAAGCTGAGGTCGGAATCTCTGAACGCGCATTGGTTTATGAGCCTTGCGGATGCCCACGAAAAGCTGGAGGATTGGCGTAGGCACTACAACGAGGACCGACCCCACAGTGCGATCGGCTACAACGTCCCGATTGCCATACATTACCCTGATGGCGTCACCAGCCCGTCATCGTGAAGAAGCTGGAAAAATCTAGCTTCCGGCGGCCCAAGCTTGGGGAGCGGAGCATAACCCCAAGGACTCCGCGCAAAGCTGGAGGAGAATTGGGGCTCAGGTCACAACCGTTCGACACGTCGCGCAGAAATTTGATGTCCGGAGGGCGTCAATGCGGGACTTTGCCGCCGTAGAGGGCGTGACCCACGATTAGACAATGTCACTTTCGCGTTATCGTTTCGTGATCAGCATCTCCGCACCATCGCGGGCAGGGTGGCGCGTCGGGCAGGTCATGGGCGCGCCGGGCCTGACTGACAGCGTATGGCTCTCTGTTCACGCGCATGAACACGCGCGCGCACCGGCGGAAATTCGATCATTGACAGCAGCTTTCTGCCCAGTATCCGGCGATGGCCGTTTTGTGGGTGGCAAGCGCGCACGCTCTACCCAATAAGGGCAAAAACGAAGCGCAAATCGTTGCGCCAATCACAGAGCACAGCGAGGCCACTCGTGCAGACCCCCAGCAGCGACCCCCGGAGCGACACCGATCCGGTCACAGTCCGACCCTTCCATTTCCGCGGTCTGTTCCTGACCGCCGTCGCGCTACGGCTTGAAACATCCGAAATGGACGAGACGTTTTACGAACGGCTTGACGCCGCACTGGCCCAAGCGCCGCAGATACTGGACGATGCACCAATCGTGCTCGATTTCGCGCTGGTCCCGGATATGAACGTGCCCGGCAAGATCCGCGATCTGATCGATAGGCTCTTTGAGCGCGGTCTTCTGGTCTTCGGGGCGCAAAACGCGACCGATGTGCAGCTTTCCACGGTCCGGGGCTACGGCATCATCCCAATCAAGGTGGGCCGCGAGACTGCGCTGCCTTCGGCCAAATCCAAAGCGAAGCCTGCCAAGAAAACGCCCGAGGCACCGCCCAAGTCCAATATGATCGTCACCGCGCCGGTGCGCTCGGGGCAGATGGTCGTGGCCGAGCATGGCGACCTGACGATCGTGGGCTCTGTCGCCTCGGGCGCCGAGATCGTGGCCGCGGGCAATATCCACGTCTATGGCACGCTGCGGGGCCGCGCTATTGCGGGTGCGCATGGCGACGAAAGTGCGCGCATCTTTTGTCAAAGCCAGCAGGCAGAATTGCTGGCGATTGCAGGACTTTACAAGACCAGCGAGACGATCGAACCGGAGCTGCGCAAGCGCAGCGTTCAGGTCTTTCTCGAGGGTGACAACTTATGTGTGGAGGCGTTCCAATGACCCAACTCAAGGAAGACGGACCGCGCGGCCGGGTGATCGTCATCACCTCGGGCAAGGGCGGTGTTGGCAAAACAACCTCGGCCGCTGCCATCTCGGCGGCCATCGCGAAACGCGGCCACAAGGTCGTGGTCATCGATTTCGATGTGGGCCTGCGCAACCTCGATATGATCATGGGCTGCGAACGTCGCGTGGTTTTTGATTTCATCAACGTGGTGCAAGGCGATGCCCGCCTGAGCCAAGCGCTGATCAAGGACAAGCGCGTCGATACGCTGTCGATCCTGCCGACTTCGCAGACCCGCGACAAGGACGCGCTGACCTCGGAGGGCGTCGAGAAGGTGCTCGACGAATTGCGTAAGGATTTCGACTACATCATCTGCGACAGCCCCGCCGGGATTGAGCGTGGCGCCCAGATGGCGATGTATTACGCGGATGAGGCAGTCGTGGTGACCAACCCCGAAGTCTCGTCCGTGCGCGACAGCGACCGCGTTCTGGGCCTGCTGGCCTCCAAGACGCAGCGCGCCGAGAAAGGCCTAGAGCCGGTCAAGTCGCAGGTTCTTCTGACCCGGCACGATCAGGGCCGCATCGACCGCGGCGAGATGATGGCGGTAGAAGACGTGCTTGAGCTTCTGGCTGTGCCGCTGCTGGGGATCGTACCCGAAAGCACCGCTGTGCTGCGCGCCTCGAATGTTGGCATGCCGGTCGTGCTGGATGCTCCCTCAAGTGCGGCCTCTGCCTATGAAGACGCCGTGGCGCGCCTGCTGGGCGAAGATGTCCCGATGCGTATCGGCAGCGACAAGCGCCCCGGTCTGCTCGGTCGGTTCTTCGGACGGTCCGCATGAGCTTGTTTGGTTTCTCCCTCAAGCCCCGCCGCCCGAAATCGGCGCAGACGGCAAAGGACCGTCTGCAGATCTTGCTGGCGCATGAGCGTGGCAGTGGCTCGCAAGAGCCCGATTACCTGCCCGCGATGCAAAACGACATCCTCGCCGTGATCCGTAAATACATGAAGATCGAGGATGACGAGGTCGACATCCGAATGGAGCGCAGGGACGACATTTCGAGCCTTGAGATCAATATCGAAATGCCGACGCAGCAAAAAGACACGACCGCAGCTAAGGCCCGGTCGCGCTGATCTGACGACTGGATGAAAGCCCCCGGGCCTGCGTGCAAAGCGCCGCTGGTCGGGGCGCTGATCAGTCCGTGCGCCCCTCGGGCGCGGGCAGGGTATGGGCCCGGGACCGGGCCGTGATCGTATTGGCCACCCGGCAGGCGATGGTCATCGGCCGGATCCTCGGGCAATGGAATGCATGCGTAAAATTTCGCAAAGCGCGTCTGTACAGGGCAGGGGCTCCTCAAGGGCACCGCGACCGGCGCTAAGCAACCCAATCCTGCCATTCGCTTCTGACGGGACGGGCCGACATAGTCACGATGAGCCGCTGGATCAGTTCTGTAGCAACGCGTGACTGTGACCATGTCGCCCACTGCGGGTTTCAGGGTCGAGTTTCCGCCCGAGACGTAGATTATGTATTCGCGTCCCTTGCGGTTTGTGCGCTGTCCTGCGCTGCGACACTGCGCCAATCAACGCCAGCACGAGCAAGAGCGAAATCACCTTGCGGCTCACGCGTAGGCTCCGGTCTGGCTAGGGGGGCGGCTTGAGGCGATCTCGTAGAACAGGCCGATTTCGGTGGTGAGCATGATCGCGATCAGCCACCATTCGTGCAGGAAATAACTAGTACCAAGCTCTCTGCTCAGCGTTGCGAGCGCAGCTTGAGATCGTTGTATTGCTACTCTGACGGCAAGCACCCCTCTCGGCGATGCAAGCATCACCTGCCGGTCAACGGGATCGTGGAGCTTCCATTCCTCAGAAAGGATCGCACCATCAAACCGTGGGATCAAACAGCTAGGATTATCCAATCAAGATACCTCAACTACATGATTGAGGCAGGTCATCGCTTCATCAAGCGTCTCACGCACCCTATGCTGGGTTTCAAGGCGTTCCATTCTGGTGCCGCTCGACTGGGCAAAGCCAAAATCGCACGTATGATCCGCAAGGGTTAATTCGGTCAAACAGGCGTCTCGCCATTTGCAGAGATTGCGGCCCTCACAGCATAATTGTGTCCAACAGTTGCTGACAGCTTGCCCTGCGAAAATTTACGACAGGAACCCCTTTCGGCCCTATCATACAGGTCGGTATGACAAAAAATGTCGCCGCAGTCAGACAAGATCTGGCGGCGTGTCTCCACGGAAAAAGGCGTCTAGGTTGTCGAGTGCTTTGGCCCCCATCGCGTCGCGTGTCTTGACCGTGGCGCTGCCGACATGTGGCATCATCACAATATTCTCATGATCTGAAAATTCTGCATTTCCGCCCGGTTCGGCGCAAAAGCAATCCAGACCGGCTGCGGCGATCTGGCCAGATTGGATTGCGGCCAGTAGTGCTGCTTCATCGATCAGATTGCCTCGGGCCGTGTTCACCAGAATAGCCCCGGCTGGTAGCTGGGCGATCCGTGATGCGTTCATCATGCCCACCGTTTGCGGGGTGGACGGACAATGGAGTGACAGAAAATCAGACACTGCCAGAAGACCGTCGAGGGTGTCATGAAAGATCGCGCCATGTTCGACTTCGGGCGCAAGCCGGCTACGGTTATGATAGTGGATCTGCATATCAAAGCCGCGGGCCTTGCGCGCCATCGCGCAGCCAACCCCACCCATCCCGATTATACCTAGTCGCGCGCCGGTCACCTGTTTGCCGACAAGAAATGCAGGCGACCAGAAATTCCACGCCCCCGACCGCACGATCCTGTCGCCAGCGACGGCCTTCCGCGCGGCACAAAGCATCAGCATCATTGCCAGTTCGGCAGTCGCATCCGATAGAACGCCAGGCGTGTTCGTGACGATGATCCCACGAGACCGCAGCGCCGAAAGATCGCAATGATCGACGCCGACTGAATGGTTGGCGATGATCTTGAGTCGTGGATCAAGCTGTTCCACGACTGCAGCGCTAAAATGTTCAGAATGGCATGGGATGATACCGTCCACCTGAGCGCTCATGGCGATGATGTCATCGGCGCTGCCAGGCGTGTCAGTGGCATCCCAGATCACCTCATAGTCACGTCGTGCGCGTTCCAGCGTCGCCTCTGACAGCGTCCGGGTGATCCAGATGACCGGTTTCGACATCGAAGCTCAGTCCTTTTTGTCGCTGCACGACGTAATGAAGTCATATGCGACCAGGATCACAGTCAATGTGATGACGATGACAAGGTCCGGGCTGGGCACCTTGACTGCGAGGATTCCAAGGAACACCGCAAAAACGACAAACGCGAATAGTGCAAGAATTCGGTTCATGATTTATTCCCTGTCGTGTTGTCATCATCGGATGTCAGATTGCTCGCCCAATCAAACAGCCATTGCCCCGTTCGCAATAATCGCGCGTCATTGCCGCGCATCCCAACAATTTGCACGCCCATTGGCAGATCGTTTTCAGCAATCAGGAGGGGAAGGCCGAGGCATGGGGTCCCGCACAATGTCCAGAGTCCGTTGAAGATCGGATCGCCGGTGCTGCCTAAGCCTTTGGGTGCCGATCCTGTTGCGGAAGGACACAGGATCGCGTCACATCGCTCGAAGATCTCTTCCAACGCCGCATTCAGAACTTGCGGGATGTCGCAGGCCGAAAGATAGTCGCGGGCGACTGCCGCATTGCCTTTCTCGATGGCCTGCCGAGTTTCTTCCCCCAACTGGTCAGCACCGTCGCGCCAGTAGCGGTAGTAGTGGTACGCCATTTCAGAGAAATTGATCAGCTGGCGCTGGGAGGCAGCCCCCGTGAAGGCTCCAGGCAGTTCGACCTCAAACGCCTGATCGCCGAGAGCCGCAATCAGCTCGTCGAATGCTGCATGGAGGTCCGGATCTGCGTCCTCCCAACCGGGCGGCTTGACGAACGCGAAAACCGGTGCGAGCGGAGGTTTCGATTGCGTCGCTTTCACCAGCGCGGGCACGGGTTCGTAGTGGGTCGCCGGATCAGCCTCGTCTTGGCCAAACAGTACTTCAGCCAACAGTGCGGCTCCTCCTGGGTCGCTGGCAAAAACCCCGACGGTATCCAGTGATGGGGATTGCGACAGAATACCGCTGCGCGGGATCGCTCCGAAAGTGGGCTTATATCCGGTGATGCCGCAAAACGAAGCTGGACGGATGATCGAACCACCGGTTTGAGTGCCGATGGCCAGTGGAACCATACCATCGGCGACCGCCGCCGCAGACCCTTGTGACGACCCGCCCGGCGAGTGCGCAAGATTGTGCGGGTTCGCTGTTTTGCCGGGGTGCATGAAGGCAAGCTCTGTCGTCACGGTCTTGCCCATGATGATCGCGCCCTCTTTCTTGAGCCGCGAAACAACATAGGCGTCGCGTATGGGGATGCGCCCGGCGTCAAGCACGCAGCCGTTTTCCGTGGGAATCCGGGCGGTGTCGATGATGTCCTTGATCCCGACGGGCAGCCCATGAAGGCGACCCAGTGGCCGCCCGGCACGGCGATGTGCATCCAGCGTCCGAGCCTGTGCACGCGCGAAGTCGGGATCGAACCAAGCCCATGCCCCGACCTCAGGTTCACGGGCTTCGATCCGGGCGATGTAGCTTTCGACCAGCGTCAGAGCGTCAATCGCGCCCGAAGCCAACCTGTCCCGCAACAGTAATGCGCCCGGTGCGCGCGCGAGCCTCTCAGCTTTATTGAAGTTAGCGGCCATAGAACATATCCGGCAGGGTGAACACGATCTGTGGGAACGCATACATCAGGACCATACTAATGATGACGCAAAGCAGGAACGGCATAACCCCCTTGAAAATCTGCGTCAAACGTAGCTCGGGCGGGGCGATGCCTTTCAGGTAGTAGGCCGACATCGCCATAGGTGGTGTTAGGAAACTTGTTTGCAGATTGAGTGCGACCAGAATGCCGAAGAACAGCGGATCAATGCCGAAGACATCCAGTAGCGGCAGGAAGATCGGCACGAAGATGATGATGATCTCGGACCATTCCAGCGGCCAACCCAGCAAGAAGATGATCAATTGCGCGATGATCAGGAACTGGATCGGCGTCAGGTCTAGACCAGCCACGAAATCGCCGATGACCTGCTCTCCGCCAAGATAGGAAAATACCGCCGAAAAGGTGTAGGAGCCAACAAACAGCCAACAGACCATCGCGGTGGTGCGGATGGTCAGATATACGCTTTCGCGCAGCCGCTGCCATGTCATCGCCCGGTAGAGGAAAGCCAGTAGGATACCGCCCAACGCGCCGATAGAGGCGGCTTCGGTTGGTGTTGCCAAACCGAACAAGATTGAACCCAGGACAGCGAAGATCAGGAAAGCCAGCGGCACGAAAGAAGTGACAATAAGCCAGAGAAGCTTCAACATTGGCATGTCGGGCACTTCGTCTTTTGTCGGACGCGGTGCCGATGACGGCTGCAGGATCGATCGGCCAACGATATAGATCAGATAGAGTCCGACAAGCGTCAAACCTGGTAGGAGCGCTGCCGCATAGAGCCGAACGATAGACACATTCGTCGCAGCCGCATAGACGATCAGCATGATCGACGGTGGGATCAAGATGCCAAGGGTTCCGCCGGCACAGATTATCCCTGCCGCGAAGGATGGCTCATAGCGCGCTTTCAACATCGCTGGCAGTGCCAACAGGCCCATAAGGGTCACCACAGCGCCAACGATACCCGTGGCGGTCGCGAACAACGCACAGGTGATCAATGCGGCAACACCCATCGAACCCGGCAAGTTCTTTGATGCGATATTCAGGGTCGTGAAAAGACGATCGACGATATTCGAGCGCTCCACGATGTAGCCCATGAACAGGAACAATGGCACGGCTGTGAGAACCTCGTTCGACATCACGGTAAATGTCTGGTTCACGAATAGATCGAAGATGCGGTTATTTAGAAACCCCTCGATCCAGGTCGACCAACTGTCCCAAGTGCTGGCGGTTTCGTCCAAGCGGTCGAAGGCGCGCCACATCCGGCTGGAATCGAAGTAGGCAAAGTAGCCAAAACCGATCCCCATAGCCATCAACGTAAAGGCGATCGGAAACCCCAGAAAAACAAAAACAATGAAAAGCCCGAGCATCATTAGGGCGACTTGAGGGTCAGTCATGATAGATGATCTTTCTCGGCCTTGTTGGCTTCGCGCATTAAGAGGTCTTCGGTCTCGAAGACATCCTCGGAGGCTTCGATCCATTCATTCGTGCGCATTGCGATGATGCAGCGCATTAATTGCGCAATCCCTTGCACAAACAAAAGCAATCCGGCAGCGACGATGACTGCCTTGAATTGATAGATTGGAACGCCGGCTGGGCTGGCCGCCGACACCTCGCCGTAACGCCATGATCTGGCAGCGTATTTCCAACCCGCAAAAATAAGTGCGGTGACGCCGGGGAAAAAGAAGATGAGATAGAGCACAAAGTCGATCTTCGCCTGTGTGCGCGGTTGCAAGAGCCGATACAGAAAGTCACCCCGAACATGGCCGCCCCGCGACAGAGTGTAGGCTCCGCCCATCATGAACAAAGCGCCATACATGATGAAGGACACATCCAGCGCCCAAGCCGTCGGACTGTTCAGGACGTAGCGTACGAAAACCTCGTAGCCCGTCCCGACGGCCATTACGATGATAAGCCACGCGAAGGCCTTGCCGAACCATGCCGAAAGACCATCGGCAAACCGAATGAAAGAAATCATGATATCCCCGTAGATTTCCAATGAAACCTCGACGCAGTGGGCGCCGAGGTTTCAATGGGTCGTCAAGTCCGAGTTAGAGCTTCACCTTACCCGGAAAGTAGTGATCGTAGGCCAAACCATAATCGGGGGAGTTCATCAGCTCATAGTAGGACACCCGCTCAACCCAAGCCCGCTGGCTATCGAGGGTTTTTTTCATGAAAGGATCTGTTTCCAGTTCCGGGATCAGTTCGTCCCAAGCCTTCAGCTCCGCATCCAGAATTTCCTTCGACGTGCGGTGAATGGTTACGCCGGCATCATTCTGCAACCACTGGAGATCTGCGGAATAGCGGTCCATTGCCTTAGCTGTGTTCGCGGTCGAGGCCGCCTCGACACCATATTTCAGGATCGCCTGAAAATCGGGATCCAGATCTTCCAAGAACGTGCGTGAGAACAAGAACTCAAAGCTCTCGGAAGCCTGATGATAGGACGAAAGATAGTAATTCTTTGCCACGTCCTGCGCGCCAAAGTCCTTATCCGACGACGGATTGTTGAATTCGAAGGCGTCGATGACGCCACGCTCCATCGCGGGCACGATTTCGCCACCCGGCAACTGCGCCACAGACATGCCCATCTTGGACATCAGGTCAGCGGCCAGACCGACCGTCCGGTATTTCAGGCCCTGTAGATCGGCAACCGTGTTGACCTCGCCCTTAAACCAACCAAAGGGTTGCGCGAACATCGGGAAGCCCAAACGGCCGACCACATCGAGTCCCATGATCTCCTGAGTCAGCTCGTCGTAAAGCTCCTGTCCGCCTCCAGCGTAGAACCATGACAGCATCGTTGTCGCAGACCCGCCAAACACCGGGCCGGTGCCGAACAGAGACGCCGCCTTGTTCTTGCCGTACCAATAAACCGGAACAGAATGAGCGGCGTCGATCAGGCCGTCGTTGACAGCATCAAGTACTTGAAACGCGCCAACAACCGCGCCCGCGGGCAGCACGTCGATCTTCATGCGGCCACCCGACATTTCTTCGACGCGCGTCGCATAGTCGCGAGCAAATTCCTGCCAGATATTCGCATCGTTCCAAGATGTCTGCATTTTCACAACAAGCGGCGCTTGTGCCAATACCGCAGGTGCCGCAAGGACACTACCGGTTGCGACACCACCGGCGAGCGCCGATTTCGTCAAGAACGAGCGGCGGTTGAACTTTTGGTTTTTAGTCATGATTCCCCTCCCAGAGCGATCGTGAACGTGTTGATTTCGTTCGATTCGAGCAAAATCACACATATTCACGAAACGGTAACGATATGGTGTAGGATAGCAAGTATTTTAGCGTCGGGGGCATTGATGCACAGATTTTGTGCAGAAATTGTTGATTTCCACCCAGAAGTGACCCGGATTTTCCATCGAGAACTGACCCACCTTTGAGTTCGGGGGTGTCCGCAAAGCGTGTTGGTTCGCTCTACGGGCGAACTATAGCGCTGTTGCGTTTAGATCCGTTGATAGACGACCGAAATCTCACATTCCAAAGTAGCTTCGATTTCTCTGACCACTTCGACCGAAATTTTGTCATGGAATGCATATCTCAATGTATTGAGTGAAACGGCCGATGAACAGCAAGATAGTTTGTGTTCGATAAGCTGAAGTCCTGTATTTTTATCAAAGTCTGCGGACATTGTCTGGCTCCACCAATCCAAATTGATATTGGTATGGCATTCAGGACATGAGACTTTTTCGAAATTCGCGCCACAGTCAAAAAAATGGATATGCTCCTTGTTGATCACTTCGATCTCGTCAGCATCTGGCGCTACCTTCCCAGAATTTTGACGGCAGCTTGGGCGTTGTTCGATGATGGCATGGGCATTGTTGCAGAACTCGACGCCGGAAGGTTTCACCTTGCGAATCCGGTAGGTTAACAGGCTCGGCATGAGCAAGCCCGAAGCAGGCCGCTACCGCACGACGAACTGGAAGTCCTATAGCGAACCCTGAAGCGGCGGCTCGCTGTTGATCCGTTGGCCGGCAACACATGCTTGCATGTGTGAGAGGTTGGCTCGACAAAGACATGAAGTGGCTCGGCCCCAAGTCCGGACGTCCAGGCCGACCACCTATATTTTTCGATGCCGCGATCCAGTTCTGCCTGATGGTGAAAGTGCTGTTCGGCCTGCCGCTTCGGCAGATCGAGCCATGGGAATGCCACTGGTCCGAGTGACCGTGGCGAGGGCGAGGCGGGATGGTGTCGAGCATTCTGCAGATGGCAGAGCTGGATTGGCCGGTTCCCGACTTTTCCACCCTGAGCCGCGGGCAAAAGAACATCACCGTCGGCATCTCGAACCGCCGGCCCGCAAGCATGGCACTCATCGTAGATGCCAATACCGCAAGGTCCATCTGGCGATGGATACCGCCACCGGCGAGATCCGGGCCGTGGAATTCACCTCAAGCCGGGAGGGCGACAGCCCCGTCCTTCCTGACCTGCTCGACCAGATCCCGACGGATCAACCGATTGGCACCGTGACCGGCCCCTCACGGCAGATTGCTGTGCAATCGCCTGTCGGGCAATGGATGGGGCCTTCGACCCGGGGCTGAAACGATCTACTGGATCGTTTCCAAGACGCCCTTCACCCCGTCGCGGCCACACCGCGATCCTCGCGCGTGGCGACACCGCCATCATACCCATCCGCAAGAACGGACGCCTCTGGAAGAAGGACTGCCCTGCCGCGCTCGGCATTGTGCTCGGACCAATCGCGGACAACGCCTGCGCCCCGCAATGCCATCATCCGGGCGACCCGACGCTTCGGGCGGGCGATCTGGAAACGATGGTCCTGCTACCACATCCGAAGTCGGGTCGAGGCGAACCCTCTCATGGTTTGCAGGCAAACCACTGCCGGGCAGCGGATGCGCGGCCTTAAATCCTTCGGAGAGAGGATCGTATCACGAGACCCCAACCGTCAGCCTGCAGAAATCCATATCCGCATCGCCCTCATGAACCGCTTCAACGCCCTCGGCCAGGCCGAGATCGAACGCGTGGCCTGATGTCATTGGGGAAGGGGGGAACTCAAACAATGCTAGTCCGGCAAGGCGGCAGTGTGGAGAGGATTGCATCTAAAAATGAGCGTTGAGAATAATTTTCTTGCACAGAATCGGTTTCTGTTGAAGGTTTAGTGCGAGTTCAACTGCGAACTCATAAGATATATGAGCAAAGTAGCTCCCAGTCTCAGCGTTCCGCTGCGATTGGGAGCTTTTTTGCGTTTTGGGAGGCTCTGTTGCACAAATCCGGTAGGGATTCATGTCGTGAATCCAGTGTGGTAGCTGATGGGCATGAGCAAACCGACAGCACCGACCTACAAGACAACGAATTGGACTGCCTATAATGAGGCGCTTAAGCGCCGCGGG